>JANLPT010000052.1:0-38797 GCA_031367405.1 Bryobacteraceae bacterium
CAATTGATTGCTGGTGAGCACAATGGCCGGATTGTCGCCATCCAACACTCCCACCGTCTGCGCGCGGACCCCATCGATATCGTAAAAATATAAACTGACATTGTGGAAAGCGGTATCGGCGAAGTTGAGATCCAGATCGAAGGTGAAATTATTAGAATCGGTGTACCATGCCGACACAATCCTTTGCCCACTGTTGCCCGGTTTGATGAGAGCGCGTATATCGGTGGAAGCGTTGGACCACTCATACACGTTGGGAACGACAATGGCGCCGAGAAGGCTAACTGCGACCCCGGCCGGAGGCGAAGAATAAATGTCGCCGTACGAGGCGATCTTGTATCCCAATTGGCCATGCGCCGAGGTCCAACTGCCCTGGGTCGCGATGTCGCTAGTAAGATAACTGGCGGCGTTACCGCCCGCCGGAGATTCGATGGCAATGACGCGTCCGCCGAGCCGGATGTACTCTTTGGATGGCTGCGCGAAACAGCTAAGCGCAAAGAGGGCTAAGAGGAGCCCCCCCCCGGATTACGAAGACTTAATGAGTAAATCATTTGGTATTTAATGATGAATCGATTCTTGGACCGACGGGACATTTAAGGCTGGATTATCGCACGATTGGGAGGGGAATAGTCAAGCGGGATAAAATTTATTGTAAAATTCATACAGGATCGGTGTCTACAGGATCGGTGTCAAAGACCCTCGTATACCGATCTCCAAGCTGGTTGGCCGCAAGGTGTAAAAGGGAAAGGAGAAATGGGGGATTCCCCCAAAAGTGAAAAGGGTGCCACCTCACGTACCCCCCTCGCTCCCAGCCAGCCCGCATTTCGACTGTGACCTTTGGTTGGGCGGCTCAGGGGACCTTGGTCAGGGGACCCGCCCGCCCGCGTTTCGTTGAACTTGAGAGCCTATGCCTCATCGAGAGTAGGCGGCTCCTGCCCCAGAGTGAAGCGCGGCAAGTTCCATCCGCCGTTCGCCAACCCCAAATGGCCAATCCCAAATGACCAACCCCAATAACCGGTCACGCCGACTTACAATTCCCTAACTCCCTGCACCGCAACCACTTACCCCAAATGCGCGCCCTAATTCCTTGCCGCGCCATGCTAACTTACACTCGGAGGCTTACATGCAAACGACCCCGAATCTCTACACCGACATCGACTACGAATCCTTCCCCATCGCCGACCTCGACCTCGACCGTCATTGGATTCAACTCCCCAACTCCGTCCTCGCCGCACGACGGCAAGCCAAGCTAGCTAGGAGTCCAGAACCCCGTGGGCAGGCAAGGGCTTGCTCAGTCTATTTGCGTTCGAGATCAATGGGGTCGCGGCCCCATCGGAAAGCCGCCACAAAGTCTTTTTCACGGACGAAGAACGGCAGCAGGAAGAACGGGGCCAATTACGCGCATCCGAGCGCCGGAAGATCGGGGACACAGACGCTCCTACCCCGGATCTCTCCCTTTCATCGAAGCATCGCCTCGATTTTACATTAAGTTACGGCAGTCATCTGGAACCTCCGTAAACTAGGGGGGTACGAATACCCCCACCCTCTATGGCCCATGCACAAGCATGGCGGTCATCGGCATGGTCGTTCAAGAGTGTGAGAAACTTCGACGCCCTACCCTAAGTTCTCAGAAAGAGATCCGCGGTTTCCTGCGCAAGATCCGCCAAGAGGTCGCGGGTGCGGGTGGTGTACTATCCCGAAGGCGAGGGGGAAAGGATTGACCCAGGGAAGGCTGGGGAGAGGAAGAAGGTTGGAGGCGCCGACCAGGATCGAACTGGTGAATAACGGTTTTGCAGACCGCTGCCTTACCACTTGGCTACGGCGCCCAATGTCTTCAATACCTTTCAACGATAGCGCCCAGTTGGGGTGCTCGTCAAACGGTGGAGAGCCGCATCGATAGCTGGAGGCCCAGTACTTCGACCGCGCAACTCGCTTGAGCGTAGGCGAGGGCGGCGCGGCCCATCTCTCGCCGGGCCGTGCGGTGCTGGGCCAAATAGGCCATGGCGCACGCGAGTGATTCTAATTCGCCGGGGTCAGGCGATATGGGCCAGACGATGTGGGGAGGCAGGTGGCTGAGCTCTTCGCCGCGCGTGACGATAACGGGTTTGGCGGCGGCCATCAGGCGCGCCAGCACTCCCGAAGACTCGCCGGCCGAGGGATAACGCAGGTTGACGCCAACATCGACCGCGGCGATGAGCAGTTGGAACATGGCTTCGGGGACTGCGCCAACGCGGATGACTCCCTGCGGTTCCAGCGAATTTCGCAGCGTGTCCGAGCCCCATTCGCCTTGTACCAGCAAGGCGGCCGTGGCCGGCGGCTGTTGGGCGATGGCGCGGACAATGACGGGCACGCGCTTCGATTCACGCAGGTGTCCGAAGACGCCGAAGAGGCAAGTGTTCGGGTGGAGGCCCTGGCTCGCGCGCCACGCGAGAATGTCTTGTGCCGGGACTGACGGCTGGCACTCGATGAAGTGAGGGATCAGTTCCACCTGGGCCGCACCGTGTTCGCGGGCGAGGCGGGCGGCGGCGGGGTTGTGGACAATGACGAGGTGGGCGGCCGCCATGGCGCGGCGCAGCATGGGATAGGCGAAGTACTCGGGGGCGCTGCCGGAGTGGGATCGGCGGGACCAAAGGTCCTGGGCCAATTCGCGTTGCCATTCGCCATAGTTGTAGACAAATTCGTCGATGTAGGCTTCGCGAGAGAGGGAACCCAGCATGAAATGGTGGAGGACGGCGTCGTGCAGGATGACCACGCGCTTGGGGTCTTCGAGGGAAATGAGCCGTTGGTAGATGGGCTGGTGAAGTTGATTGTTCCCTAAGTGGAAGACAGTGACGCCCGGAATGGGAGGCGTGGCTGCGTGGAGGATTCGGGCGTAGTGGGCGACACCGGAGTGGCCCGTGGGTGCGAGCCAGATCACGGGTTTGGCGGCTTCAACCGCTTGCCGAAGATGGCGGTGCCGACACGGATCATCGTGGAACCTTCCTCGATGGCGACCTCGAAATCGTGCGACATGCCCATCGAGAGCCCGGCGAGGGAGTGTCGCTGGGCCAGTTGCCTGAGGCGAGAGAAGTAGGGCCGGGCGAGTTCGGGATCTTCAGACCAAGGAGGCATGGTCATCAAACCGCGCAGCCGGAGGTTGGGGCAGGTGCGGATACCGTCGATGAGTGCGCCGAGTTCGTCCGGTGCGACACCGGCCTTCGATTGCTCTTCGGAGAGCTTGACTTCGACATATATATCTAGCGGATGGGGACCTTCATTCAAGCGTTGAGCGACTTTTAGCGAGTCAACTGTTTGAATACAATGAAACATATCTGCCGCGCGACGCGCCTTATTCGACTGCAAGTGCCCGATGAAGTGGAATCGCGCGCCTGGTAACTGACTTGCTTCCGGCCATTTACCTTCGAATTCCTGAACATAATTCTCACCGAAGTCCCGGGCACCGGCGTGATAGGCCTCAATGAGGCAGCTGACCGGGAAGACCTTGCTGACGGCAATCAGGGTGATTTCCGACCTAGCACGATTTGCCCTCTGGCAGGCGAGCAAAATCTTTTTTTCAAAATTTATGAGATTTTCAGTGACCGACAAACCACTATTCTACGGAAGGCGAAGACCAAGATGCCAATGACCGACGAATTGTTTGTTTTGCTGCGTGAACTGAAGCGCCCCACGCTCCTCGACCCGGGACAGGAACCGTTTGACCTGATGTGGGATTCTTATACACTGACGGAGCGCGGAGGCAGCCTCGCCTTGCACGCCTGGAATGACCACCGGAGTGTGGCGCACACGGTGACGTCGTTTGAGCGAGCGGGCAGCGGAAGAGTGCGGCTGCAGTGCCGGGGACTTTTCGGCAAGGCGCGGACGCTGGAGGTGGTGGACCGCGACTCAGGGCTACAGCGCCACCGTCAGGTGACGGCGGTGAGAACGGTGTATCTTGAGCAACTGCGCCGATCATTGGCGCGACGCTTTCCTGGCTGGACCATGGCGGAGCTGTCGACCGGCGCGGACTTGCAGCATAGCCTGTCGCCCGCTTACCCCCGCGCGCTCTTGCGCCGGGGCAACACGGCCTGGGCCGCGATTCTGGCCACGCCACTCTCCGATGTGGACGCCGTACTGAGCTTTGGGTTGATCTGGCATGACCACTGCCGCCGCCATGAAAAGAACGCGGTGGTGGGTGGCTTAGCGATCTTCGTCCCCGTTGACCAGCACCTCACGACCGCCTTGCGCTTGCGCTATCTTGACCGGGCCCGCTTTGAACCGGCGCTCTACTGTTATGACGCCGAGGGCATGGAAGAGCCGGTGGACTTGCTGGACAACGGCAATCTGCAACGAGCCTTGGAAACGCCTTGGGTGGACGCCCGTCCGCGCCCTCATCTGGGGCCGGAGAGGCGGCTGGAAGATCAGGTGAGGCAGAACATCGAACTGATTCACCCGAACCTGAGCGATCCGGTATATGGCCAGGTGCCCGCTTTTGCCGCCAATGATCGCGATGTGATCGATCTGCTGGCGGCCGAGCGCAGTGGGCGGCTGGCGGTGCTGGAATTGAAGGCGAGCGAGGATATCCATTTGCCGTTGCAGGCGCTGGACTACTGGATGCGAGTGGATTGGCACGCGCGGCGGGACGAATTTACGGCGCGGGGATACTTTCCGGGGCGGGCGTTGGCGAAGGCGAGTCCGCGGCTTTACTTTGTTGCACCCGCACTGGATTTTCATCCGTCCAATGCAACGGTGCTACGCTATTTCTCGCCAGTGATCGACTACGAGATTGTGGGCGTGGCTCATCCCCGGAGCGGCGTTCTGTCAGTCGTTTTCCGGCGTGGAAGCAGGAGCGACGATGAATTTTCTCGGGCAAGTGAAGCAAGCGGTGACGAATCTAAATCCCTCTACGGTGCGGGAATCGGCGGAAAAACCGTTCCGCATTGGTTTGCACGCGGACGATGAGACATTCTTCCGGGCGCTGGAAAACTATATCTTGCCGGCGACGCTGTCCGTGGATAAGCGCCGGACGGCGGCGCGCCAAATTTTCCGGGCTTCGAAACACGAGGGGCCTTTCGATATTGAGATCTTCGAGCCAGGCCTCGCGCGGAGCGAGCATGGCGTGTACTTTGTGGCGGCGAATCCGGGGCAGATGGTGAAGGCGGTGCTGGACGCGCACGACGATTTAGCACTGGCCTTGGCGCGCAACTTTCCGCCGTTTCGAGCGGAGGTGGCTAGGCGGGCAATCCATGCTGTGTCGCGGGAGAACGCTTTGTTCTCGATTGCGACGGCGGTGCCGAACATCGCGCCGTTACTGGGCCTGGGTTGGGCGCTGGGCGAATTTGCTTCGGATACGGCGGTGCTGACGGCGAATCAGGTACGGCTGGCGTTTTTGCTGGCTGCGGCGAGCGATCGTCCAGTCGGATACAAGGAGCAACGCGGCGAGATCGCCTCCATCATCGCTGGTGCGTTTGGCTGGCGGGCTATTGCGCGCGAACTGATCGGCAAGATTCCCTTGGGCGGCGGTTTGATTCCGAAAGCGGCGGTCGCTTATGCAGGGACCTATGTGATGGGCCAGAGCTTTGAGCGGTTATACCGGTCAGGCTATGCGTATTCGCGGCAGGAGCGGAAGTCGGCTTACGTGGACGCGTATGACCGGGGGAAGGCGATTGTCAGTGCGGTGATCGAACGGCTGCGTCCGGGTCACGCTTAGCGATTGACCCTGATGGTGGCACTTGGCCCGCGCATCGGCGGGTATTGCGAAACAATTCGTGCCGCTCCTGTTTTATTCTGGAGCCGTCATCCGGAGTGTGAACCTGATGCATCATCCGCGCGTGGACGGGCTCGTGAAGCGAATGTGGGGCGCGCCGCCGACGGCTTAAGAGGTTTAGTCAGTCAGGTAGCTGGAGAGCTCGCGCCGGACGCTCTCGGGGGCTTCGGTTTCGAGGATCACGTCGGTGCCATCGTAGCTGGTGGCGACGACTTTGGCGCGTTCGTGTAAGACGTGCAGCGCAGCACCGTCGGCGGCGTTGATGCGGAAGGTGGCGGGCTCCACGGGGTCTAGCGAGAGCAGTTGGTCGATACGGGTAACGAGTTGATCGAAGCCCTGGCCGGTGAGTGAGGAGACGGCGACGGCGTCGGGGGAGTGTTCGGCACGGGCATCGCCGAGAACACGCCGGGCGACGCTGGCAACGTCCGCGAGGCCGTCTGGCAGCCGGTCGATCTTGTTGAGCACCAGTAACTGGGGCGTTTGGGCAGCGTCAATCTCCTCCAGCACCTTGAGGACGTGGGAAACGAGTAGGGGCGCGTGAGGCGACGAGGCGTCGACGACATGGAGCAGCAAGCGGGCTTCGACGACTTCTTCGAGCGTCGCACGGAAAGCGTCGACGAGAGTGGTGGGCAAGCCGCGGATGAAGCCCACGGTATCGGAGAAGAGAACCTTACGCTTCGAGGGCAGCACGAGTTGGCGCACAGTGGGGTCGAGCGTGGCGAACATGCGGGCGTCGGCTTCGACGGCCGCGCTGGTGAGGAGGTTGAAGAGGGTTGACTTGCCGGCGTTGGTGTAGCCGACCAGGGAGATGGTGGCCAGCGGACGATTCTGGCGTTGGTGGCGCTGAATGGCGCGGCCGGCGCGGACGTGCTCAATGTCGCGCTTGATTTTGGCGATGCGATGGCCGATCCGGCGGCGGTCAGTTTCGAGTTTGGTTTCGCCGGGGCCACGGGCACCGATGCCGCCGCCGAGCCGCGAGAGTGCGATGCCTTGCCCGGAGAGACGCGGCAGCATGTAATTGAGCTGTGCAAGCTCAACTTGCAACTGCCCTTCGCGGGTGCGCGCGCGGCTGGCGAAGATGTCGAGGATCAGCTGCGTGCGGTCAATCACTTTACATTCGAGCGCGGTTTCGAGATTACGCTGCTGGGAAGGGGAAAGGTCGCCGTCGAAGATGACGGTGTGGGCTTGGTGCATCGCCACGAGCGCTTGCGCTTCCGCGAGTTTGCCGGAGCCGATTTTGGTGGCCGTGTCGGGGGAACTGAGCGATTGCAAAAGACGGTCAACCACGGTGGCACCGGCGCTTTCGGCCAGTCCGGCTAACTCATCGAGTGATTCATCAGGAGTGGTATCGTCCGCGTGAGAGTGAGTGGCGGACGGGCGGCGCTTGACGTGCAGCCCGATCAAAATAGCGTTTTCTTTGGCTGGCAGGGGCAGTTTGGCTAGCGTTCTCCGGCTTCGACCGGCGGAGCACCTGGCACCGGGTGCGGGCCACCCGCGCCGACAGCTTGGCCGACGGCGGCCTGCATTCCAGAGTGGCCAGTGGTGCGGGAAACCACCACAGTGGAGATGGCGTGCTTGAAGATTAGCTGTTCCTGGTTGTTGGCTTCAAGAATGACCGAGTACTTGTCGAAACTCTTGATGCGGCCAGAAAGCTTCACGCCACTCATCAGGTAGATGGTGAGGTAGATTTTTTCCTTGCGAGCGTTATTCAGAAAAGCTTCTTGAATATTTTGTTGTTGTTGTACTTGCTTTTCCATGGGGGTAATCCCGTTTTGAACCGGAGACATAATTTCCAACTTCCTCATTATTTTACACTATAGGGGCCGGGGATCGAACCTAGGCTTTTGATTAACCTGCGTTAATGATTACGGCGGGCCATCGGCTCTAAAGCCAATCTTTTCTAGCGTTTACGCATGGCTTCCGGCGGGGTGGTTCCATGGGGCCCGGTACGAACGCCCGAGTCGCCGATTGGCGGCGAAGCGATAGGATCGACGCGCTGGGGGCTTCTGCTGAGCCAGCGCCCGCGAAGCCATCGCCGCCGGAATAAAGGTGCGTCGCAGCATACCCGATCAGTGTACTCTGCTACACATGGGACCTCTGCTAGCGGTTTTGATGTTGAGCGCCGATGCCGATTTGTTGCTCTACAACGGGCGGGTGTTGACGGTGGATGCGAAGTTCGCCATCCACGAGGCGGTGGCCGTGAAGGGCAATCGTATTGTGGCGGCCGGGACTTCGAAGGAACTGCTGGCGGCGCAACGCGGGCCGGGCACCGCCGCGATCGACCTGGGCGGCAAGATGGTGATTCCAGGCTTGATCGATAGCCATGTGCATCCGCTTGAAGCGGGATTGAGTGAGGAGCGGACGCCGCTGCCGCGTCTGCGGTCCTACGCCGATGTCCGGCGTTATCTGGAAGAGCAGCAAAGGCTGGTACCCAAGGGCGAATGGATTGTGATTCCTCGCACGTTTCCCACGCGTTTGGTGGAACAGCGCATGGCTACCAAGGAGTTACTCGACATCGTACGCGAGCATCCCGTGATGTTCGATGTGAGTTACGTGTCCGTGCTGAATTCGTTCGCGCTGCGTAAGTGCGGCATTACGCGGAACACGCCGAATCCGCCGCAGGGGGAGATCGTGAAGGGCCCCGATGGCGAGCCGAATGGCATTTTGAAGAATGCCTCGATTCTGCTGCAGGGGCATTTGAAACCAGCCGTGCCCTTTACTTCCGCCGAGAAGTTGGCCGCGTTAGAGAAGATGCTGCAACGCTATGCGCGGGCGGGGTTGACTTCAGTGGGTGAGGGTGGCGCGGACCACGACGAGATTGCGCTGTATCAGCAGTTACACGCGCAAAAGAAATTACCGGTGCGGGTGGCCATGACTTGGTGGCACGACATCAACCGGCCGCTGGAGGAGTTACTCGCCGAAGTGCGGGCGGCGAAGTTTACAACGAATACGGGCGACGATTGGCTCAAGTTTGGAGCCTTCAAAGTGAACATGGACGGCGGCATGACGATCGGCACGGCTTATCAGCGCGCGCCTTACGGTGCTTACGGAAAGCAGCTCTATGGCATGACGAATCCGGATGATCGCGGGCAGTTGTTCTCGACTCCGGATAAGCTTTACACCCTATTGCGTGAGGCGCGGTCGCGTGGGTGGCAGTTAGCTTCCCATGCCCAGGGTGGCTCGGCGATTGACGGCTTTCTGGCCGCGCTCGAACGAATCGATAAAGAATTTCCGATTGCCCCGACGCGCGCCCACGTCATTCATGGGAGCTTTCAGAATCCGGAATCAATTGCCTTGGCCAGGAAGCTGGGGATGCTGGAGGATGTTCAAGCGGCGTGGCTCTATTTCGACGCGCCCGCCTTGACGAAGGTATTCGGATTGCCGGGCATGCGGTACTTCTTTCCGTTGCGCTCTTACTTGCAGGCGGGTTTGTTGGTGGCCGGTGGTTCGGACCACATGATTGGCCACGACAAGAATGCGTCAATGAACCCGTATAACCCTTTTATGGGCTTGTGGACGAGTGTTACGCGCAAGACAACCGAGGGGACGGCCGTTTATCCGGAAGAGCGAGTAAGCCGCGAAGAGGCGCTGCGCATGTATACGATCTGGGGAGCTCACCGTCAATTTGGCGAAAAGGTGAAAGGATCGATCGAGGTAGGTAAGTTAGCTGACATGGTGATCCTCGATCGCGACTATCTGAAATGCCCCGAAGACGACATCGCCAAAATCGAGCCCGTGCTGACCGTGCTGGACGGCAAAGTCGTGTACCGTCGATGAGGCAGTAGTGTCCCTTCGGTTCAGCCGGTTCAGCCGGTTCAGCGCGTCAATGTCGACCTCACCGCCGGCATGCTGCACGAGCTCGATCAGGCTGCCCTCGAACTCAACGTCAGCCGCCAAGCCGTCATCAAGACTCTGGTGCGTCAGGCTCTCGATCAACACTATCTGGCCCAACGCGCCAGGCCGCGTTCAGGCGATTCAAACGCGCTCTGACGGCGGCTGCCGTTCCCGCGCCAAACGCTCTGCCAGAAAGACCTTGAGCAAAGATTGATACGGGACATCGCGGCGATTCGCCAGTATTTTGAGATCTTCGATCATGGAGACCGGTAAACGCAAGGAGATCGTCTTGAGCGACGGTTTGAGGTGAATAAGCTTCTTGGGCTTTGCCGATGGCCAATCCACGTACTCCGTCGAATCCGCTGTGGCCCAGAAGTTTCGCTCGGCGGTTTCGTTCTTGAATTCAGGAATGTTCTTCATGTCTCGCGTAGATCTCCTTTTCGTTCCTGCTCATGTCCCTGGCTGAAATCACTCGTATCAGTTCGCGCCGGATGGTGCAGACAACAAACAGCCTCCGTCCGGCTCTTGTCTGGCCCAGTGCGTAATAGCGTTTCTCGGTTTTCGCATGGCGAACATCGCTGCGCACCACCAATGGCTGACGAAAGAAAATGTCCTCGGCTTCCTCCGGAGTCACTTCATGCCGTTCGCAGTTCTTGTGGGTATTAGCCTCGTCCCAGTCAAACCCGGTGCAACTCTCTAGCGGATCAACCGTCGCCATAAACCTAGTATACGACTAACGTATACAAAGAGGTGAGGTCGAATTGCGGCTACGGCCGCGTCTTCCAGCGCCGGTGGATCCACAACCACTGATCCGGAAATTCGCGGATCGCCCGCTCCACCGCTTGCTGGATCAGCTGCGTGTCCGCGCCCTCTTCCCCCGTCAGTTCCAGCGGCGCATAGAACTTGAGGACAAAACGATCTCCGCGCCACACCGCAAAGCCCGGCAGCACCGCCGCCCCGGAGCGCGCCGCGATCTTCGCAAACACCGGTGACGTACAAGCCGGCGTACCAAAGAAATCCACAAAGATGCCCTCGTTCAAAAGCGCGTTCTGATCCACCAGAATGCCCACCGGCTCGTTGGCCCGCAGCGCTCGCAGTAACCCCCGGGCGAAATCCTTCTTTTCAATCACGCCATTGCCGGATAGCGCCCGGCGCGCGGCCACGAAGCGGTCGAGCCGGGTATTGTCCAGCGGCCGCACCACGATCCGCATAGGCTCCGTAAGTAAGGCGTGCGCATAAGCAGACAACTCCCAGTTCCCTAAGTGCCCCGTCGCAAAGAGAACGCCCTTGCCTCGGCGCTTAGCTTCCTCGTAGTGCTCAAAACCCTCATAATCAATCCACTCGCGGACGTTGCCCTTGTTGATTGAAGGTAAGTTCGCAAAGCTGTGCAGTAACCTGCCGAGCGAGACAAAGACCCCATCGATGATGGGCTCCGGCTGGGTGTAACCGGCGCGCAGCAAGTTCTCGCGGGCGGCCCGCCGCAGGCGTGGGGCGACCGTGTCAAAGGCTCTGGCGAGGTTCAACGCGAGCGCAAGAGAGGGCCGGCGGGGCAGGGAGGCCAGCACGCCGAGCGTGGCACGGGCCAACGCCGATTCGGCCCCATTCCGTAGCCAAGAGCGTGGCGTCACGTGCGGCCAAGCCCAGGTCGTGCTCCACCGCAAATGGGGCTGGCAATGGGATGCCGTTCGGAGCGGAACGGATCGACGAACCGCCTCATGCCTTGGCGACTTCGCTCCACTTGACGATGCGTTTCTCGTAAATCGACATGCGGCCCATGATGGCGACCAGGGTGGATTGGCGAGCGCTGCCGATGTTATTCAGCGGCGTCTTTTTACCGCGGGCGTTATCGAGGAAGGCTTCCAGCGAAAGGAGGGTGCTGTCGCCGGGGGCAAAGTCGAGTTTGGTATTGGGGCTTTTGTCCAGATGGTAGACGGTGCCGGTGGCGAGGTCGATGGCGCCGCGTTCGGCGTAGACGCGTTCCTTGATGCCGGCGAAACCGGGCGGGTCGAAGTAGAGCTGGCTGAAGTTGAGCCTTTTGCCGTCCGCCCATTCATAAATGACGCTGTAGTTGTCGAGTATGTTGCGGCCCGGCGGATCGTCGCGTAGTAAGTTGATGCCGCCCGAGCCATAGGCCGTCAGAGGCGCGCCGCCCGCCGCCCACACCATCAGATCGATGATGTGGCAAGCTTGCTCCACAATGATGTCGCCGGAGCGTTTGCGGTCGAAGTACCAGTCAGAGGTGTGTGGCAGATCGCCGGTGTGGCGGTGGGCGTGGAGGTAGATCACTTTGCCGAGCGCGCCGCTTTTCAAATGTTCCATCGACGCGGCGTGCGCCGGATCGTGCCGGAGCTGAAAGCCGAGTTGCAGAATGCCTTTGGCCGACTTGGCCGCCGTTTCGACTTGCGCGCATTCAGTCGGGCTGAGTGCCACGGGCTTCTCAAGATAAACATGCTTGCCGACTTCGAGCGTGGCGATGGCAATCATCTTGTGCGTGTCGACGGGTGTGGCGATCACCACTACGTCGATCTCCTTGCGCTCGTCCAGCATCTTGCGGAAGTCCGCGTAAAGGGCGGGCGCGGGCTGTCCGGCCGCGGTGACACTGGCGGCAGCGGCACTACGATGCGCCTCATCCAAGTCGGCAATCGCGATGACGCGTGCGCCTTTGGCCTTGAGCATCGCGGCCAGCAAAGCGCTGCCTCGACTGCCAACGCCGATGAAGGCGACGCGGAGTTCGTCACTGGGCGATTGCGCCAGCAGGACGGCGGGGGCCCCGATTAAGATGCGTCTGGTGATCATTTGCTTTTGTTCTCGAAGAGGTAAAGTCCGCTTTTGCCGGGCGTGACAAAGTCGAGGTCGCCGTCGCCATCGAGGTCGGCGACCGGGATCTGCATACCGGCACCGGTGCGCGTGCTGAAGTCGGCGACGTGGCGCGCCCAATCGACCGGCTTGCCCGGTATGACGATGCTCTCGTACCAGTAAATGCCCAGCGGCTCGCGCTCGCCAGGGTCCTTGCCGTTGTGGGCCATGTAACGCTTGCCCGTCAGGATGTCCATTTTGCCGTCTTTGTTTAAGTCGACGAGGGTCACCGCGTGGGGCTGGCTCCAGCTTTCGTCGATGATAAATTTCTTCCATTTCCCATCGCCCTGATTTTCGAGGTAGAGCAGGCCATAGTCGTGTGCGTTGCCGGCGATCACGTCCGGCTTTTTGTCGCCGTTGACGTCGAGCACGTGGATGAAGCTGAGGGCCTTGAAGCCCATGGGGACGAAGTCATCGTGCTGAATCCAGGTGCCGGTACGCGGGTCAGCTGGAGCCTCGAACCAGCCGGTAGGCGTAAGAATGTCGTTGCGGCCATCGCCATTCACGTCGCCCACACCGATGCCGTGGCCGAAGCTTTTCCCGGCCACCTGATGGCGAATCCATCGGCCCCCTTTGTACTCGTACCAGCTCATGGGGGCGTCCACATTGCCAAACTGCGGCAGAATTTCGAGCGCCTTGCCGTCGTTGTCGAGGTCGACCAGGAAGCAGAACTCGACGTTGAAACCCTCCTGAATGAATTGGGGCTTCCACCTGGCCTGGGCGGGGCCGGGATTCTTCCAGAAGGTGAGCGACTTACCGAACCAGGCGCAGGAGACGATGTCGGTACGGCCATCGCCGTCGAAATCAGCTGGCAGGTCAGAGAAGTTGTCGATGTAGTTGTTGGCGTATTCGATATCGCGGAAGCGATGTTTGGCGAAGGCGGGCCCCTGGTACCAGTTTTCTCCGGAAACGATGTCGAGTTTGCCGTCGCCATTCAGGTCGGCGATGGCGGCAGTTTCGTTGCCACCGAGGTCGAGCGTCCGTTTCTCGAAGGCGAGGTCGGCGGGCCGGGTGGCGGCCAAGGCCGTCAGGGCGGCCAAAAGAAAGGATTTGCGCATTGCTCCCAGATTGTATCGCAGGGTATACTCAAGGGGTTCGATTTCCCAGCGTGGCGCTATCGTCTAACGGTTAGGACAGGGCCCTCTCAAGGCCTAAATAGGAGTTCGATTCTCCTTAGCGCTACCATTCTTCCCCTTCCCCAGTCTCTTCGCCAAACTCTTCGCCAAAATCGCTGGTGCCATCAGTGCGCGCGATAAGCGGTAGGAATGCGATGTCAGCAATCCCTCGCGGACTTCGGTGAATTCCTTTTCGCGCTCATACAGGAAGCGCAGCAGTTCGTTGCGGCGGGAAAACTGTTCATCGAGCGCGGCGACGTCTTCTTCGGTCAGCGTGTGTCCGGCGCAGAGGCGTTCGGGCAACCGCCACGGAACGTAGACGGTGCTGTGGGCGGGCGCGGTTTCGGCGGCGGGGCGCTCGGCGGTGTAAAAGTAGATGGCGAGTGAACGCCGGGAGAGCCGCTGATCGGCAAGCTGAATGCGGCGGAAGCCATGCCAGGAGGTCTCGGTGGTCTCGAAAATCACGCAGCGATTCAGCAACGGGACGACGGAGACCACTTGGTCATCCTCCGGCGGACCCCAGGGATCGCGGTGGAGCTCGAGGCAGCCGCCCCAATTCGCGTCCCATTCAGGATTGAGGAAGATGATCAGGTTCAGCCGGCGGTGGGTCTGCGTTTTGGGGTGATAGTTGAAGTCGACGTGAATGTCGAGGTCCTGCCCGTGGCGGTTCTCGTGCGTGCCACCGCCGAAGTAGTGGGGATCGTAGAGCAGGCGCGGGATGCCGGTGATGGCTTCGATTTTCGTAAGGAAAGCGGGCGATTGGATGAGCTGATCGAACTGCCGGTAGGCAGGCCCGATCTGAGGGAGCTTTTCGACGACGGCTTTGGCCCCGATGAGTCCCATTTCGTTGAGGGCTTGCTTTGGGTCGAAGGCGGGGAACTCTTTGAGGAGGGCGGAACAGAAGTCATCGGCGAGGAATTGGTCGATGACGACGTGGCGGAAGGGTTGGGCTCGATGGAAAGCCTGGCGGCTGTCTTCGATGGGCCATTCTCGTAGCAGATGCGGCACGCCTTCAGTTTACTGGAGTTGGCTATTCAGGATTCTGTCGAATCAGGGAAACTGGAGGAGTGACGCCGCTGCTTCAGCGCTTATGCCAGCAGGGCCTTCGGAAAGTGATTCAGGAGGCGCTGGCATCGGGTGTGCCAGCGGTGGTGTTTGCAAAAGAATCTTTCCGCGCCCGGCAGGCGCGCCGACAAACTCTTGAGGCGTAGCCGCGCAAGCTAGTGAGCGGCTACTACGCGAGCGCATCTGTCTATCGATAGACCCGCTCATTTGCGTCAACAAAATGCCGGTGGTTGAGGCAGAAGCCACTCACTGTCGTGCGCGGCTGGGCGGTCGGCGCGAAGCAATGGAGTTAGGAACCGAACTGAATGCCTTGCGCCAGCGGCAATTCGCCGGACCAGTTGATGGTTACCGTCTGACGGCGCATGTAGGCCTTCCAGGAGTCAGAGCCGGATTCGCGGCCGCCGCCCGTGTCTTTCTCCCCGCCGAAAGCGCCGCCGATTTCGGCTCCGCTGGTGCCGATGTTGATGTTGGCGATGCCGCAATCGGAGCCGCGGTGGCTGAGAAAAGTCTCGCCGGCGATGAGGCTGGAAGTGAAAATGGCCGAGGAAAGGCCTTGCGGAACGCCGTTGTGCCAGGCGAGGGCTTGGGGGAGCTGGTCGAACTCAACCACGTAGAGAATCGGGGCGAAGATTTCGTCTTGCATGATGGGGAGCGGCTGCGCGGCCTGGACGATGCAGGGTTCGACGTAACAGCCTTCGAGGGCTTGGCCGCCGTGCAGCACTTCGCCGCCTTGCTGGCGAATGGTGGCGAGTCCATCTTGCATGGCGGTGACGGCGCGCGGATTTACCAGGGGCCCCATCAGGGTATTGGGCTCCAGCGGATGGCCGATTTTCACCTGCGCATAAGCGGCACGCAGCTTTGCCAGAAAGGGCTTCGCGATGCCGCGTTGCAAAAAGAGGCGGCGCAGTGAAGTGCAGCGTTGTCCGGCAGTGCCGACAGCGCCAAACAGGGCGGCGCGGGCGGCCAGATCGAGGTTGGCGTCGTCCATGACGATGACGCCGTTGTTGCCGCCGAGTTCGAGCAGTGTGCGCCCCAGCCGTCGGCCAACCACTTCGCCCACGCGGCGGCCCATCCGGCAGGAGCCGGTAGCGCTGATGAGGGGCAAGCGGCGATCGGCCAGCATCGGTTCGCCGATCTCCTCCACGCTGCCGATCACCAGGTTGAAGATGCCTTTCAAACCGTGGCGGCTTAAAACGCGGTCGCAAATATGCTGAATGGCGATGGCGGTGAGGGGCGTTTGTTCAGAAGGTTTCCAGATGACGCAATCCCCGCAGACGGCCGCAATCAGGGCGTTCCAGGCCCACACGGCGACGGGAAAGTTAAAGGCGGTGATGACGCCGGTGAGCCCGAGCGGGTGCCATTGTTCGTACATGCGATGGCCGGGGCGCTCGCTGTGCATGGTGAGGCCGTAGAGTTGACGGGAGAGTCCGACGGCGAAGTCGGCGACGTCGATCATCTCCTGAACTTCGCCGCGCCCTTCGGCGAGAATCTTGCCCATTTCGAGGCTGACGAGCGCGCCCAGGTCATCCAGGTGTTGGCGCAATTCGAGGCCGATTTCGCGGACGATGTGGCCGCGTTGCGGGGCGGGCATCATCCGCCACGATTGGAAGGCGTGGGTGGCGGCGGCCATGACGGTTTCCAGATCGTGCCGTTCGGCCATGCGGACGCGGGCAAGCTCCTGGCCATCGATGGGTGAGTACGAGATGAGCTCAGGACCTCGGGTGTTGATCCAATCGCCGGTGGCGGCACCAGGATTGGTGCGGGCGATGCCGAGGCGAGCTAAAAGTTCGGGCGAGCTAAGCATGAGAATCCTTCTGGGCCAGTGACGAAGGTCCGGCCGGCGAGTGCGGCAATTTGGCCGATTTCTTCCAATCGAGCGGCTTGAAATTGCGGTTCGAACCATTGTCCCTCGCCGCGGCGTTGGGCAATTTCGAAGGCGGCTGCGCGCGTGGTGGCACCACGTTGCTTGGTGGCGCGGATGTGGAGCGGGTCACCGATGAGTGTGTAGGGCGAAGCGTCGAGCGCGCCAGCGACCAATTCATCAAGATCGGAAGGAAGCAGCGGGGCGAGTGTGGCATAAGTTTCGATGCCTTGGGCGTTGAGTTGGCGAATCGTCCGGAGGCGATCGGCGTGCGGGGCGCAGTGCGGTTCGTAGTACCGCAGAGTGCCGGGGCGGTTGCTGGTGAGCGAGAAGCTGACGCGCAGTGTGGTGCGCTGCCGAAGCTCGTTCAACAGAGCCAGATCGCGCACGATGAGCGGAGACCGGGTTTGGATGACAAAGATGGCGGGTGGCTGAGCGATGAGCGCTTCGAGAATGCGGGGCATCGAAGTTTCGCCGGGCTGATAAGGGTCAACCAGCGGAGAGCAATAAATGATCTGGCCGGGGCGAAGGTCCCGCGCCAGTAACTCGGCGGCGTTCTGCTTAAAGGTGGTGAACTGGCCCCAGTGTTGCCAATCCTCAGGCTTTAGGCCGCCCTGGATGCGCATGGTGGGTACATAGCAGTAGCTACAACCAAAGGTGCAATTGCGTGCGGGGGTAAGCGAGCGGGTGAAGCCGGCTTGGGCGATGAAGCCGCTGGTGCGGCTGAGAATGGTCCGCGCGTCAGTGAATCGATGGTCCGCCATTCCCGCTTACAGTTTAATGGAGATATGAGAATTCTGGCAATCCATGCGCATCCTGACGACATCGAGATTTTGGCGGGCGGCACCTGCGCGCGGCTGGCGGCGGCGGGCCATGAGTTAACCTTCGTGACCATGAGCGATGGCGACTGCGGCAGTCGGGAATACGGCCCTGCGGAGACGGCGAAGATTCGGAAGGGCGAAGCGGCGAGCGCGGCGGCGTTGATTGGCGCAAAGTATCGATGGGGCGGCTTGCACGATCTATCGATCTTTAATGACGATGCTTCTCGGCGGCTGACGACCGCCCTGATCCGCGAATTGCGGCCGGAGATAGTGCTGACATCGGCACCCTCAGACTATCTGGCAGACCATGAGATGGTCTCGTTGTTAGTGCGCGATGCGTGCTTTGCGGCGGGGGCACCCAATTACCGCGCACCCCAGGCAGCGCCGGCGCTCGACTGGATTCCGCATCTCTACTTCATGGATCCCGTGGAGGGGCGCGATCGTGATGGGCGGCCAGTAACCCCCGACTTTGTGGTCGACGTCACCGCCGTCTTTGCCACGAAGCGCCAGATGCTGGCGTGCCATGAATCGCAAAGGAATTGGCTTCGCTCTTATCATGGGATGGACAATTACCTGATCACGATGGAAGAGTGGACTCGTCAGCGCGGGGCGTCGGCCGGTGTGGAGTTTGGAGAGGGTTTCCGGCAGTACCGGGGACACCCTTATCCGCAGACGCCGGTGCTGCAGCAGTTGTTGGCGTCTTAGGGTTTATGGGAGTGATTCCACCAACCGCCGCACATCGCGCAGGGTTTTAAGGGCGTCCGCTAAAGGAATATATTCCATGGCGACAAAGCCTTTGAAACCCGCGTCGCGCAAGGCACGAAAGACCTGAGGATAGTGGATTTCGCCGGTGCCCGGTTCGTGACGGCCGGGAACGTCGCCGACATGGACATGCGCGATCCAAGCTACGTGCTGGCGGATCGTCTCAATGAGATTGCCATCCATGATTTGGGCGTGGTACAGGTCATAAAGTAACTTTACGAAGGGGCTATTTACGGCTTTGAGTAAGTCCAAAGCATCTGCCGTGTGATTGAGAAAATATTCGGCGTGGTTATTACCGGTGGGGTTCAATGGTTCGACTTTGGCAAGCGTATTGATGGGCTCCACGATCATCGTCACGCCGTGCGGCGCCACTAAGTCATGCGCGCGCTTCAGGCCTTCGACGATACTGGCATTTTGCTGTTCGCGAGTGAGGTGGGGCACCTTGAAGCCCGTCAACACGACGATCTGCTTCGTCTCAAATCGTAAGGCCGCCTCGGTGGAGGCGCGGATCTCCGCCAGGAACCCGGTCCGTTCCGTGGGATCGCACAGACCCATGCCGGTGGGGTTAACACCCTTGTTCCCCACGATACACGCACATTCGAGACCTAACTTTTGCTTGCGAGCGTTGATCAGTCTCGCGTCCGCAGCGCGCCAATCGCCGAATTCGAAACCCTGAAAGCCGGCTTGGGCCACCTTCTCCATTTGAGCGACGAGCGGCAGGCCTGGGAAAAGCGGCTCGACCCGCACGGAAAGTCGCAGCGGGAGCGGCCGGGTAGCGGCGACTGCGGCAAGAGGAAGGGCAAAAACGGTACGACGGCGCATCGTCGATTGTTATATCATTTCGAGACCAGACCATGCTGTGCCGACTCTTGCCGATCATTCTTTGTTCTACCGCCCTGCAGGCGCAAGTCCGCGTCGTGCGGTTCGCTGAGAGTGTGCCATTCCAGATGGGCGAGGTGACGTCGCGGCGCATTATTCATCCCGGTTTAGGGGCTAAGAAGACGACGCTGAATCTGTCGGTATCGAAGCCGGGCAATGAATTCGCCCAGCACGTTCACGATTACTCCGACGACACGATTCTCGTATTGGATGGCGAAGTGAACTTGCGGCAGGGTGACTCGTTGCGGCTCTTCAAAGCCGGCGAGTGCGCCTTTGTGCCCACCGGCCAGATTCATGGCACCGTGACGGCCGGTAAGGGCGAAGCGACCATGATCAGCTTCCAGAATCCGCCGGACTTGATTCTTTACACGGGCGCTCGGGACTCGAAGAAGCCGGGTGCAGCGCCGCCTCAAGGCATCATCACGCCAGGCGCGGTGAAGTTTGTCAATTTTAGTACGAAGAATGGCTCATTCACCAATCGAAAGATGGGCTCCGCGCGCGCATCCGGCCTGCACCGCCGGCTCCGGCGCGGAGAGACTTTTCGCACCTCCGTGTCTGCGGGTGGTGAGCAGGTGCTTTTCGTGTGGCGGGGGGCGCTGAAGGTGAAGGATCATGCGCAAACTTATGCTGCCGGCGAGCGCGACACGGTCTTTATTCAGGGCGTTGCCTCGCTCGAGGTGTCCGGCGACGCGGACGGCATCACCGAGATCATCCAGATTCAAGCGCCGGCAGTAAGCAAGTCGAGTAAGTGATGACGCGCCGATACCTTTCCGCGATGTTAATGGCTTCGCCCCTCCCCGCGCCCCTCCCCGCACCCGTGAAGATCCGCGTTGCGATGGTTGGCACCGGGCATGGCCACGCCGCGAGCAAACTTCGAGCGCTGCTGAGCATGCCGGAATACGAGGTTGCCGGTGTGTGCCGTCCTGATCGCGAAGATCCGGCGCTCGGCGATATCTTCAATCAGGTGCGGCCCACGAACTTGACCGCAGTCTTATCCGATTCCACGATTCAATTGATCGCCGTCGAAGGCGCTGATGCGGCGCATAACCTGGAATGGGCTCAGCAGAGCGTCGCGGCGGGCAAGTTTGTCCATCTGGATAAGCCACCTGGAGCGAGTTTGCCTGGTTTACGGCAGTTACTCGATGATGCGGCGCAGCGAAAGCTGGTGGTGCAGATGGGTTACCAGTGGCGCTACCACGCGGCGATGCAAGCGGCCATCGAAGCGGCCCGGCAAGGTTGGCTCGGTGAGATATACCGCTTCCGCGCTTCCATCGACAAGCCCATTGATGCCGATGAACGGCGGCACTTGGCTAAGTACCGCGGTGGAATGATGTTTTCCGAGGGCTGCCATTTAATTGATCGTGCAACGGCATTGTTGGGGAAACCCAGCAAGGTGAATGGCTATATTCGTCACCACGGACGTGTGGACGATCAATTGGCTGATAACTCGCTGGTCGTGCTGGAGTATCCACGAGCCATGGCCGAGATTTCGCTGGCCGGTTTCGACCCCGATGGCAATAGCCACCGCTACGTGGAGATTTTGGGGACCAATGGCTCCGCCAAAGCGCAGCCCTTTGGTCCGGTTCGATTGCATATGCAATTGAAAGCTGCCGCCGGCCCCTATCGCGCTGGACAGCAAACCTTCGAGCCGCCGAGCCCTGCCGGCTTGGCTTACACTCCGGATTTTGCAGAAATGGCGTCCGTAATTCGCGGAACGCAACAGCCCGCTTATTCCGCCGCTCATGACTTGATCACGCAGGAAGTGTTACTCACGGCCTGCCAAATGCTATAGGAGAATACTGAAATGTCCCAACTGACTCGCCGTTCCGCATTACAAGCCGCTTCACTGGTTCCGCTACAAGCCGTTCGCGGCAGCGCGCAGAATAGCGCCCTTCGCGTTGGACTGATTGGAGCGGGAAGCCGCGGGACTTACACCGCCTCAACTTTGGCCAAGGATCCTCGCGCCAAGGTGGTGGCCGTTTGTGACGTGGTGGAAGAGCAAATGGCGAAGGCTAAGAGTAAAATCGGCGCGCCGGATGCCAAGAGTTACAAAAACTTCCAGGACTTGCTCTCCGCCACCGACATCGACGCCGTGATGATCGCCACGCCGGTGTATCTGCACCCGGAACATTTTGAAGCGGCAGTAAAGTCCGGCAAGCACATCTACATGGAGAAGCCCGCCGGGCTCGACGTCGCTGGATGTAAGCGCGTGATGCGCGCGGCCGATAGCGCCGACCGCAAAATCAATATTACTTTTGGCTTCCAGCAACGTTACGGTGGCGTATACGTGAAGGCCAAGCAGCTGTTGGACACCGGGGCCATCGGCAAGATTCGCGAAGTACATGGCGAGTTTCTGAAATTCGCGCTGCAGGGCAACGAACCGCAAGTGCCGAAGCCACGCAACGAAAAGGAAAAGTTAGAACAGTGGAAGCTGTGGCGGAATACCTTTGGCGAGGTGATCGTCGAAACCTACGTCCACAACCTCGACGCCATTAATTGGTTTATGGGCGCGCACCCGTTAAAGGCGGTCGGCACCGGCGGGCGGACGGTGGAGAAGCGCGGCGACCTGCTCGATCATCTCAGCGTTACTTACGACTATCCCGGCAACGTTCAGATGACTTTTGCCGGTTCGCAGATGACTCCGCGCTTCTTCCGTTCGAATCGCGAGCGCTACATCGGTGAGAACGGCTTCATCGAGACTGCGCGCGAGTACTGGACTTACAACACAGGTGCCGGACCAGTGACGGAGAAGTCCACGCGGGATATCACGGCTGACGCGCTGGAGGAATTTGTACGGCGCGTGAAAGCCGGTGAACCGGAGAATGTGGGCGTCCGCGCGGCCGAAAGTACTCTCACCTCCATCCTGGGGCAAATGGCGATTGACGCCAAGCATGAAGTCACTTGGGAACAGATGATGAAGAGCGATGGCGCTTGAACAGGAAACTCGGAGCTAATCCTGACGATTGACTTCGATTTCGGGAACCCATAGAATGCGGGTCAAAGAGAATAGGACAAATCGATGAAAAGTTCATACCGAAGACTGCTGACAATTCTTTCGCTCTCCATCTGCTGGGCGATCACGGGGTGGAGCCAAGACGTCACAGGCACCATCGCCGGCACCGTGAGCGATTCTAGCGGAGCGCCGATGCCCGGTGTCGGCGTGAGCGTCCTCAATGTGGGAACGAATGCCTCCTATAAAGGCCGCACCACGGATATCGGAACCTATTCGATCCGCAGTCTTCCGATTGGGATGTATTCGCTGACGGTGGAAGCCAGCGGCTTCCGGCGTTTCGAAGCCAAAGATATCCGGCTACAACTGAATGAAGTCTCCCGCGTGGATGTTTCGATGCAGGTGGGCCAGCTGGCCGAAACCATTGAGGTCCGCGCGCCCGTAATTTCCGTGGACACGGAGAGCGCGACGCTCAAAACCGTGGTCGACCAGCGGCGCGTGGCGGACCTGCCCTTAAACGGACGCGACCCCACCCAATTGATGCGGTTGGTGGCCGGCGTATCGCTCTACAACGGTTCCGGTCTCACCTCCGGCACTACTTACCCGGGCGTGGTATCGGTTTCCGTCAATGGCAATCGGGGTAACTCGACCAATTACGTGCTTGATGGAGGCCAGAACAACGACCATTACAGCAACGCGCCGAATCCGATGCCGAATCCGGACGCGCTGCAGGAATTTAGCGTGCAGACGAATAACTTCAGCGCTGAGTTCGGGCGTAACTCTGGCGGCATCGTTAATGCCATCACGAAGTCGGGCACGAATCAGCTTCATGGCGCTCTGTTCGAGTATGTGCGCAATAACAGCCTGAATGCCGTCAATTTCTTTGCACCCGCGAGGCCGGGGTTCCCGAATGAGAAGCTGAATGACGGACTGAAGCGCAACCAATTCGGTGTCACGGCCGGCGGACCCGTCGTGCTGCCCAAGCTATACCACGGCCGGGACAAGACATTTTTCTTTTTTTCGTACCAGGGGACACGTTTGCGCCAGCGCCCCACATCGGCCTTCGTCAACGTGTTGACGCCTAAGGAGCGCAACGGCGACTTCTCGGAATTTGCGACCGCATTGCGAGATCCTTTTGGCGGTGGATTGTATCCGAATAACCAGATTCCCAGCTCCCGGTTTTTCCCCGGCTCGAAGTCCATCATTGACAACAATATCCCGGTGCCGACGAATGGACGGCAGGTGACCACCACGAACGTCGCCAACTACGATGACAACCAGTTCCTGGGTAAAGTGGATCAGCAAGCCGGCTCGAGCTTGCGGTTGTCGGGGCGCGTGTTCTCCTCGCGGGCGAAACAGCCCGGCAATCTAACGCCAACCAACTACTACGAGAATACGGACATCCGTGAATGGCACAACACCAGTTACGTCGGCACCGCCCAGTGGACGGTATCTCCGGCGCTGCTCAACCAGACCATCGTAAGTTATAACAAGACGGATGGTCCGGCATCGCACATCTACCCGACGAAGAACTGGAAGGATCTCGGCGTCAACATCACGCAGGATCCATTTACTCAGATCTTTCTTGGGTTCCAGTCTATCAGTAGCATCAACACGGGCGATACGAACAATTTCATCCGCGACGAGATACAGATCGGTAACACGTCCCGTTGGTCGAAAGGCCGGCATAACATCTCCTTTGGCGGTGAGTATCACCACGCGCGGGGCGATGTGGTGAATAACTTCCGGGCGCAGGGCCGCTTCATGTTTACCCGGGCCGCTGGTTACACGGGTTATGACGTGGCGGATTTCCTGGTCGGTAAGTACGGTGAGTTCGTGCAAGGTGTGGGCGAGTTCAAGAACACCCGTTTCGCCATCTATAACCTGTTTTTCAACGATACATTCAAGGTGAGCCGCCGATTGACAGTGGACGTGGGCGTCCGTTGGGAGCCCTACTTGCCGAATACCGATACGTTGGGTAAACTGGCGATCTGGGGGGGGCCAACGGCGAGGTCGACCCGGTTTGTGAATGCTCCTCCCGGCGTCCTCTATGCCGGCGATCCGGGCATTCCTGACGGTGGGTATGCGACCACCTGGAGTAACTTCGGGCCACGCATTGGAATCGCTTATGACTTGACAGGCGATGGCAAGACCGCTTTGCGGCTCGGCTATGGCGTCTTCTATGACCGTCTTAACACTCTTCAGACCAACAGCGCCGCGACGCAGGCTCCGTTTGGCACGGTGGTGGATATTTTTGGCGGCCCGAATGACAACATGGCTAGCCCGTACGCTAACTTCCCCGGGGGCAATCCATTTCCTAAGATTGGCTTCGACGCGGTGGGCACGGACGTGCTGAATCCTGGCAAGAACGCCCAGTTCGTGCTGCCGATGACGGCGTTTCTCTACGGTCCCGGCTCAAGGAACCCCTACGTTCAATCGTGGAATGTGACCCTCGAAAGGCAGTTGGGCGCGGGCGTTGTCATGCGCGGATCCTATGCCGCTTCGAATGGCACGGCCTTGGTGAGCGGGCGCGATCTTAATGCCCCGTTACCGAACGCGACCGCCACTACGGCCACCACCAACCAGCGGCGGCCACTCTATCCGAACTTCGCGGGCATTGCGCTGATTGAGCCGGCCGGGCGCTCCTTCTATCACTCGGCTCAATTCACAATGGAGCGCCGTTTTAGTAAGGGTTTCTCGATCCTCGGTAACTACACCTTTGCGAAGACGATCGATAATAATGTCGGGTCAGCAAACAAGGGGAATGGCACCTCCGTCACTGACCCCTACAATCAGCGATTTGATCGCGGCCCTTCCGACTTCGACCTCCGCCACGTATTCAATTTTTCGGGCTTATGGGAGCTGCCAGGTAAGTATCATAACCGCAGTTTGCAGATGGTGGCCGGGGGCTGGAATCTAACGTCGATTGTGGCGTGGCGCAGTGGATTTCCTTTTACGGTGGTCAGCGGTCAGGACAACGCGCGGACGGGCCAAGGCAATCAACGCGCTGATCTTACGGGAACCAGTCCGTTTCGCGGTAACGACGGGCACGGGGCCATCGCCGCCCAGTATCTCGACCGGGCCGCTTTCCGGGTGAACGCCTTGGGCACCTATGGCGTGTTGGGGCGAAATACTTATCGGGGTCCGGGCTCGTTTAACAATGATATCGGCCTGCACAAAAGCTTTCCCATCAACGAGCGGATGAAAGCTCAATTGCGCTTCGAAGCGTTTAACCTGTTCAATAATGTCAATCTTGGCAATCCGACCGGCACGGTAACGAGCGGCAACTTCATGCGCATTACTTCCACCGCGACTGATCCGCGAATTCTTCAATTCGCCCTGCGGTTTGAGTTTTAACCTGGTGGCATTAGTGTTTTTGCTTTAACTTGATCGCCGTTTCGATTGCCCCAGCAATGGCTTCGACGGTGAAAGCTTCCACGAACGGCTCACCGTCGACAAAGACCGTTGGCGTCTTGGCGATGCCGCGAGCGACGCCCTCGGCAAAGTCTTTTTCGACCATCGCCGCGAGCGTGGGATTGTGGAGGGCTTCCACCGCTCTTACCGGGTCGACGCCGTACTGACGAGCAAAGGCCGCAACCCAACTGGCGAGTTCCTCGGCTTGGATCGTCTCAAGATTGGCGAGGGCTTGTCGCCTGAACTCGACGCCCAGCTTGGGGTTTTGCGCGTCAAAATAGCGCGCCGCAATGGCTGCCCGCCGTGACCAAGTGTGTTGAGCGAGCGGGAAATCGCGATGTTCGAAGGCGGCTTGTTTTCCGTACCTGGTGAGCAGAGTCGAATCCAACATGACGCGGAACTTGGCGCAGTCAGAGCATTGCAGGTCCTCGAAAATCACGACGCGCACCAGGCTCTGAGGGTTGCCTTCAATGGCCGGGCCGGCAAAAGCAGGGGTGATGGTCAACAACAAAGCGAGTAAGTGCATTGATTCTTTATTATGCCTTTCCCGGCTGCCGCTCGCGGCGGGTGGGCCCAAATACGCCACACCAACGGGGGATGACGACGGAGGCTGAGCCGGAGGCTTGCGTTTGGCAGGCCAGTCGAATCAGTGGACGCTCCGCTGCGGGGTCTTCGAATCCCGCGTCCCAATAGCCCATATATTCCATCCGCTTGCGCTCGTAGGGCGTCACCACTGAAAGATGCTCATTGCCGCCCAAGACACCGATCCAACAGGTGCCGCATGAGCCGGACCGGCACTCAACGGGAATGGGCCCCATGTCTTCGAAGCAGCGCGAATCAGTGAGGTGATACGGACGCTTGTCCTCGCTGGCGGCCATGGTGATGTCCTGCGTGGGATGCAGTGGGAAGGCGGCGTCGGGCGTTTGTTCATCGAAGACAATGCGCGGGCCGGCGGGCTTCCTCAATAAGCGCCGCAACAAACTCGGCTTCGAGCGATTGGCGCGACGGCTGAGCCAAGCCTCCGGACTTTCCTCCGGGAAGTGCCCGGCGGACGGACGGCTGTCACGCAACGACGCCGGGGCTTGGCGCAGCGTCATCAGGGCGACCGCCGTAATGCCGATCGCGAGAGACTCGGCCGCGTTCACCTCGCCCGCGGCTCGCCGGATAGTCTCCTCCAAGGTCACCTGCGGCAAGGCCGTAAGGGCCGCTTCGCGCGCGCGAGCCCAATAACGATGGCCGTAGAGAAAGCGATGCGACGTATGGATCGAGGCGGAGAGACGGTAAGCTCCCCGTAGTTGGTAGAACAGCTCAAAGGCCTCACGGTCCATGGCAGCTTCACTCAACTCGTGCATGAGCAATGGATAAAGGCTAAACCAGATGCGGGTGGCGTCACGGTCAACGGGATGAATACGGTTGGTGAGGCTCCGCAGGGCAAGGGGCCATGCGGAATCGACAGAGCGGAGATAGGTTTCGAGCATGGTGCGAGATAATCAAGGGCAGTGAAACAATCCCTGCTCCTTATTTCCATATTGTCTCCTGGCCTATGGGGGCAAGCGACTAAGCCGCTGACCATTCTGCATACGAATGACTTGCATGCACGGTTTCTTCCCAATGATCGCCAGTTGGGCGGCTTCGCCCAGGTCGCCACCGTACTGAGGAGAGAGCGCGCGGGATGCGGGCATTGCCTCACGCTCGATGCGGGAGATCTAGTGCAGGGCTCCCCCGTTTCCACCATGTTTCGCGGCCTACCGGTCTACGAAGTGGCGAACGCTTTCGGCTTTGACGCTTCGACGTTGGGCAATCATGAGTTCGACTATGGCTGGCAGCGGGTGAAAGATTTCGAGCGCACCGCGAAATTCCCTTTGCTGAATTCGAACGTGGTGGACTTGCGCGGACGAACCCTGCTGAAGCGGGCTTGGTTACGCAAGAAAGTGGGTGGCGTCCGCGTCGGCATCATGGGCGTGCTGATGGACGATCTGACCAAGAACTTCGTCGCTCCCGATAAGTTGGAGCCTTACCACACCATTGCCAAGTTGGACGTCGTGAGACGCTACGCCAAAAAGCTCGAAAAAACATGTGACTTACTCATTGTTTTGGCGCATATCTCGCCAAAAGATGCCGAGGCGATTCTGCGGCAGGTGCCGGAAATCGACTTGGTGATCAATGGGCACGATCATTCTGGGCAGAAGGCCATCGTGGAAGTCACCGAAGGCCGTCTGCATCCGGGCTATGTCGTGCGATCCATTGGATACGGAGTTGAGGTGGGACGGCTCGACTTGGAAGTGGACGTGGCCGGTAAGTACATTGCGCGTCAACGCTGGCAGAAACTGGCAGTAGATGCGAATATCCTTGCCCCAGCGCCCGATGTCGCGCAGTTAGTCGGCAGTTGGGAAAGCCGCGTGGCGGAACGCGTAGAGGCCGTTATCGGCGAGGCCAAACGCGGATTCCTTACCAAAGCCGAGTTACAGCCCCTGGTCGAACGGGCCCTCGCTCAGCAGATGGGTGTCGATCTGGTCTACTACAATCGGGGCGGTTTGCGCGACGTGCTGAAGGCCGGGCCCATTCGCGAGCGGGCGATCTGGAACATACTCCCGTTTGACAACATGATGGTGTCGGGTAAGTTCAAAGGCAGCCAATTGCCTGCCGTGATCCGTAACGGCCGGACCATCGATCCCGATCGCGAGTACACGTTCGCCGTCACGGATTTTACCGCCTCAACCGAGGGCGCGCCCGGCAGGCCCGATAGCTGGGGACTCACTTTCCCGACGCTTGGAGCGCCGATGCGCGATCTTTTGATTGACTGGATCAAGAAGACCAAGATCATCGAATGAAGTACTCCCGCCGCTTCATTTGGGAGGCCCGGCCCAATGCGCTCTGGATCGAGAGGAAAGCCTTGGAGGCTGCTGGACGCCCGGTCGTGGATCTTACCATTTCGAACCCCACCCAGGCCGCGATTCCCTATCCGGCTGACTTACTCGCCAGCCTATCTGACCCGCGGGCGTTGCATTATGAACCTCAGGCGACGGGGTTGTTCGCTGCCCGAGAGGCCGTGGCCGAGTACTACGCGGACCATGGCGCTAGCGTCCATCCGGACCAGATTCTTTTGACCGCGAGCACTAGCGAAGCCTATCACTACTTATTCAAGCTGCTGGCCGATCCGGGGGACGAAATCCTGGTGCCGCGCCCATCTTACCCCCTATTTGAATACTTAGCGGGGCTCGAGTTACTCGATACTGTGCCCTATCCGGCTGGCTCCGCTGACCCTTGTAACCTAGCGACGGACCGCACCCGCGCCGTGGTGACGGTGCACCCGAACAATCCCACCGGAGAGTATCTCACCGCCCTCCAGGCACAGTTGCTGGCGTCGCGCTGCGCCGCGCTGGGGATAGGCCTGATCTCCGATGAGGTCTTCCTTGACTATCGTCTGCAACGAGGCCCGGTGCAAACATTGGCCAATCTTCCCCGCGGTCGTGTCTTCGTGTTGAGTGGCTTGTCAAAGGTGTGTGGGCTGCCGCAAATGAAGTTGGGCTGGATGGTGCTGGCAGGTGAGCCTCAACGGGAAGTTCGGGAAAAACTGGAGCTGCTTGCCGATACCTACCTTTCAGTGGGTGCGCCGGTGCAGTGGGCGAGTATCGAATGGCTACGCCGGCGCGGCGAGATGCAGCGGCCGATTCTTGATCGCATCCGGACGAACGATCAGCTTTTGTCAAGGCTGCTATCTGGGTCGGCTCTGAACTACGAACCTCCCCAGGGTGGTTGGACTGCCGTCCTGGAATTGCCCAGCGCACTCGATGAAGAGGCACTGGCGCTACGGTTACTGCGAGAGTCGGGCATTCTCATCCAACCGGGATACTTCTATGACTTTGATCCCGCGCCGCGAATGATTGTTAGCCTGTTGACCCCGGCCGCCGACTTGGCTTGGGGCGTCGAACGACTGAAAGCAGCCATGTGACGATGCGAAAGCCAAGGATTGAACTAAGTAAAGAAAAACTTTTGTACTAGTCCTAAGGCCGTACTCTTGTCCTGGTGTGACGCGGGGCCGTTTCAGAAGGTCCCAGGTCGATAACTTTCAATAAAGTACTGAAAACGCAAGGCATTGGGCTTCATCTTCGGTAGCATTGGCGGACGAATACTTAGTCCATCCGGCTAACCGATCCTCCTGAAAGTACCGTAGCAAGCACCACACTAGTACCTTCGTTCGATTGTGACTTAATCCGACAAACCGTAGGATTCTCCTTGAACCTATGGTGAAGCAGCATCACACAACTCTGGCCTTTGGATTGATGGCGGCGATGGTGCTGTCGAGTCACTTAGTGGCGGCGGATCCGCCCAGTCAGTTCAGCAGCCGCATGCCGCGGTACCGCTTGCAGACCAGCGACGTAGTGGAAATCCAATTTAGATTTACTCCGGAGTTTACCCAGACTGTCACCCTGCAACCGGACGGATTCGTACCTCTCCAAATCGCGGGCGAGATCAAGCTGCAGGATATGACGCTCGAAGAAGCCCGCGCGGCGATCATTGCGAAGTATGCGGGGATCCTGCATGAGCCCGCCATAACGCTGACTTTGAAGGAGTTCAACAAGCCTTTCGTCATCGTGGGCGGCGAGGTATCGCGGCCAGGAAAGCTGGACCTCCGGGGTGACCTCTCGCTGACCGATGCGGTGACGATGGCCGGTGGATTTACGGCGAATGCCAAGCAGGATCAAGTGCTGCTCTTTCGGCGTATAAATCCTGACCTGGTGGAGGTAAAACGAGTCAACGTACGAGACATTCTGGGGAAAGGCAAATTCGCCGAGGATATTCGCTTGTTACCGGGCGATGCTATTTACGCGGCGAAGTCAAATGTCGCGAAATTCGACCGATTCATGGCCGTATCCCGCTTAGGTTTCTTCTTTCCTTTGAGTTTCCGGTAAGCGGAGTAGAACGATGGAACGAAATACAGATTCCCATCATAGAGTGAGTCGCTCGCCGGGTGGTCCGTCGATGGGCCTCGAAGTCTATGGCGACCGGCGTCCGGGTGTCACGGTGCCGGATGACCGCGTGCCAGAGGCATTGGCACCCCTGGTCAATCGCATGCCGCCGCCGATGGTGACACGGAATATGATGCGCCGCCAGGCGGATAGCGGACTGAATCTGGTAACCATTCTCACTCTGCTGATGAAACGCAAGTTGCTCCTGCTCGGGTTGTTTGCGTTGTTCTTTGGCCCGGTGGTGGCATTCATCATCACAATCCCGAAGAAATACGACGCGGAGGTGAAATTGATTCTGAAGAAGAATCGCGCTGAGGTTTCCGTGGCCGGAACGACGCAGGCACCAATGGCGGTTGGTGAAGCCGACGTGGCTGCCGAAATCGAACTGTTAAAGAGTCACGAATTGTATGAGCAAGTGGCCCGCGAGAGTGGGCTGGCGGGCAAGAGCCAGAATTCGGTCGAGGCCAGGCGTCTGGCGGCCGAAGCCGTGCGGCAGCTACAAGCCAACTTGAAGATTCAACAGATTGGCAAGACGAACATCATTAGTCTGCGGTACACGTCGACGTCGGCCGCCACGGCGGCGTTGGTGCTGAACCGTCTGGCCGAGTTGTACCTGAAGAAACACATCGAGGTACACGGCGGGGGGGGAGCATCTCAGTTCTTTAACGAACGGACCGCGCATTACCAGCAGCAACTCGATGAGGCGCAAAGAGCCTTGACCCAATTCCGCCAGACGGGGGATGTGTCGCTATTGAATGAACAAAAGCAGGCCTATTTACGCCGTGCGACCGACCTCAAGGTGGCGCTGGAGGAAGCCGATAGTCAAGCCCGCGACTCTGAAGTGCGGCTGCGAACGTTAGAACAACAACGCGGAGCACAGCCGCTGCAGGTAGAAACGGGCAGCCGTACCGTCCGGACCAGCGCTTTGGCTGAACGCCTCAAAGGTTCAGTGATCGACCTACAGACGAAGCGGGCCGAGTTACTAACCAAATATGACCCGCAATATCGCTTAGTAAAAGAGATCGATCAACAATTGTTCGATACGCGCGCGGCGTTGGAGCGGGAGTCGCAACCGCAATTGGCGGATTCGTCACAGGCACCCAACCCGCTTCGGCAATCGCTCGAAGCGGAAAGCCTGCGGCTGCAAAGCCAAGCCGCTGGCTTGCGGGCGCGGCGATCCTTGCTGGCGCAGGACCTGACGGAATACCGTGGCCGGCAATCCCGGCTGGAGCAATTGACAGCGAATCACAACGATCTGGAACGGTCAGTCAAGATTGCAGAAGAGAATTACCTTCTTTATGAGCATAAGCTCGAAGAGGCCCGGCTCGGCGACGCTCTTGACCAGCGCAGAATTTTGAATGTGGCGGTGCTGGAGCGGGCGGATGTTCCCGTATTGCCGGCCCCCCAGCATCGGACATATCTATTGCTGTTCGGCTTCTTTGCCGCTAGCTTTGGGGCGTTGGCCGGGGCATTTATTACTGACTATCTGGAACGGAACTTACCCGCACGGGCCCCGGCCGGGGGGCAGCGCTCTAGCGATCGCCTCGCCAGCAGTGAAGAGCCGGAGCCGGTGACCACGCCGCAGGCCGCGCCGCAGTATTTCCGGCGACGCGACGCCACCGGACAAACCGGCGCATTGCCCACCGTCGTCGAAGTGGAATCGACGTCGATCGCGGTACCCGCTGACGCATGGCGGGAGTTGTTTGACCGCCGTTCCCGAGCCCTCGCCGAAGAGGATGCGCAGAACAGGAATCAAGGCTAAGCGACGATGGCGACCCGGGAAATAGGACGTTCAAAATGGCCGCTGGCGCCACAAACACTTATCTGGCGCGTGCGAACGGCGATCTATCTCGCCATTCTAAGCGCGCTTTCGATGGTGATGGCGTTCTGGCTCAGATTCGACCTTTCGCTTCACCGTGAAGATTGGGAGCAACTTGGCACTGCTCTACCCCTGGCCCTGGCGTGCCGTCTCATCTCGTTTTATTATTTCCGGCTTGACCGGCGTCCATTGAGCACCTTCAGTTACGCCGACTTGCCACCGATAGCAGCTTCCGTAGTTACCAGTTCGGCGCTCTATGGCACCTTCATCGTGACATTGCTACCTGCCCTCAAGTTTCCCCGGTCCGTACTCTTACTGGACACCTTTGTGCTGACCGCGATGATCTGCGGTCTCTACTCCTGGGCCCGCCTTTATGCCGAGGCGAAACGCAAAAGTAGTCCCGCGATTCGCCGTGTGTTGGTGGTCGGAGAAGGCCCAGCCGTGGTGGGAGTGTTGCGTGATCTGCGAGCCTCTCAGCGGTGGGTACCGGTGGCCGTAGTGACGGCGGAGGCCAGCCGCAAGGGTACTGAGTTACTCGGGGTAAGGGTGGCGGGAACGTTGCTTGAGATGAGTCAAGTGGCTGCCCGGTTCAACGCGGACTTGATCTGCTTTGTCAATCCAGGCTTGGGCCGGCGGAGACTCTTGGAGCTAACTGCGCAATGCCGCTGCGAGGATCGCGATTTCGTCCTGCTCCGCAGCCGCAACTCCGTGCGCGAGAGTGCGCAATCCTGGGTGGACGATGTGTCGATCGAAGTGATTCTGCAGAGGGAAGAAGTCGAGATCGATCTCACCGCCGTCGAACGCTTCATCCGTGGCCGGCGAGTGCTGGTGACGGGGGCCGGCGGCTCCATTGGCAGCGAACTCTGCCGCCAGATCGCCAGCTTTCAGCCGGGAGCGTTGTACTTACTCGAGCGTTCAGAGAATAATCTATTCTTTATCAATCGCGAGATCCGGCAACAGTGCCCAGGTTTGCCCGTATTTCCTCTACTAGTCGATATTACCGACCAACTGACTTTGGAGCGGGAGTTCGACGGCGTGCGGCCTGAGATCGTCTTCCACGCCGCGGCTTTTAAGCATGTGGGCATGATGGAAGATCGTCCCCAAGAGGCGATCCGCAATAACGTCATCGGGACGGCCACGGTGGCGCGCGCGGCCGCGCGGGCTGGTGCCGAACGGTTTATCAATATTTCCACGGACAAAGCGGTGCGCCCCAAGAGCTATATGGGGTTGTCCAAACGCCTGGCCGAGATGGCCGTCCAAGAAATGAATCAGCAGGCGTCGACCAGTTTTGTCACCGTGCGGTTTGGCAATGTGGCTGGTAGCGCGGGCAGTGTGGTGCAGCTGTTCCGCCAGCAGATTGAGCAAGGCGGGCCGGTAACGGTCACTGACCGCGAAGCGCGGCGATTTTTCATGTCGATACCGGAAGCGGTCCGGTTGGTTTTGCAAGCGGCCGTCTTTGGCGAGTCCGGTGGGATCTTCGTTCTCGAAATGGGAACTCCAGTTGTGATTCACGAACTGGCTCGCACCATGATTTCGCTGGCGGGATATTTGCCGGACGTGGATATTCCGATTGTCTTCACGGGTCTGGGCGCCGCCGAGAAGATGTCCGAGGAGTTACAGGATGACGATGAAAGTACCGAGGCTACCGGGCATGGGCGTATCCACATTATCCGGAAAACGAAATCCGGTCCGCGAGTTAGCCTGCTGGCGAGGGTGGAGCGTTGGCGCGAGTTGGTGAAACAAGGAAAGACAGACCTGATGTTGAGCGAATTACCGGAAGTCTGGCCGGCGACGACCCAGGTGCGGGATCTCCGTTTGAGCCCCACCGTCCTGCCCACCCGCGCGGAGCTGGCGGTAGCCGGCGGTGCCATGGCGTCCGCGAAGACGGTGCAGTTGGGAACGGTATCCCGCAAGTAATGGAGAAACAAATGAGGGCGGAAGCGATGACCATTCCATTCTTTAGGCCGAGTATCGGCACCGAGGAGAAAGACGCGGTCCAGCGGGTGCTGGATTCCGGTTGGTTGACCACCGGCAAAGTTGCCCGCGAATTTGAAGAGCGTTTTGCCGAGTATGTCGGTGCCCGCTACGCGGTTGCCGTGAACTCATGCACCGCCGCTCTACATTTAGCCCTGGAAGCCTATGGAGTGCGCGAAGGCGACGTGGTGTTAGTGCCCACCATGACCTTTGCCGCGACCGCGGAAGTCGTTCGCTATTTCGGAGCGCGACCGGTGTTAGTGGATTGTGATCCGCAAACGCTGTTAGTGGATCCGGACGCGATGGAAGCCGCTGCGGCGAAGTGGGCCCCGGGAGGCCGGCTAAAGGCCATGATTCCCATGCATTATGGTGGGCAAATGTGTGACATGGACCGCATGGCTGACATTGCGAAGCGCTATCGGGTTCCCTTACTGGAGGACGCCGCCCATACTCTACCTGCCTATTACCGTTCGCATTCGAACGCTCCCTGGCGCAGCGTCGGCGAGACTTCGCCGGTGGCATGCTTTTCTTTCTACGCGAATAAGTGCATTACCACCGGCGAAGGTGGCATGCTCACCACGAGCGACGAGCGGATTGCCGAGCGCGTCCGTATGATGTCGCTGCATGGTCTGTCAAAGAATGCCTGGACGCGCTTTGAAGCGAAAGGCTCCTGGCATTACGAAATTGTGGAGGCCGGATTCAAGTACAACCTGACTGACGTGGCGGCGGCCATCGGATTGGCCCAACTTGCGAAAGCCAATGGCTTATGGCGCGAACGCCAGGCATTAGCCGCCAGTTACCGTGAGCTGCTGGCCGATTGCGGCGAGTTAATCGAGGTACACCCCGAACTCGAGGATCGTCAGTCTTCGTGGCACTTATTCCCGGTCAAGCTAAATCTTGGCGCGATGTCGATTGACCGCGCGCAATTCATCGACGAAATGAAAGCCGCCGGCGTCACCTGCTCTGTACACTGGATGCCATTGCACCTTCACCCGTATTACGTGCGTGAATACGGCTATCGTCCCGAAGAGTTTCCGCAGGCCTCGGCCGTATGGCCGCGGCTGGTATCGTTGCCTATCTTTCCCGGCATGACTCGCGACGAGGTCCGCTACGTGGCAAATGCCGTTAAGGCGATCGCCAACCGCCATGCACCGCAAACGGTGGGCGTCTAGATGCTCTGGTGGAAGCGTGCGACGGACTTGGTCTTGGCGTTGCTGGCCTTGGCTCTGTTGGGCCCGCTGATGCTTTTGGTGGCGTTGTTGATTAAGTTGAGTTCCCGCGGGCCAGTATTTTATGTGGCACCGCGGATGGGTTGCGGCGGCGTACCGTTTGGGCAGCTGAAGTTTCGCACGATGCACGCCGGGGCGGACTGTCAGGGCGCATTCACCGTGCGGCATGATCGTCGCGTATTTGCGGTGGGGCGATGGTTGCGCCTTTTCAAAATTGATGAGTTACCCCAGGTGCTCAATATTCTCCGCGGCGAAATGTCGGTCGTCGGTCCACGTCCGGAGGAATTGGAGACGGTGGAAAGGTTCTACACGACCGCGCAACGGCGCGTGCTGGAGGCGGTGCCTGGACTAACCGGTTTGCCGCAGGTGCGCTACTTCCCCGAGCTCTCCATCATCGATCCGCTGGGCATGGATCCGCAAGAGCACTATCAGAAGGTGATTCTACCGGTAAGGCTGGAGATGGACTTAGAATACATTCGCCGCCGCTCATTCTGGTTTGATTTGGGTCTCATCGGATGGACGATCTATTTAATTGTGGTCCGGGCACCCTTGTTAGCCATGGGGATGAAGGCACGGCGGCTCGAACTGCGGCCCTGCGCGGGGAATGAAACGCGCGTATGACGGCAGCCTGGCCAGCGGGGAGAGATGACTACGCCGCTGCCCGCTTTGACGGATTGCGCCGGGTGTTACTCGTAATGGTCTGCGCGCTGTTTCCTATTTCAAGGGTATTCGATTCCGGCGGCAAGTTGATCAATTTCTCCGTGGCGGACATCCTGCTGCCGCTGGTGATGGCGCTCCTCGTGTGGCGATCGATGGCGAGCGGCTTTCGTTGGCCATCCGCCGCCCTATGTCTTTTAAACATTGGCGTGCTCTCGGCCACGGCACTGCTCAATCTCGAGCTGAGTGCGGACTATAAGAGTCCTTTGAGTTCGGTGCTGGAAATTGCCAAGTCGACGTCGCTTTGGGTGTATTTTTACCTGGTAGTGAATTTCATCGATGACCGGGAGGACTTTCTCTGGGCTCTTCGCGCCTGGGTGGTTTCGAGTGCGGTGGTGGCCGCGTTGGGAGTGGCTGGATCGTTACTCTATCAACTGGCCGGCCAGGAAACGATGTTTGCTCTTCAGTTTCGCGCCCAAGGCACATTTGAGGACTCCAATTTATTTGCCGCCCATGTTGGCGTCAGTCTCTTTCTGACGCTGCTGTTGTGGATTATGCATAAAAACCAGGCCCGATGGCCATTAGTTCTGATACCCCTGCAATTCGCGGCCATTGTGCTTTCGGCATCGCGCGGCAGTTTACTCGCCGTCGGGGCTGCTGCGGTGGCGCTGGCGGTGTTCTTCAGTTCGACCCGAATCAAGTGGGGCTTAGGTTTTACGGTGTTTATGGCCGGTCTCCTGATGATGGCTTTGCCCGGTCGCGATGAGCTATGGCAATCCAATCCAGCCACCGCGCGTTTAACGACGACCACGGTCGATCTCGACAATCCCGAAGCCCAACAGCGCCGTGACCTTTGGGAAGTGGCTTGGCGAACGTGGCAAGCCAATCCGTGGCTGGGTGTCGGGCGCGGGAACTACGGCTTGGGCAAGGGCGGAGAAGCCCAAGCGATTGGATTTGCCCACAATACCTATCTCGGATTGCTCGCCGAGACTGGTATTTTAGGCTTTGCCACTTACGCGATGGTGGTGTTGGCGATGGGTGTGCCCACGCTTTTCGTGGCCAGGTTGCGCGGTCATGCGGAAGCCAGCCTGTTAGTCGCGGCACTTTTGGTGGTCGCTCTCTCTGGCATCACGATCAATATTGAAAACTACCGGGGCCTGTGGATGTTACTGGCGCTGATGGAGGCTTACCGGCGCGTGGTCTGGATGGGTCGTGGGGAGTCCGGGCGCAGTAGTATGACGGCGTTGTCCGCCAGTGGGGTGCCGCATGCGCATGCTTCGTGACGCCCGGTTGATGAGCATGAGCGCGGCCATCAGCGTCGTGATGGTCGTCCTGCGGTCGGTGCTGGTGTTGCAGATTCTCGGCCCCACCACGATGGGCATTTGGAAAACCGTGATGGTGATCTACATGACGGGCGAGTTTCTTCGTCTGGGAATTTCGAAGGGCTTATCGATGCGCTTGCCTGCGTTCGCGGGCCAGGGGCGGGAGGAGGAAATTGATCGCGATATCCGGTCGGCCGGCGCATATATCTTGCTCGCCGGCATCGCCTTCACCGTAATTCTATTCGTGGCGAGTCTGTTCGCCACCAACTCTCAATACGCTCTCGCCTTGCGCCTGATGGCCGTGGTAATGCTGTTGGCACAACCGCACCAGTATCTTCGCGAACTGGCCGCCGCCCGCCAACGATTCGACCTCAGAGGGCGCGAGCTGATGTTGGCGGGCCTCGTGGATTTGGCCGGCGCAGTGATCCTCGGATACTGTTTCGGGCTGGCTGGGATTGGAGCGGCCACCGTCATCGGAATTGCGATTCCAGTTCTCTACCTGTGGCATCATCAGCCCGGCGCGTTCCGTATGGGCTTTGAGTTCGCGCGGGTTCGCGCGTTGATTGGGGCGGGGATACCGATTTCGTTGTCTGATTCGATGTTCGGCTTACTACGGTATCTGGACTTACTTCTACTAACGCCTATCTTAGGGCCGACCATGGCTGGCTATTATGCGGTCAGCATGATGATTAATGAGTTTTCGATATTTGTGGCTAACTTTGGTGTTTCGCAGGTCATCAGTTCGCACATGCTTAGAGAATATGGGCGCGCGGGCTGCGTGAAGAGTGTGGTGGTGTTCTATGAGGTTCCGGTGCGCCTGTTTAGTTACATCCTCCCGCCGGTTCTCGCGTTAGGGACTTTGTTCGTGGCTCCGGTGGTCCGGCTCGTTCTGCCGCAGTATTCGGCGGGAATTGAAGCGGCGACGATCACGGTGTGGGGGGTGTTCTTCTTATCCATGCATTCGGCGGTGACCCCTTTCTTTCGCGCCGCAGAGCGGTTTGGGATGGTGTTGAAACTGCTTGCAATCATGTTGGCCGTTACGGCTTTCGGGCAGTGGATCGTGCTTAGCAATGGGGGCGGTTTGCGCGGGGCGGCGTGGGTAAGTCTGGTGTCGTTGGGGTTTCTGGTGAATGCCGAACTATTCGTGGCCCGCGAGGCGGCGGGCGAGAAGTTGGGCGCGATTCTCATGTTTCTCGGCTCCATCAATTTGCCATTGGTGTTGATGATTGGCCTCATGCAGTCGATGGAGGTCTGGGGGGCCGGGTTGCTGGCACAGGGTGGGGTGCTCTTAGCCGTCTATGCGCCGGTGTTAGCAATCTACGAGTCGCGATTTTCGATGTTACGGATGGTGAAACAAAATGGTTGAGATCGAAGACACAATTGAAACGAATGCCGCGCCAGTTGCGCACGAGCGGCCCGGTGAGCGGCTGGCGGAACTGTTAAACCGGCGCGGACGGCGGGTGGTGGAGGCCGACGGTGTGTGGTGGGCTAACGTCGACATCGACAGCCGCTATTTTGTCAGTCTGCCA
>JANLPT010000053.1:0-39506 GCA_031367405.1 Bryobacteraceae bacterium
GTTTCTTGGCGCTGCTCTTGCGTCTGGAGTTACTGACTCCGAAGCAGGACTTCATGGATGCGGCGACCTATAACAAGGTCTTCACTTTGCACGGCGCGATCATGGTCTTCATGTTCATTATTCCTTCGGTGCCTGCGGCGCTCGGAAACTTTGTCTTGCCGCTGATGCTGGGGGCTAAGGACGTCGCCTTTCCCCGGCTGAACTTAGCTAGCTTCTACATTTACTGCACCGGTTGTATCATGGCCCTGGGTGCCATCATCGGCGGCGGTGTCGATACCGGCTGGACCTTTTATACGCCTTACTCCACCACCACCGATGGCCCGGTCGGCTTGATGGCCATGGCCGTCTTCGTTCTCGGGTTCTCCTCCATTTTCACGGGCATCAACTTCGTGGCGACCGTCCATAAGCTGCGCGCTCCCGGCATGGGCTGGTTTCAATTGCCGCTGTTCGTGTGGGGCATCTACGCCACCGCGCTCATTCAAGTTCTGGCCACTCCGGTGCTCGGCATCACCGCCGTCCTGATGGTGATGGAGCGCGCCTTCCACATCGGCATCTTCGATGCCCGGCTCGGCGGCGACCCGGTGCTCTTCCAGCATTTCTTCTGGTTCTATTCGCACCCCGCCGTCTACATTATGATCTTGCCGGGCATGGCCATCATCTCGGAGATTATTCCGGTCTTCTCGAAGAAGACGATGTTCGGCTACCGGGCCATCGCCTTTAGCTCAGTCTCGATTGCCTTTATCGGTTTTCTGGTCTGGGGACATCACATGTTCACCAGCGGCCAGTCGGATTTGGCGAGCGCCATTTTCGCGTTCCTCACTTACTTGGTCGCCATTCCGTCCGGTATCAAAATCTGGAACTGGCTGGCCACCATGTATCAAGGTTCCATCGACATGCGCACGCCCATGCTCTACGCCATGAGCTTCCTGGTGCTGTTTGCCATCGGCGGCTTGACCGGTCTCTATCTCGGCGCGATTTCGGTCGACATCCATCTTCACGATACTTACTTTGTGGTCGCCCACTTCCACTATGTGATGATGGGTGGCACGGTGATCGCTTTCATCGGTGGCATCCATTACTGGTGGCCGAAGATGTTTGGCAAGATGTATAACGAGAAGCTCGCCAGTATCGCTTGCTGGATCGTTTTTGTGGGCTTCAATGTTACTTTTTTGAATCAGTTCATGATGGGTAGCCAGGGTATGCCGCGCCGTTACTGGACGTATCTGCCAGAGTTTCAGAAGTATCACATCGGCTCCACCATTGGCTCCTGGATTCTCGGCTTCGGTCTCGTGATGGCGGCGGGCGTTTTGCTCTCGTCATTGCGTAAGAAAGAGTACGACGCCGGCGATAACCCCTGGGGTTCTCGCACCATGGAGTGGGAGACTATCTCCCCGCCCATCACCCATAACTTTGAAGGTCAGCCGGTTTTGCGGCATGGCCCCTACGATTTCCGCGTTGAACCGACTCCGGCAACGGTGGCGGGAGGAAGGCACTAAAGATGAGTTCGCACGCGACAATCGCTGAGCCCGAAGCTCACGGACACGACGGACACGGGCACGACGGACACGGGCACCACGACCCTAATCTGCAGCATCATTTCGCCGAAATGGAGCAGCAGTTCGAATGCTCCAAGATCGGGATGTGGCTGTTTCTGGCTACGGAAGTCTTGCTGTTTGGCGGCTTATTTGTCGGCTACGGCTTAATGCAGGGGCAACACCCGGAAGCATTTAAGTCAGCCCACCATCATCTTGACTGGCGCATGGGCGCGCTCAACACCATCGTGTTGCTCATCTCCAGCTTCACGATGGTGATGGCCGTTTGGTCGGCGCAAACCAACAACCAAAAGGCGCTCGTGCGCAACCTGATGCTCACCATCGGCTGCGCTTGTACCTTCATGGTGGTGAAGTATTTTGAGTATAGTCACAAGTATCATGAGGGCCTCTTGCCCGGCGCTTTCTTTAGTTACACGGGGCCGCACGAGACGTTTGAGTTTGTCTTCTTCAGTTTCTACTTCATGATGACTGGCCTGCACGGCATCCACGTCACGGCCGGCATCGTCGTTTTGAGCGTTCTGCTCTACCGCGCTAAACGCGGCGACTATAGCTCCGCTTACTACACTCCCATTGACCTGACGGGCCTTTATTGGCATTTGGTCGATTTGATCTGGATCTACCTCTTCCCACTCTTCTATCTGATTAGCTAAACAATATGAGTCATCATTCCCCTGGAAATCACGAATCCCACGCCGCTGGCCATGAGGCGCATGCCGGGCATCATCTCCATGGCGGGCCTAAAATCTATGCGATCGTCCTGGCGGCCTTGATCACCTTGACCTTGATCACCATTGGCGCATCGAAGATTGACTTTGGCTCGCCCAGTGCCAACGTGGTGATCGCGCTGATCATCGCCACGATTAAGGCCACCATCGTCGCCTTGTGGTTCATGCACCTCAAGTACGATAAGCCCATCAACGGGCTGATCTTTGCGTCGACGCTGTTCTTTTTGGCCCTCTTCTTTGCCTATCCGTACATTGACGCCAATTCGCGTACCGATGTGAAGCCGTCGAATTGGAAGGGTCCGGCGTATATGCCGGATAGCGGGAGTGCGGTCCGCGGAATTGGCGCTAATTTCCCGGTTCGCCCTCTGCCTCCGCCGCCCGGTAGCAAACCGCCGGAACATGCCGAGCACCACTAACCAGCACCACTAACGACTTTACTCGACCCTAAATGCCACCTGGGTCGTATGCTCCGTGTTGGCCTCTAAGTCGCGTACGACGAGAGCGACACGATACTCCCCCGCCAGCGCTTTCGGCGGCAGCTTGATGACGAACGAGGCGGGCACATATGTTTGTGGGTAGAATGGCTGCTGACTCTCGGTCGCAGCGGGGTCCTGCTTCAAAAACTGCTTCCCGTCGGGACCGGTGACGGTGACGCCGTAGCTCACGCGAAACAGATTCGCTAGCGACAAACTGTAGCCTTCTAAGTCGAAACGCAGCCAGACCTCGGAACCCGGCCGGTACACCGGCGCGAGCAGAGCCGTGGTATCGTCTTCCTGACGGAGAAACCGGCAATTGCCGGCCCCCAGATCTTGGGGCGGCAGCTTGCCCCGCACACGGAAAGGGAAGCTCCCTTCGACGACACTTTTCTCCGCCACGTCGTCCGTTAGCGTCAGGGAGATCCGGTACTGGCCATCCAAGGCAAAGATCGGTACGGTGAGGAAGAAGCGCGCTCGCGGGCGGTAATCGGTATCCTGGGCGGCCAGCCCCAAGTCCAAACGGCCCTCGACGGGCGGTTCCAGTAGGTGTGACTTGGCATCGATCCCGCGAAAGGTCCATTTGAGTTTTAAGACGGGATTCTCTTCTTCGGTGCGGGCATAGCCTGCCACGCGCACGTCGAAGAAGACCTGCTCGCCGGGCCGGTAGGATTGCGGAAATGGCGGGCCATCCTCGAACTGGCGGAAGGTCGGCTCCTGCAATCGCAAGCCGGCGGCCGGACCGGCAACCTGCCCGGCAACCTGCCCGGCAAACAAGACGGCGATCAGCAGAGGGATCACGGGAGGATTAGTTCGTGCGGGCAGGCTCGCTTAACGCCAGAGGGATGTCGATCAGCCGGGTGACTTCGCTACCGGGTTCTTTGCCATCCGTCACCCGCAGCTTGTAGGCTCCCGTAGGAACGTCAAAGACAATGTAGCCTTGGTCGGTCTGCGCGGGATTCACCAGCCGCACTAAACCGAGCCAATTCGAGAGATCCTTCACCTCGGATACTTCCATGGAACTGCCCTTTCGCGGGCTCTCCAACGTCAACAAGGGGATGGTCGCCTGAGCTCCGCCGCTGTTGGTCATGGAGATTTTGAGCACCAGGAAGCGGTTCTTCGGCGTTTGGGGAAGGCCGCCGCCTCCGCTCGAAAGCTCGGATTTCCATTCGGCCTCCAAGACGGTATAGATGAGGGAGCCGACGGACACTTTCTCGCCCATCTTATAAATAAAAGAGTCGGTCGACGTCGACTCGCCGCCGCAAGCGGACAAAAAGAGCACCAGGGCCAGCGAAAGGCCGAACCGATGAAACGGGAATCGTATTTGGGTCATCATGATCAGTGAAGGAAAACTCTATCCATGATTCTAGTCGAAAGCTGGGCCCGGTTGGTGATCGGGCTGCTTGGCCTGGCGCTGCTATCCCCGGCCTGGGCCCAAGGCGTACATCCGAAGAGCGGACGGCGGATCGCCTCGGTGATGGGCGTAGGCGGGGCCGACTGGCTGGAGCGCGAAGAGCGCGAACGGGAAGAGTCACCCAGCAAAGCCATTGAATTGCTTGACCTGAAACCCGGCATGATCGTCGCCGACATCGGCGCGGGTGTGGGGTACTATACGATCCGCATGGCGAAGAAGGTCGGCCCGGCGGGCAAGGTCTACGCCAGCGACATTCAGCCGGAAATGTTAACGCTGCTGGGCAAACGGCTCGACGAAAGCAAAGTGACGAACGTCGAGATGGTACTGGGCACAGAAACGGACCCCAAGCTCCCGCTCCATACGCTGGACCTCGCCCTGATGGTTGACGTCTATCACGAACTGGCCCAACCCCAGCGCATGCTGCGCAAACTGCACAAGACATTGAAAGACGACGGCCGGCTGGTCCTGCTTGAGTTTCGCAAGGAAGATCCTTACGTGCCGATCCGTCCGGAGCACAAAATGAGTGTCGCCGAGGCCAAGTTAGAAGTGGAAGACGAAGGCTTCAAGCTGGAAACCGTGATTCCGGGCCTTCCTTGGCAGCATATTCTCGTTTTTCGCAAAGTTTCGCCGTCGAAGCCATGAGGTTGGGCGGAAAAGACTTTACGCGGCTTCCGGAAGCAGGGTAAACTCGCTCCAGATGACCTGTGGAAAACTTGTCTATTTCGTCGAACCTGGTATTGCCAGCTCAATCCGTTCAATGCTTTAGAATCCACAGGAGGCTTGGCAAATCCCAGCCTCTCTTCCCACAGGCTAACCCCCTCATTCGGTTCATCTGAATTCGGCATTGCGCGAAGGGACGCGCGCCCGCTACCGTGAAAAGCTACCTCAGCGAAAGTGTCTCTCATCAAAAAATGGCCAGCCCCGGCGTTGCATTCGAACGTGGATTGCCGGCGAACCTCGATGCCGAGCGGTTCGTCCTCGGCTCCATTCTGCTTGAGCCGATGGCCTTTATCAGCGTCGCGGGCCTGCTGGAGGCCGCCGACTTTTCGCTCGAAGCCAATCGCCGGATCTTCGAGCGGATGGGCGAGCTGTATGAGCGCGGCGACAAAATCGACCGGGTTACCCTTGCCGACGAGCTGATTAAGAAGAATCAGCTCGAGAGCATCGGCGGCCTCACCTATCTCATTTCCCTCGACGATGGCCTGCCGCAGATCTTCAACCTCGACAGCTACGTCAAAATCGTCAAGGATAAGAGCCTGCTCCGCAAGATCATCCTGAGCGCGCAACTGGTGATGGACCGCGCGTTTCTGGCGGAGGAAGAGCCCGCCGCGATTCTGGCGGAGGCCGAAGAAGGCCTGCTGAAGCTGAGCGAAGGCCGCAACCGGTATTCGCTGCTCAATCCGGGGCAAATCCTCGATGAGTTCGAGGGGGGCATCAATTCATTCCTCGACCCCAGCAAGCGCCGCCATGGCCTTTCCACCGGCTTCCTTAAGTTGGACGAGATGACCGGCGGCTTCCGGGAAGGCGAACTCATCATTCTGGCCGCCCGTCCCGCCATGGGCAAAACGGCCATGGCCCTCAACATCGGCACCTATATTGCCACGCATCCGAGGAACCCGCAGACGGTGGCGGTCTTCTCGCTCGAAATGTCGAAAGAGCAGCTATTGACGCGCATGATCTGCTCGCAAGCGCGGGTGGATCAGCAGCGCTTTCGCAGCGGTTATCTCGATGCCGACGAGCGCCGCCGTCTGATGGTGGCCGCCGGAGAACTAGCCAATGCGCCGCTCTACATTGACGATAGTGCGGCCTCGAACGTGATGGACATCCACGCCAAGCTGCGGCGATTGAAAGCCGAGCAGGGCTTGTCGATGGTGATCGTCGACTATCTGCAACTGATGCAGACGCGGGGCCGCGTAGAAAACCGCAACCAGGAAGTGAGCCAACTTTCCCGCGGACTGAAGCTGCTTTCGAAAGAGCTGCGCATTCCGGTGGTGGTGCTTTCGCAGCTGAGCCGCGCCACGGAGCAGCGCATTGGCGACCACCGCCCGCAACTGTCTGATTTGCGCGAATCCGGCTCCATTGAGCAGGACGCCGACATCGTCCTTTTCTGCTTTCGCGAGGAATACTATAAGCGCGATGTGGAGAGTCTGCGGGGGCAGGCCGAGCTGATTATCGGCAAGCAGCGCAATGGTCCTACGGGTACCATCAACCTGTTTTTCCGCCACGAGTTTACGCGCTTCGAAAACCGCACCGGCGACGTGGAGGATGCGGGGTACGAGGGCGTGGGCAGTGGTCCGATCGACTTGGGCGATCCGTTTTGATAGACGAAACGGGTCGATATCGCCATTCGCGCCTCACTTGCGTGACTTCTCAGCAATTCTCTATCACCTCGTTCCATCGCTTTTATAGCGGCTTCGATGCAATCCGGCAAATGGCTCCTGGTGCATTCTAAGAGCCCACGTTTGGCCCGGGTGTGGCATAGAGTCTCGCAGCAACCGAGCGGCAACGGACGTACCCAGCGGCGCTACGATAACAACGCTGCGATTTGATCGATGTCGTTCGGGACTACGGTGGGCGCGTTGCCGAAGGTGGATTGCAATAGGTTGCCGGCGGGGTCCTTTAGCTGATTCGTGTGATAGCGGTAGATATAGTCGGGGTCCTTCAAAACATTGCCCGTCAGGATGCCCACCACGTCGGCATCCTGAGGGATCTTGCCTGCGGCGACCAGCTTCCTGGTGCCGGCCAAGCTGGCGGCCGAGGCAGGCTCGCAGCCAATGCCGCATTTGCCGATGATGGCTTTGGCGTCGGCAATCTCCTGCTCAGTAACACTGTCGACCCAGCCGCCGGATTCGGTGATCGCCTTCAGTGCCTTGGGCCAGGAGACCGGATCGCCGATCTTGATGGCCGTGGCCAGGGTTTCGGGATGCGTGTCGGGCAGGAAGGCGGGGTTGGCGTTCTCCATGTAGGCGCGGAAGGGTGCGGAGCCGACGGCTTGGATGACGCCCAACTTGGGCAAACGGTCAATGAAGCCGTAGCGCTTCAACTCGTCGAAGGCCTTGCCGAAGGCGGAGATGTTGCCGAGGTTGCCACCGGGCAACACGACCCAGTCCGGCACTACCCAGTCGCGCTGATCGAGCATTTCGATGGCGATGCTTTTTTGGCCTTCGATGCGGAAGGGGTTCACCGAGTTGAGCAGATAGATGCCGAGGCGGTCGGCGAGGGTGCGGACGAGGGCGAGGATTTGGTCGAAGTTGGCGTCAACTTGGAGGGTGCGGGCCCCGTAGTCGAGGGCTTGTCCGAGCTTGCCGAAGGCGATGTTGCCGTTGGGGATGAAGATGATGGGGTCAAGCCCGGCGGCGGCGGCGTAGGCGGCCATGGAGGCGGACGTGTTTCCGGTGGAAACGCAGGCCACGCGCTTTTTACCCAGGCGGAGGGCCTGCGCGACGCCACAGGTCATGCCGTTATCCTTGAAGGAGCCGGTGGGGTTGAAGCCCTGGTGCTTGAAGGTGATCATGTCGAGCCCGGCATATTGCGCGGCGCGGCAGGCGGGCAGGATGGGGGTGTTGCCTTCGCGCAAGGTGACGATGTGATCGAGCGAATCGAGGAAGGGGAAGAGTTCGCGGTAACGCCAGACGCCGCTTTGGTCAATGGGATGGTTGGACGTGCGGCGGTCACGCCAGATGCGCTTGAGTGTTTCGGGGTCGCCGATATCGCCGTCGTAACCGGCTTCGAGCAAGCCACCGCAGCGGGGGCAATTGTAAAGAACTTCGGTGATGGCGTAACGCGCACGGCAGTCAGAATTGAAGCAGACAAGATGAGCTAGCATGGAAACTTACTATTATGACTGACCAACGCGGACTGAGGGACTTGGCTGGCATCGGCGGCGCGATGCTGGGCGATTTCGAACTGCTGGGGGTGCGCTCGGTGAGCCAATTGGCCCATTGCGATGGGGACGAGCTTTACACGCGCCTCTGCGGCCTGACGGGCCGTCAGCACGATATCTGCGTGTTGGACGTTTTCCGCTGCGCGATCGCCCAGGCTCGCAACGGGGACTTGCCGGAAGAGCAACGTCAATGGTGGTGGTGGAGCCGGCAGCGGCGGGCGGAGAAGCTGGCCGGAAATGCCAATTCGTCTGGTTGAAGCGGGCTGGTCGAGCGCGGATCAATGGCTTCGTCTGCAGACGGCGCATGATTTATCGGAGGCGCGCCGCCATGAAGGTAGCATTCTGGTGCGACGATACGAGCCGCGTATGGTTGGGTGAAGCACAAATGGAGTTGACGCTGGTGTGGGCCGTTTCGTAGCGGGGACTGGCGCTGATCGGCGGCGGGAGGCGGCGTTTGTCCGAGATGATCGCTGGGCGAATGCGATGGGTCGTGAACCGTTGGCTTGTGGCTGAGGTGCGAGTCTTGCCCGTGGGGGGAGTCCGTTAGCCCATGGTCTGTATGTGATTGGCTTTTATGACCTGGGGTCGCAGCACCACCGACCCCAGGCAGCTGAGAAAGAGGGGAGTGTGGGGGCAGGGAAATACGCGTTTAGGGGTAGAGCAAAAACTGTTGGCGTAACTGCGACCAGCGCTCAATGGCCGGCTCCCAGGACTGCTGGATGGACTTGGGGTCTTCCAGCGCCTGAATCGCGGCGACTGTCTGGCGGTTGCCGATGAGCTTCAGGTTTGCGGCGAAGTCGATCTTGCCGGGATACAGCGTGTTGAGTGCCACGCAGAGTTCGAGGCCGAGGCGGGTCGAGTCGAAGGCTTCGCGGTCGGTGATGACGAAGCGGACGCCTTCGATGGATTGCCTGGCGAAGTAAGAGGCTTGGGGCGTGAAGCGAGTGGGGTAGACGCGGACGCCGGACAGTTGCCGCCGGTTCAGATAGCTGGCCAGGTGTGCGCCACGAATCCAGTCGGCACCGACTTGTTCGAATGGCGCATCGGTGCCGCGACCCACGGAATAATTCTTGGCGTACTCGATCATGGCGACGCCCGGATAGAGCATGGCGGCGTTCAAAGAGCGCATGTTGGGCGAAAGATCCACCCAGAGTTGGCCGGTGGAGTCATACCAATCCTGGCGGTGCCAGCCTTCCATGCGCACGACGCGCAGCCGGGCGGGCTTGGGTAGGGCGGCGTTGATCAGGCCGGCAAGCTCACCCAACGTCATGCCGTGGCGCACGGGCATCGGTACGGTGGCGACAAACGAGACAAGATCCTCATCGAGCAGCGGGCCTTCGACATGACGGCCGCTGATCGGATTCGGCCGGTCAAGCACGTAAAAAACGAGGTTATTCTCGGCGGCGGCCTCCATGGCGTTTTTCATGGTTGAGACGTAAGTGTAGAAGCGGGTACCGGCATCTTGAATGTCGAAAACCAAGGCCTGTAAACCCTGCAAATGCTGAGGGTTTGGCTTGCGGGTCAGGCCCTGATACAAGCTATAGACGGGCAGGCCGGACTTTTCATCGCGCACGTCGGCGACCTTTTCGTGATCTTCCTTACCGGCAATTCCATGCTCGGGAGAGAAGAGGCTGGCCAGTTTCACGCCCGAGGCCAGCATCACGTCAATGTTGCGGCGTCCATCGGGAAACAGGCCGGTGTGGTTGGTGATCAGCCCGATGCGCTGGCCCGCAAAATCTGAGAATTGGCGCTCGGCCGCGACTTCGAGGCCCGTCTTGGTGGGGATCATCGAAGGAGCCGGTAAGTTGGCCGCCACCACGGAAGCGACCCGTCCGCGTAACGAAATCGCGGCGGGACGCCGGTAGGGATGCACGGAGTTGGACAGCAGAACAATATAGGTGCTGGTGCCGGGGTCGATCCAAATGGAGGTGCCCGTGAAGCCGGTGTGGCCATAGCCGGAGGGCGGGAAGAGGTCGCCACGCTGGCCGGCGTAGGCGGAGTCGATGTCCCAGCCGAGTCCGCGGACGGCGGTCATGCTGGGTGGCGTTTGCGGGGTGGTGAAGCGTTGGACGGTGAAGGGCGAGAAGATGCGGGTGGTGCCCGATTCACCCATACCCAGCATCATCAGGCAGAACTTCGAAAGGTCGAGCGCCGTGGTGAACAGGCCCGCATGGCCCGCGATGCCGCCCATGTTGCGCGACGTTGGATCATGCACGACGCCCCGTAGCGGCGCGGCCATGCCTTGATAAAGTTCGGTGGGCGCGATGCGAGGAATCCAGGAGGCGGGCGGCTGAAAAGCCGTGTCCGTCATGGCGAGGGGGGCGAAGATCTCCCGGCGGGTGAACTCGGCGAGCGTGACGCCGGAAACGCGCCGCACAATCTCGCCCAACAGGACGAAGTTGATGTCGGAATAGATGAAACGGGCGTTGGGCTCGGCCACCGGCTTGTCGTGCAACGCGAGCTGAATGCCGGTGTCATAGCCGCTCCATTCGGGCGTCAAGTCGACGTCGGGGCGCATGCCAGAAAAATGGATCATCAATTGCCTGACCGTGATGGCCGATTTGCCGCCTTGAAACTCCGGCAGATAACTGGTGACCGGGTCAGCCAGACGGACTTGGCCGCTTTCGACAAGTTTCATCATGGCCGATGTGGTCGCCACCACTTTGGTGAGCGAGGCGGCGTCAAATACCGTGTCGAGCGTCATCGGCTCCTTGACGGGCGTCAGGGCGCGAGAACCATAGGCTTTGTAGTGGAGTACTTTTCCGCGGTGGCCCACAATCAGAACGGCTCCGGGAAGTTGGTCCTTGCGGACGGCCTCGTCCAGCAAGCGGTCCAGGATCGGCGTGCCACTCCAGTCAGCCGGAGCGCTCACGGCGGGACATGCCAGGACGCATAAGAGGAAAATCAGCTTCATGCGAACCGTTGCGCCACCTTGTCCAGCAGCGCCGCCAGGGCGAGATCTTTCATCGTAATGCCTCCCGCGTCATGAGTCACCAAGTTCACACTCACTCGATTGTAAACGTTCGACCACTCCGGATGGTGGTCGAGTGCTTCGATCTTCAGCGCGGCCATGGCGATGAAGCCGATGGCCTGGGAAAAATCTTCGAACTTGAATTCGCGGTGCAGCTTGCCGTCGAGTACGGTCCAGTGGGGGAGTGCCGCCAGATGGGTATGCAGGTCAGGAGTGGTGAGTTTCATCGGTGACGGCTTTCTGAGCATCGGCCAGTGCGTAGTCGAGTTCGGGATCTTTGATGGTTTGCTCCGCGACAATTCGCGCGACGTCGGCGTCGGAGAAGGGCAAGGGTTCGCGCTTCAGCCAATCGGGCTCGGGCAGCGGACGCGGGCGGCGCCACCGGTAGGCGACCACGGCCAAGGGCGGCAACGCGAGTTGCACGCTGGCGGGCCGGCCGTGGCAACCGGTTCCTTCGGCGCGGACTTCGCTGCCGCTGCCCACGCCAGACCCGCCAAAGACCGTGGCGTCCGTATTCAAAATCTCGTCCCAAAGGCCCAGATTCGGTACGCCCAGCCGGTAGTTATAGCGGATGACCGGCGTGAAATTGCAGACGAAAAGAACCACGTCGTTTGGGTCACGGCCGCGCCGCAGAAACGCAAGGACCGAGCTCTCGACGTCTTTAAAATCCACCCACTCAAAGCCGCGCATCTGGTTGTCGATCTCATGCAGCGCCGGCTCATCGCGATGCAGGCGATTGAGTTCGGTCACCATGGAACGCAGTTGGCGATGGTGCGGAAAATCGAGCAACTCCCAACGGACCGATCGTTTCTCGTTCCACTCCTCATACTGGCCAATCTCCTGGCCCATAAAGAGCAGCTTCTTGCCCGGATGGCCGTACATGAACGCCAGAAAACAGCGGGCATTGGCGAAACGCTGCCATTCGTCGCCGGGCATTTTTCCGATCAACGAAGACTTACCGTGTACCACTTCATCGTGCGAAATCGGCAGTACGAAGCTCTCGCTGAAGGCGTACATGATGGAGAACGTCAGGCTCTGATGCAGGCCCTTGCGAAACACCGGATCGAGCTTGAAGTAGTTGAACATGTCATGCATCCAGCCCATGTTCCACTTCATGGAGAAGCCCAATCCGCCGGCGTAGGTGGGGTGCGTGACGCCAGGGAACGACGTCGACTCTTCGGCGATGGTGACGATGCCCGGTTGACGATGGCAGGCTTCGTTAAAGCGGCGCAGAAAGGAAATGGCATCCAGGTTCTCGCTACCGCCATAGCGATTCGGCAGCCATTCGCCGTCTTGCTTGCCGAAGTCCAGATAGAGCATACTGGCGACGGCGTCGACGCGATAGCCGTCGAGGTGAAAGGCATCGAGCCAGAAGGCGGCGCTCGAGAGCAGAAAGCTCTGCACCTCGGGCCGGCCATAGTTGAAGATCAGCGTGCCCCATTCCTTATGCTCGCCCTGGCGCGGATCGGCGTGCTCATAAAGGAAACTACCGTCGAAGTAATGCAGTCCATGCAGGTCACGCGGAAAGTGTCCGGGCACCCAATCGAGAATGACGGCCAGCCCCGCCTGGTGACATTGGTCGACGAAGTAACGGAAGTCGTCCGGCGAGCCGTGGCGCGAGGTAGGCGCGAACATGCCGGTGACCTGGTAGCCCCAGGAGCCGGAGAACGGATGCTCGGTGATGGGCAGTAATTCGAGATGCGTGTAGTTCATCTCGACCGCGTAGGGAATCAGCTTGGCCGCCAAATCCCGGTAGTTCATTTCATGATTGGACTCGCTACGCATCCAGGAGCCCAGGTGGACCTCATACATCGACATCGGCGCCGCGTGCCAGCTGGTGGCCGAACGGCGATTGGTCCAGGAGTCGTCATGCCACTCGTAAGGGTCAGTCGCCGCCACGATGGAACCGGTGGCGGGCGGCAATTCAGCCGAAAACGCATATGGGTCGGCCTTCAGCACGCTATAGCCGTTCATGCTGGAGTGGATGAAATATTTGTAGATGGCACCGGGGCCCACGCCGGGCACAAACAATTCCCACACCCCGCCATCGCGCCGTCGCATGGGCAGGGCGCGCATGTCCCAGTCATTAAAATTTCCCGTCACCAGCACGACATTGGCGCTGGGGGCCCAGACGGCGAATTGCACGCCATTGACGCCTTCCCACTCGATGGCGTGCGCCCCCAGAAACTGGTGCGCGGATTGATGGGAGCCTTCGCCGAAAAGATGTAAGTCGTAGCTGCTGATGCGAGCGGGGAAGCGGTAGGGGTCTTCGATGAGTTGCGCTTCGCCCGTCTTGCGCGTCACATTGATCATGTACGTCGTGGGCTTTTGGGGCAGGGCCGCGACGAAGAAACCGTCATCGTGCAGACGCTGCATGGGCACCGAGCCTTCGAGCGTCATGATGGAGGCTTGGCTCGCATGCGGCAGAAAGGCGCGGACCTCCCAACCGGCTTCGGTTTGGTGCGGCCCTAGAATACTGAACGGGTCACCGTGGTAACCACCGGCGATGGAGGAAATCTCCGCGGGAACAAGAGCGGACATGCGCCCTATTATGGCGCATCGTGGATGGCGGCAGGCCGGATCATCCACGGGACGGCGGAAGAATCGGCGGGCCGGATGCCTGAACTGCCGCCGCTGGCGAGGGCCGTCGTGAGAGTGGCAGGTAAAAGAAGAGCTATCATGTGGCTTCCGCATGCTGCCAGCTTTTTACCCGATTCTCGATGTCGCCGCTTTAAACGCCCAAGGCATTCATCCGGTGGCGGCGGCGAGTGCGATCTTGTCCGGCGGCGCGCGGATCCTGCAACTGCGGCATAAGCAGCATTTATCGCGCGAAATGTTTGACGTGGCTCAGCAGGTCGCCGCTCTTTGCGCTCAGCATGGCGCGACATTTGTGATGAACGACCGGGCCGATGTGGCGCGCATCTTGAGTTGTGGACTGCACTTGGGCCAGGACGATTTGCCGTGCGCTGAGGCGCGCGCCGTGATGGGGGCTGGTTTGCTGGGCTTTTCTACCCATACGCGGGAACAGCTGGAGTCCGCGTCACTGGCAGCGGACTATCTGGCGCTGGGGCCGATTTTTGCCACCAGTTCCAAGGCCAATCCTGGGCCGGTGGTGGGCCTAAGTAATTTGAGCGAATGGCGTAAGCTATCCACGCGGCCGTTGGTGGCTATTGGCGGTATTACGCTGGAGAACGCGCGACAGGTGATTGACGCGGGGGCCGATGCGGCCGCAGTGATTGGGGGGCTCTATGAAGGTCCTCTTACGCTTGACTTACTCAAAGAGAGGACGGATGCATGGCTTCGCCAACTTCCAAACTAGAACCGCGACTTGGATTGCTGAGTGCCACCACGCTGGTGATCGGGTCAATGATCGGCTCGGGCATCTTTATTGTTTCCGCCGATATCTCGCGGCAAGTGGGGTCGCCGGGGTTACTGATTGCCGCCTGGGTCTTCACGGCGCTACTGACGATGATGGCCGCGCTGAGTTATGGCGAACTCGCCGCCATGATGCCCCAAGCCGGTGGCCAGTATGTTTATCTACGGGAGGCTTTTGGCCCACTCGCGGGTTTCCTCTTCGGTTGGACGATGTTTCTGGTGATTCAAACGGGCACGATTGCTGCGGTGGCGGTCGCCTTCGCCAAGTTCGCGGGAGTCTTCTTTCCGTGGATCGCGGCCGATCGTCAATTACTTCCCTTCGTCAACACGCAACAACTGGTTGCCATCGCCATTGTGTTGTTACTGACGTGGGTAAATACTCGCGGTATTGGAGTCGGATCGTTAGTGCAAAACGTTTTTACGGTGGCCAAGACGGGCGCGCTATTGGGTTTAGTGGTGCTCGGGCTGGTGCTCGGCCGCAACGAAGTCGCGGTGACGGCGAATTTCACCAATTTCTGGGGAGACGGCGTAAGTGGCTGGCTGATGGTGAAATTGGTGGGGGTGGCCCTGGTTGGTTCTCTTTTCTCTTCGGATGCCTGGAATAACGTTACCTTTACCGCCGGTGAGATTCGGGACCCTCAGCGCAATGTCCCTTTGTCGTTAGTGTTGGGCGTGGGTATTGTTTCGCTGCTCTACATTGCTTGTAACTTGGTTTATTTGAATGTTTTGCCCATTGAGGCCATTAAGACGGCGCCGCAGGATCGGGTGGCGACGTTAGTGGTGTCACAATTCATGGGCAGCGGCGCGGCGCAGGTGATGGCCGCCGCTATTATGATCTCCACCTTCGGCTGCGTGAACGGGCTGATTTTGGCCGGGGCGCGCGTCTTTTACGCGATGGCGCTCGATGGCCTGTTCTTTAAGCCGGTGGCCAAGCTGGATCCGGTGACGAATGCGCCGGTGATGTCGCTGGTGTTGCAATGCATCTGGACTTGCTTTCTCACTCTGACCGGTAGATACGGTGACTTACTCGACTACGTCATTTTCGCGGTGCTGCTTTTCTATATGTTGACGATCGCCGGTATTTTCGTTCTGCGCCGCACCCGGCCCAGCGTGCCAAGGCCGTACAAGGCTTGGGGCTATCCGTTTCTTCCGGCGGCCTATATTGCGCTGGCGGGGTTGGTGGAGGTCTTGTTACTGCTCTACAAGCCAGCGTATACGTGGCCGGGTCTGATGATTGTGTTGATGGGCATTCCGGTCTTTTACGTGTGGCGGAGAGGCCATCCGGCGGTCAGGGCTCGCTAAGTCTGACGAACCCCGACCGTCAGGGAGGGGATTCCACCGCTACTCCGCCGGTGACCCGGGCGCGGGCATGAAGGCGTTGAAATCATCTTGCGCGCGGCGCGCGTAGTCGTCGAGTAACTCCGCCACGCGCGCATGGCGATGCGAGCGGACGATGAAGCCCACGTGATGGCGCTTGTCCATGCGCCAAACGATTTCGGGGTCGTGGTAGGCGCTGGTGTCGGGATGCTCCTGTTTCGCCAGGGACACCAGTAAGCCGGCATAGTCGCTTCGCTGCGGGGGAACGGTATAGGGTTTCTCGCCACCGGCCAGTTCCACTGACGCCCACTCGGCCCAGAGGTTAATGCCGGTTGCGGCTTCCACCAGGTCAGCGATGTGGGCCCCGCCGACGCGGGCCGAAGTTTCGAGGAAATGGATTTTGCCATCGGCCTCGGCAACGATGAATTCCGTGTGCGAAATACCGCGCTTCAAACCCAAAGCGGCCAGGACCAACTGATTTTGCCGTAACAATCCCTGTGCCAGCGGACTGCCGCGCTCCAGCAGGCGCGTCGTGAAAATTCCGCCCGATTGCGACACGTCGAGCGGCGGACGTCCATAACGGCTGGCCACCGAAAAGAGAATGTGGTCGTGGTCGACGATCGAATCGACATGGCAAATGCCCCCCGGGATGAACTGCTCCACCAGATAGTTGGATTGTTCGTCGCCCAGGGCATTGATCAGGCTCCACAGCTCCTCGGCGGTCCCCACTTTGTGGATGCCGATGGCGCCGGCCAGAAAGCGCGGCTTCAACACCCAAGGCGGAGTGACGGTTTGGGTGAACTCATGCACCCGCTGGTGATTCAGCACATGAACGAAGCGGGGGATGGGCAAGGCGGCCGTTTGGGCCTTCATGCGCATGGCGAGTTTGTCGCGAAAATGGCGTGTGGTGGTTTCACCCATGCCGGGAATGCGGAGGTGCTCGCGGAGAAACGCGGCGAGTTCCAGGTCGAAGTCGTCGAGTGGCACGAGGCGGTCGATCTGCTCGGTGCGCGCCAAATAGGCGACGGTATTGAGCGTATGTTGGCGATTCCATTTCTTATCGACGTCGGGGATGTACACCATCCGGTCGATGGATTCAGCCGGCCAGCGCGCCGATTGGCGTAAACTTTCGCTGGTGAGCAAGAGGACGCGAGCGCCTTGCCGCTTCGCCTCCCGCAGAAAAGCGTGGCCTTTTTCGTAACTGGCGAGGGCGAGCAGCGTTAATGGTTGGGCGGAGGGCATTGGCAAAACCTAGGGCGGACGCGCTATCTTGGAAAGCGTGAATCGATTTTTTAAGACGACAGGATGGGCCGCTTCAATGGCCGCCACCATTGCATTCGGCCAAGCCATTGCTTTTGGTCAAGATAGCACAGCGAAAAAGGCGGCTGCGGCAGCGAAGCCCGTCGTGGCCGCGCCTAAGGCCGTGCCTTCGGCCGGAGCGCCGAAGCCGCCGATGAGTCCGATGAGTCCGGCGAAGCCTGCGACAGCGGTGAAACCGGTGCTTAGCGCGAAGCCGGTGGTGAGCGCTCCCGGAACGCCCGCGAATCCCGTGGTGCTGACGGTGGGTGACGAAAAGATTACCAAGGCTGACTTCGAAGCCTTCCTGGCTGGTCTGCCGGACCAGGTGAAGACCCAGATGGCGAACGTGCCGAAGCGGCGCATTGCCGAGCAGATCGCCGACATTAAGGTCTATGCGGCGGAAGCTCGCAAGCGGAAGCTTGACCAAACCGCCATGGCCAGGATCGAGATGGATCAGGCCCTGGCCAGCGCGTTGTTTCGCGATATTCAATCGAAGAACAATCCGACGGCGGCCGACATGGTGGCCTATTACGAAAAGAACAAATCGCAGTATGAAAAGCTAAAAGCGCGGCACATCCTGCTGCGCTTTAAGGGTTCGCCGGTGCCGGTGAAGGAAGGCCAGAAGGATCTGACAAAGGAAGAGACCCTGGCCAAAGCGCTGGAGATCAAGAAGGCGCTCGATGCCGGCGGTGACTTCGCCGAGATTGCGAAAAAGGAAAGTGACGACGCCGGGTCCGGTGCCAATGGCGGCGACCTGGGCGCGTTTGGCCGCGGCATGATGGTGCCGCCGTTTGAGCAGGCGGCTTTCGCGCTGCCCATCGGCAAGATCAGCGATCCGGTGGAGAGTCAGTTTGGGTACCACATCATCCAGGTGCAGGAACAATTGGGAAAGACGTTTGAGAGTGTGAAGTCAGAGATCGAGCCGAAGCTGAAGCCGGAGTTGGCGCAAAAATCGATGCAGGATATCAAAGCCGGGTCGAAGCTCGTGTTTAACGACGCCTACTTCGCCGAGCCAGTTCCCCCAGTTGTGCCACTTGTGCCGGCACCTCCTGCGCCTCCCGCCGCTCCCAAGCCCTAGTTTTTTCTCACCTTGCACGATTCACGAGCCGTGAGCGTCATGCTGAAGCATGAGACAGCTGACGGCTCGTTTGTTTTTAGGATTGTGTGCCGGATCGATGGTGGCGTTGCTCGTCGGGGCGCAAATCCTGGTGCCCCGCAAGGCCCGCCCTGGGGAATATCCTCCTTGGGAAGTGAAGGTCGTGCAGCCGGTGGAGATCAGCCCGGCGCGCTACCGGCAGGTGACCGAACGCGAACTGAACGACGTGGCCATTCAAGGCTGGGAATTGGTGAGCGTCGCGCCCTACACTTACTTGAACGAGGAGCGGGGGAAGGAAAAAACGATGGTCACGCAGTCCTATCCCACCTACGTCTTCAAACGTTTGCGGAGGGAAAATTAGCCGGTGACCGGTCATCTTCGGTTCGCAGTCTCAAGCGGGAAGCAAATAATTTCCGCTCAGTATTGTAACTACACCGGCCACTGGCGGCTTAGATCCGCCGGCGGCCAGGGCATGCCGGAGTCACCAAGGGCCTGGCCTTCTAAAAGCTACTTCAGGTGATGCTCGAGATGCGCGACGTAGTCGAGGGCCAGATCGGAGAGCGTCATGGCGGGCGCTCCATCAATGGTGCACGGCTTGGACGCCTGGTTGGGCGTGATCTGACGAATGACGTGGGCCAGGTGGCGGTTGTAGGCGAGGGCAAGGCAACCAGCCGGGTGAGCTATTTGGTCGTAGCCTGGCCAGTCGAGGCGCGGCTGGGCGAGCGCACGCACGAAGCGTGTGCCGCGATCTGAAGATTGATCCGCATGACCGGTGAGAGGTGACGAATGTCCGCATTGACTTATCCCGCAAGATTCACGACCGGTAGCGATGGACGCGTACTGGTAGAGTTTGTCGATTTGCTGCGCGTAGCCACCGATGGCCAAGACCACCGGGAGGCTTGGGAAGCAGCGATGGATGCGCTCGGATCGGATCGGATCTCTCGATCCGCGTAACCCGCCGGGAGGAGATTCCCGCGCCCTCAGCCGTGAAACGGGGTCAGCTGCGGGTAGCAGTGTTGCAGGTACCAGTGCCACTGTGGCTCGCACCGAAACTGGCACTCTACCTGGCGATGCGGGAACAGCAGGTGAATAACTCCGAGTTGTCAGGCCGCCTTGGGGTTCACGAACGAGTGGTCCGCCGCATGCTCGATCCTCAGCATACTTCGAAGCCAGCAAGGATGCAGGCGGCGCTTACGGCGCTGGGCAAGCAGATCATGTTAGAAGTCCGCGACGCCGCTTGGGTGCGCAAGACAGCGTTACACTAAGACTTCAATGCGACTTGGAGTTCTAGGCTTGGGATTCATGGGTGCGACCCACATCCGCGCGCTCGACGGGATTGAGGGCGTCACTTTGGCGGCGATCTCCAGTTCCAACCCTCAGAAATTGGCGGGCGACTTGAGCTCGGTCGGCGGCAACTTGGGTGAGGCGTTCGCCACGCTCGACTTCTCTCAAGTCGCCAAGCACCAGCGCTGGGAAGAGATTCTGGCTGACCCATCGATTGACGCGGTGGATGTCTGTTTGCCCACTCATCTGCATGCCCCCGCCACCGAGGCGGCGTTGCGCGCGGGCAAGCATGTGCTGGTTGAGAAGCCGATGGCGCTTGATTTTGAGACGGCCAGCCGGTTGGTGATTCTGGCGAAGCAGCAGGGTAAAATTCTGATGGCGGCGCAGGTGCTGCGCTTTTTCCCGATGTACCGGCAGATGGCCGATCTGGTGCGGTCAGGCAGTGTGGGGCGGGTGCGGGCGGCGACGTTTCGCCGGCGTTGCGCGGCTCCTCCCTGGGCGGTGTGGATGCAGGACAAAGCAGAGAGTGGCGGAGGCGTGTTCGACTTGCTGATTCACGACGTCGACATGGCGCTGCATCTGTTTGGCATGCCCACGGCGGTGTCGGCGACGGGGTGCGAAGCGCTGGAGTCCCACGTCGATACGATTGACGCGCAACTGTACTATGACGGGCTGGACAGTGTGACAGTGGCCGGCGGCTGGCATCACGGCGCGTTCCCATTTTCGATGGAATATACGATTGTCGCCGACGGCGGCACGATCGAGTACAGCTCATCGTCGGGCCTGGATCCGCAAGTGTACCGGCCGGGGCAGGACGCTGAAACGCTCGCGCCCGCTGGGCCGGTGGATGGCTATCGGGAAGAGATTCGCTACTTTGCGGAGTGCTGCCGGACGGGCAGTGAGCCCACGTATTGTTCGCCTGCCGAGTCCGCTTTGGCGGTGAAAGTGACGCGCCAAATGTCGGACGCCCGCGTGAAAAAAGGAGAAATATGCCGATTCTAAAAGCTCTCGAACCGGGGGTGATGTTCTGGGCCGCGCCTCATCCGGCCGATGTGATTCGCGGGGTGAAGGCGCTGGGCGTTCGCTCAGGTCAACTGGGCGTGGGCGGGGACTATCTGCTGGATGGTGCGGCACCCCTCTGGAAGTACGCTTGTGAGGCCGAAGACTTCACGCTGGTGACGGTTTTTTGCGCTTACACGGGCGAGGATTACGCGGACATCCCGACGGTCGAGCGGACAGTAGGCTTTATCCCGCCGGGTACGCGCGCCGAACGGGAGGCTCGCACGATCGCGCTTTCTGACTTTGCGGCGAAGCTGGGCGTTGCCTCGATTGGGGCCCATGTTGGCTTCGTGCCGCATGACCATCAGCACCCCGACTACATCGCTGTACGCGATCTGGTGAGGCGGATTTGCGACCATGCGCAGCGGCATGGGCAAAGCTTTGCGCTCGAAACGGGACAAGAACCGGCGGCGACCTTGCTCGCGTTCTTTAAGGACGTTGACCGGACGAATTTGGGGATTAACTTTGATCCCGCCAACATGATTCTTTATGGGACGGGCGATCCGATTGAGGCACTGGGTGTGCTGGGTCATCACGTGATCTCGGTGCATGCCAAGGACGGGGTCTGGCCGGATCGGAACGTGCCCGGGTCTTTGGGGCATGAGAAAGCCCTGGGGATGGGCGACGTGGGAATTCCGGCTTTTGTGGCGAAGCTGAGGGAGATCGGCTATCGGGGCACGGTGAATGTCGAGCGCGAAGGGACGAATCCTGAGATTTGGCGCCACGACGTGGTGGCTGGCGTGTCGCTGTTAAAGGGCCTTATCTAACTACCCCGATTAGAGAAAAATCCTTCCCCCTACGCTCCCCGCATTCTCAGGTGGCTGGGGTCGGTGGTGCTGCGACCCCAGGGTATTGGAATGAATGGGTTACGAGGTGCTTGGGGGGAGAGCGGGGGCTTTGATTGCTTAAAAAAAGAAAGAGCCGGACCTTCCCGCGTGCGGGTAGGCCGACTCTTCGTTTTCCTATTGTTGATTGAAGCTTAGCGAGCTTCGACAGCTTTACCGTTGACGGCGGCCGCAGTCGAGGGCACTTTCCCCCGGCGACGGGCTTCGGAAAGCCACGATGGGGGCCGGCCTCGCCGGCGGCCTCGATTTTCTACCAGGCGTTCCAAGGTCAGGATCGCCTCTTCGATTTGTTCGCGTTCTTTTTTTAATTCTTCCAGGATTTTGGTGACGTCCACTTCAGCCTCCTCTAAACGATATCGGCACCCTTTTCCCCCGGCTTTTTAGGCGAGAGTTCCATTTTCGGAACTGCGGGAGAGATATTGCAGGGCTTTGCCGATCCCATTATGCCTCAGGATGCTCATTATTTCAAGAGGTTCGTTCTGAAATCAGAACAGATGTACGATTGCTTACATTTTCGGCAGCGCAGAATTCTGCCGATTCCAGTGAAAATAGAACGGTAATCCGATGGCGATCAGCACCAAGCCTAGCAAAGATTCACGCGGCGAGTCTCGTAAAGTATAGAAAATTAACAGCCCCGCGACCAAAACGAACAGCATGGGGACCACGGGGTAGCCCAAAGTCCGGTAAGGACGGGGCAGGCCGGGCTGGGTTGTGCGCAATACGATCACCGAAGCCGCAGCCATTCCATAAAGAATCCAGCTCACGAAGACGACGCAGGTGTACAGCTCGTCGTACCGTCCCGAGAGGACCAAAACACAGCTCCAAGCCGAGAGGCCAAAGATGGAAACGCTGGGCGACCGATGAGTAGGATGCACCTCGCCAAAGCTCTTGAAAAACAGGCCATCGCGGGCCATGGCGAACGGCACACGAGCGCCGGTCAGGATAGAACCGTTGAGGGCGGCGAAAATTGACACCATCGCCACCACGCTGACGGCGGTGGCCCCGGTGGGCCCGAAGATCTTGCGCATCAGTTCGGCCGGAACCAGGTCCGCTTGAGCCACCTCGCTGGCGGAGAGGACATAGAAGTACGCGGCGTTGGCGAGAAGATAAATGGCCATCACGGCCAGCGTCCCCATGATCAAAGCCTTGGGCAGATTCTTCTGCGGGGCCTGAATTTCGGCGGACACCATGGAGACATTGTTCCAACCATCGTAGGCCCACAGGATGCCCACCAGCGCCGCGAAGAAACCGGCGAGGCCTCCGGGGTTTGCGGGCACCGAAGTGCTCATATGGTCGAAGGTGCCGCCGCTGAAGCTGAAACCAATCACAATGATGGCGGCGAATAGGCCGACCTTGGCAATGGTGACGACCAGTTGCACGCCGCCGCCGAATTTCACGCCGAAGTAGTTCACGCAGCCAAGGCCCATGATCAAGGCGATGGCCACCAGTTGCCCGGCGGTGATTTCGAGCGGCTTCCAGCCGGGCCCGATGGGTGCGTCAATGCGGGCGATGACCGAATTCAGTCCGGGCGCGAAATTCAGCATGGCGAGGTAGAAGGCCGTGGCCAGCGTAGCGACGGAGCCGCTTTTGGCCACCCACATTTGGGTCCAGCCGTAGATGAAGGCGTAGAGGCGGCCGTAGGCGGCCTTCAGATAGACGTATTCACCGCCGGACTCGGGCATCGCCGCAGCGAGTTCGGCGTAGGTTAACGCGCCGGCCAACGAGAGCAATCCGCCGAACACCCAGACAAAGAAAAGCTCCCACGGGTCGCCGACTTTGAGGATGGCTCGTTTGGGCACCAGAAAGATGCCGCTGCCGATCACCGTGCCGATGACAATGGCCACGGCACCCCAAACGCCGAGGTCGCGCTTCAATTCAAGTTGGCTTCGATGGGTCAAATGGTTTTCTCCTTCTGCCGGTCGAATCGGCCAACCAACAATCCGACTGTGACGGTGACCAGCGAGCCGATGAGCACGTACCACGTCCATTTGATGCCGGTGCCAAAGCGGACGTAGAGGTTGGTCAATAGCCCGGCCATCATGCCGGCCATGGCGGCCTTTTCTCCGGGGCCCTTGAAGAGCAAACCGAGGAGGAAGACGCCGAGTAGCGCGCCATAGATGATGCTGGCGATGCCGAGGCCGGCCTCCAGAACTGAATCGATGCGTTGGGCCACCAGCGCGATGGCGAACAAGATCAGGCCCCAGACGAGGGTGATCAGGCGGGCGAGTTTTAGGTATTCGGCGTCAGAGCGAACACGCTGAGAGAGCGGCTTCCAGAAGTCCATGACGGTGGTGGAGGCGAGCGAGTTGAGGGCGGCGGAGAGATTCGACATGGCGGCGGCCAGGATGGCGGCAATCGTCAAGCCGGCGATACCGGGCGGCAGTTGGTTCCAGAGGAACTGCGGGTAGATGCGGTCACCTTTGACGGGGCGGGGAATGCCGTGGTCCTGGTAATAGACGTAGAGGCAAATGCCAATGATGAGGAAGAGAGTGAACTGGAAGAAGATCACTCCCCAACTGGTCATCAGCGCGAAGCGGGCTTCGCGTTCGTTCTTTGCCGAAAGCAGGCGCTGCACCATGAGTTGTTCGGTGCCATGCGAGGCCGTGGTGAGGAAACAGCCGCCGATGATGCCGGCCAGGAAGGTGTAGGGCTTTGAGAAAAAGCCGGGTTCGGTGGGCAGGCTGAAGTCGAAGATCTGGAACTTATGCGCCGCGTTGGCGACTTCGGCCACATGGCTCCAACCGCCCGGGATCTGGCCGAGGATGACGAAGAAGCTGAGGATGGCGCCCGCCACGTAGAGGAACATTTGAATGACGTCGGTCCAGATGACGGCAGTCATGCCGCCTTCGAAAGTGTAGAAGAGGGTCAGGCAGACGATCAGCAGAATCGAGACGATGTTATCGGTGCCCAGGATGATGGAGATGACGATGGATATGGCGAAGACGCGGACGCCTTCGGCCATGGCGCGCAGCACCAGGAAGCAGCCGGCGGTGAGCTTGCGAATGCTTTGGCCAAAGCGGCGCTCCATCAGTTCGTAGGCGGTGAACATCTCGCCTCGAAAGTAGTGAGGAAGGAAGAGAGTAACGATAATTAATCTGGCGAGCAGGTAGCCGAAGACAACTTGCAGAAAGCCCAGGTTGCCGTCAAAAGCGAGGGCGGGAGTGCCGATGACGGTAAGCGTGCTGGTTTCGGCGGAGACAATGGAGAAGGCGATCGCCCACCAGGGGGTCGTCTTGCCGCCGAGGAAATAGTCTTTGAGTGTCTGCTGGTTATGGCGGAAACGCGCGCCAAAGAGCGTAATGCCCACCAGATAGATCACGATCACCGTCAGATCGAACCAGCGCATGGAATCACCGCAGTCTAGCATGCCTCACCGGAAGCGCTGCGGAAAGAAACCGGGAACATCTTTGGCGCTGGCGGCATCTATCGAGTTGAAATCCCCCTGAGGTGGCAGATGAGGGTTGCGGCTGGCTGGAAGTTTCAGATATGCTGAGGGTTCCGTTGTGGGCCTTTGATCGCGTAAGTGTAGGCTTGCATCGTGCATCATCCCTTTCAGCGTCCGTAGGAGGCATAAGAAGTGTTAAAGCGTTGGACTCAGGCCATTATGGTCGCGGGCGTGCTCATGCTCCCCGTTCTTTATGGACAGGAAAAGAAGGTCAAAGATCAGGCCGAGAGCGACTTGATTCAGGCGATTCAAAAAGAACCGGACGCCAAGAAACGGGTCGACCTCGTTCAGCAATGGAAGGACAAGTACCCCACCTCCGATTTTAAGAACGAGCGTCTACAAGCCATGATCGTCGCGCAGCAAGCGGCGGCTAACGCCGTCGGCATGCGCGATGCCGCCCAGGAGTTGATCAAGGAGGACCCCAAGTATCTGCCCGCTTACGACTATGTGAACCTCCTCACGGTGAGTATCAATGACAAGAGTGAGACCGCCCTGGCCAACGGCGACAAAGCCGCGCAAGGCATGTTAGAGCTTTTGAAGAGTTCTCCCCCTAAGCCGGCCAATGTCACCGACGACCAGTGGGCCGCGGCGAAAAAGGCTTACCAGGTAAACGCTTTGAAGACCTTGGCCTATGGAAAGCTGAGCCGCAATGACTTTGCGGGTGCCGAGGAGCAGTACGTCGAAATTCTGAAGATCGCTCCGAACATGGCCGATATTTCCCAGTTAGCGGGCTTCGTCGTGCTGAAGCAGAAAAAGGAAGAGCGTCAAGCCATTGGCTTGTTCCACTATGCTCGCGCGGCCACCTTCACGGGCGCGGGTGCGTTGTCCGAGGCCGGTAAGAAACAGGCCATGGACTCTTTCAAGCGCAACTACGTTCTGTTGCGAGAGAACGAAAGCAAGATGGACGAGTTTATCGCGCATACCAAGACTTCGGCTCTTCCGCCACCCGACCTGAAGATCGAATCAGTGAGCGCCGACATGGCCCGCGATCTCGAGGAGTTGAAAAAGACCAATCCGCAATTGGCGTTGTGGATCCAGGTGAAGAAGGAACTGGTTGGCGCTGGTGGCGAAGCCTATTTCAAGGACAACGTGAAAGACACTGCGTTGCCTAAGTTGAAGGGCAAAGTGATCAGCCACACGCCTGCCTTGCGTCCAACCAAGCTGGTGGTGGCGCTCGAAAACGACAAGGATGGCGAGATGACATTGGTCTTCGCGCCGGCCCTGCCTGGCAAGGCCGACCCGGGCACCGAGATCGAGTTCGAAGGCGGTTCGCCCAAAGCCTTCACTCAGAACCCCTTCATGCTGACGGTGAATGTCGAAGCGGCATCGCTCACCGGTTGGCCGGTAGCTCTACCGGCGGCTCGTCCGACGCCCCCCGCAAAGCCACGTCTTCCCGCAGTGAAGAAGAAGTAGCACGATCCGCTATTTAAGCTTTAGCTTTGCGGATCTCGTCCGTCAAGGCCGGGACGATTTCGAATAGATCGCCGACTAGGCCATAGTCGGCGACTTCGAAGATAGGCGCATGCGGATCCTTGTTGATCGCCACGATCGACTTGGCCCCCTTCATCCCCACCAAATGCTGGATGGCACCGGATATGCCGACGGCCAAATAGACCTTGGGCGCGACCGTTTGCCCTGAACTTCCCACTTGCCGTTCCATCGGCAGCCAACCGTTGTCGCAGATCGGCCGCGAGGCCGCCAGTTCGGCTCCCAGCGCTTGGGCGAGAGCTTCGACCAGGGGAATGTTCCCGGCTTCCTTGATGCCCCGGCCGACCGAGACGATGATGTCGGCGGCGGTAAGGTCAACGGCGCGTGATGACTCGCGGAAGCGTTCCTCGGGCTGCTGGCGTGGCTGGTTGATCACCGGGACGACCGTCTCGATAGGGGCTGAGCCCGCCTCCAGCGTGTCAGCGCGATAGGCACCGCTTTGCAGGCTCACCAGATGTGGCGCTGCGGTGGCGGGGCGCACATCGGCATTGAGCTTGCCTTGGAAGAGCTGCCTGACAAAGACGGGCCCGTCCAGCACTCGCACCACGTCGCCCAAAAGTACCCGATCCAGCCGGGTGGCCAATTTGGGTCCGAAGTCGCGCACCTGATAGGTGTGAGGGAAGAGCACCAGCGACGGCTGCAAGCTGGCAATCAAGGCCGCCAGTGCGTCAGTGTAGCCATCGGCCGTATAACTCGCGAGCATTGGGTGCTCGACGGCATAGACTTTGTCGAGGGCTTTGCTGGCGAGTTCCGTGGCCAGCGTGCCGACTGAGCCACCCAAGACCACCGCTGCCACGGGCTGCCCCATCGACTTACCCAGTTGCTGTCCGCCGGCCAGCGTCTCCCAGGACATCTTGTGCCAGGCACCTGCGGTTTGCTCCATCACGACGAGAATCACTAGAGCACCCTCATTTCAAACTTCAGCTTATCCACCAGCTTCGCGGCTTGCTCCTTCGCTGAGCCTTCGATCATCTGGGTCTGTTTCTGCCGGTCCGGCAGATAGACACGGTCGATCGTGGCCGCCACCGGACTCGGGCCCAGCGAGGCGGAATCGATGATGCGCATCTCCTTGCTCTTGGCCTTCTTGATGCCCATCAAAGTGGCGTAGCGCAGCCGGTTCGCCCCGCTCTGGATCGTCAGCACGGCAGGCAGCGGCATGTCGATGTACTGGAACCAGCCGTCTTCCAACTCGCGCTTAACGCGGATCGCCCCGGCTTGCGGCAGAACTTCCATGATGATGGTGGCGTGAACGCTACCCAGCAACTCCGCCAGAATCACGCCCGTTTGCCCAGAGCCCAGGTCGTCCGATTGCAGGCCGGTGACCACCAGATCCGGCGCTTCGGTCCGCACGGCGGCGGCCAGCAGTTTGGCGATCGCCAGGGGATCAAGGCTCTCCGGTTGCTCGCACACGATGTGGATGGCGCGGTCAGCCCCTTTGGCGAGCGCTTCCCGAATCGTCGACCCCGCCCGTTCCGGACCGAGGCACAGGGCGACCACTTCGCCGGCCCCGGCTTTCTCCTTCAGCTGCAGTGCTTCCTCCAGCGCGTAGGCATCGGGCTCGTTGATCTCGAATGTCAGATCCGAATCGTCAATCCACTTGGCCGCCGGGTTGAGCTTGAGCTGTGAATCGCGCGCCGGCACTTGCTTGATGGCGACAATAATTTTCATAGGTAACGCTTAAAGATAAGACTGCCGTTGGTGCCGCCGAAGCCGAACGAATTGGAGAGCGCGTACTCGATGGGCATCGGGCGCGCGACGTTGGGCACGTAATCCAGGTCACAGCCTTCGCCGGGCTGTTGATGATTGATGGTGGGCGGCGCGATCTGGTCGCGGATGGCCAGCACGCTGAGGCCGGCTTCGAGTCCGCCGGCGCCGCCCAGCAGATGGCCGGTCATCGATTTCGTGCTGCTCACCGCCAGTTTGTAGGCATAGTCGCCAAAAGTGCGCTTGATGGCGGTCGTTTCGATGCGATCGCCAATGGGCGTCGACGTGCCATGCGCATTCAAGTAATTGATCTGTTCAGGTAGGATCTTGGCGTCCTTCAGCGCGTTGCGCATGACGCGATACGGGCCATCGCCGTCAGTGGAAGGCGAGGTGATGTGATACGCATCGCCGGACATGCCATAGCCGACGATTTCCGCCACGATATTGGCCCCGCGCGCCAGGGCATGGTCCAGCGATTCGAGGAACAGGACGCCCGCGCCTTCCCCCATCACGAAGCCGTCCCGGCCGGCATCCCAAGGGCGGCAGGCATGGGCGGGGTCATCATTGCGGGTAGACAGCGCGCGCATGGCGGCGAATCCGGCGACGCTCAACGGCGTGATGGCCGCTTCGGCGCCGCCGCACAGCATGGCTTCGGCGTAACCGTGCTGAATTAAGCGGAAACTATCGCCCACCGCATGCGCGCCGGTGGTGCAAGCGGTGGCCGTAGCCGAGTTCGGACCCTTGGCCCCCGTGCGGATCGACACATATCCCGAGCCCAGATTGACGATGGTAGCGGGAATGAAGAAGGGCGAAACTCGCGAAGGCCCTTTCTCCAAAAGGCTCTTATGCTCACGCTCGATCACCTCGAAGCCACCGATGCCGCTGCCAATGTAGACGCCGACGTCTTCAGCCTTTTCCGGATTCACTTTGAATTTCGCCATATCCAGCGCGAAATCGGAAGCGGCGACGGCGAAGTGCATGAACCGCGCCATCTTCTTGATCTCTTTTTTGTCGATGAAATCAGCGGGATCGAAGTCTTTGATTTCGCCGGCAATGCGGCAATCGTGCCGGGACGCGTCAAAAAGCTCAATCTGGCTAATGCCATTCTGTCCGGCTTTGATGCCGGCCCAAGTCTTTTCTGTGCCGACTCCCAAACTACTGACGAGACCGACACCAGTCACTACAACTCTACGAGGCAAAAATGGCTCCTGACCCTATTATATTGCCTGACCGCATGCGCCTCAGAAAGGCCAACGGAACAAGACGGGGCGGACTGCGGTGCAACCCGCCCCTGGCGGAGCTTGAAGCCCCGCGCCCTACGGTGGATGAAAACCTTGGCCGTTATTCCTTGCCCGTTTTGGCCTTGATGTAATCGACGGCATCCTTCACGGTCTTCAGTTTCTCGGCCTCTTCGTCGGGCACATCGAGATCGAAAGCCTCTTCAAAGGCCATCACTAGCTCGACGATATCTAACGAGTCCGCGCCCAGGTCATCGACGAACGACGCGTTGGGGTCCACTTGCCCCTCATCCACGCCTAATTGCTCGACAATGATTTCCTTTACCTTCTGTTCAACAGCCACGAATATAGAACCTCCCTTTGGTCCGTAATCGCGATCATAGCCATGATCGTGTCTCCGGCGCAACTACGGCGTTCGCAAAAATATTTCAGCACCAGTAACCAACCCCCGAAGTTGTGCGCCTACACTTGCAATCCCCGTTACGTAGGCGGGCGCGACACACACCCCTTAACCCAACGTCACGCCCGCACCCCCTTCCGCTCAGGCCATCCCGGCTTCCCGCAGCATTCCCCGCATCTTTACCAAATCACGCCGGAAAATCGAGAGCAGCCGCTCCTTTGGCACGGTAGAAATTTTCTGGCCGGTATCCGCGCCACCCAGCTCAGGATATTCGAAATGCAACTGCAGAGGCCCCACGAATCCACCGGCTTTGGCCATCGTGAAAAAACGCTTGAAGTCCACCATGCCTTCGCCCAGAGCGCACCAGCCGGGCACCCACGCCGATTTAGCGTTCTGGATCCAGCGAAAGTCCTTGACGGCGATCCCGCGCGTGTAGGGCATCAGCAGCCGCGTGGTGTGCATCCAGTTGCCGTAGCCGCCTTCCACCACCGCGTGGCCGATGTCGTAGTTCACGCTGACCGCGTTGGGAGAATGGTCCTTCAAAAGCAGGTAGAGATCCCACATCGAAGCCCCGACTTGGCTGGGGCCGGAGTGCGTGTGATACATCGCTGTCAGCCCGAACTGCTGGTTCATGGCCGCCAGATCGCGCACCTTCGGCCGTAACTCGTCCAGTTGCGCGGGAATACTTTTGCCCTCCACGTAGCGAAAGCCGCCCCAGCGGTAGCGAGGAATCTTGGCAGCCACCAGCGCGCGCAGGACGGCTTCGGCGTGCGGCGTGGTGGCGTCGACGATACCGGCGGTCACCATCGGCATGGAGAGCTTGTGGGCGCGAATGGTTTGGGCGGCTTTGGGCAAAGCCTCAGCGACTGCGGCCGGCTCCACGTGCCCGCCAGGGCGCACGGTCAAGTCGATCCCGTCGAAGCCCATCTCCGCGCAATGGGCGGCCATCTCGCTCACACTGGTCCACTGGAAGTGCTTCGAGAACATCACGATGGGCCAACGTTCCTGCGGGGACACCTCGGCGAAAGCGGCGGCGGCGGGCGCCAGTGCGACAAATTGACGGCGATTCATAATGTGGTCATTCTACAGGTTGCAGGATCCACTGCGCTAACGTGCATGCGGTATCGCTGAATCGCTGCGACGTGGCCCAAGTGCGCGCCGCTTCGCCCATGCGTTGCCGCCGTTCCGGATCCTTAAGGAGAGTTTCGATGGAGGGAATCAGGTCGCGGTAGATGGCGACGAGCCCAAACTCCGGCTGCATCACGGCGCGCGCGCCAGCGTGGTCCAGCGTCACGGCGGGCAAGCCTGCCGCCAGCGCCTCCATCAAGGTGAGGCCGTAGCTTTCATGCCGGGAAGGGAAGACGTACAGGTCGGCGAGCCCGAAGAAGGCTCGTTTGCGCACACCCATCACGAAGCCCGGAAAAACGACATTGGTTTTCTTCAGTCGATGCGCCAGCGCCTTCAGCTTCGTAAGGTACCGTTGTCCCATCATGAACGCGGCCTCGCCACAGATGACGAGGTTGAGCCCATTGGCGGGGAAGCCCGGTTGCGTCTCCCAGTCGGCGATGGCCTCCAGCAGCAAGTCCTGCCCTTTTTCGGGCGAAATACGGCTCAAGCAGAGCAAGGTGGGCACGGCAGGATGCAGCCTAAACTGGTCGCGCAGCTTCTGGATTTCGAGAGCTAAATCTTCCTCGGGAAACGTCTCCAGCGAGTGCCCCCACGGCAGTACCCGAATCCGTTCGGGCGGCGTGCCCGGATAGCAATTCAGTAACAATTGCCGCATCGATGCCGAGGGCACAATCACCGAGCGTGAGTAGCGCAAGCTCTGCCGCTGCTTCTCGAAGACGAGCTTGGCGATGGATGGGTAAAGGCTGCCGAAGCGCTCATACAGCTTCACCAGATTCTCGGGGCTCACATAGCCTTTGCCGTACATCTTCGCCACATAAGCCACCACGTCGACATGGTAGATGGTGTCCATCACAAAGCCTCGCTCGGCTAGCCGCGAGAAGACCGGGGCTTCGGAGATGTCATTGATCAGTACGCGGGTGGTGGCGGCGGGGTGACGCAGGATGTGTTCGGTGGCGGCGGCATCGAAGCGATGGCAGAAATCGGCGTATTCACGCTCTGAATACTGCACGAGTTGTTCACCGGTTGGCGCGGAAGCGCCCAGAATCGAAGGATCGACCAGTTCGAGGTGAAAGGGCCGCGTTCGGGACCACTCCGCCATCAGTTGATTGGCGATCGCGGCACCGCCACCGAGCGGAACTGGCTGGCCCGCGTAACCGCCGTGAGCCGCAGAATATAGCACAAGCATGATATTTGGATGCTCTGCTCAGCGTAGCAGGCCGGAACCTTCCGCAGAAACCCGGGTTCAGAAACGGGTATCGGTTACATGCTGCTACCGTCCCGGCCCATGGAGACCGTGGCGCGGGCGGGCGTAACCACCAAGGCCACCGCGAAGAATGTCATCTTCGTGATGAGGCAGGGCGCGCCCAGCCATACCGACACCTTTGACCTAAAGCCGTCGAACGGCAGGCCCGTGGCGAAATTCAATCCTACGGACTATTCCGCGTTGGGAATTGATTAGACGACTCTGCGCAAAGACAATCGGTTCGGGCGAGGCTTTGAGTATGTGCCCATGGCGGATCAGGATATGTATGGTCCGGTGCATGAGTTATGGTAAGTGAGCCGTCTATTGGAGGGCGACGCGCACGATATTGGCTAACTTCCCCGCCACTATAAGTTCGACGTCTATTTCACCGGAGCCCGCTAGTGCTTTGGGCAGTTGAATATTCACCTGATCGAGGCCCACAAACTCGCCTTGTAAGCCCGCAAACAGGACCTCGGCACTTACCCCCTTTACCTTGGCCGTGACGCCGGCCAAATTACCGTGTCCTCGGATTCCCGTGCCAAAGAGGGACAAGATGGCTCTGCCGTCGGCTGGAATCGCGATCGGAACCGGTACATACTTAGACTGCGCCGCGTCATAGCGGGCAATGGCCTGCGACTGCTGGGAGCCGTCATTCCTCACGAACACCACCAGGCCGGCCGCTAGGCCTTGGCCGTCGCCCGTGGCAGTGAACACGCCGGGCTCGACGGTAGCCACCATCACCGTGGCACTGCTGCGGGTTGCGCCATCGGCCACTAAGCGCACTACTGTGGCGCCGGCGGGCACCGCTTCCGGTATCTGAAAGTTGATTTGCCCGGCGGAGGTGAAGAATACCGGCGCATGGTAAGTGAGCCCTTTGGCATCCACCAACGTTACCTGTGCCCCGGCGAGATTCGTTCCGAATAAGGTGGCAATGGAACCGCTGGCGACGTTAACCGGCCGGAATGAGGCTGCCGAAACCATCACTGGCGAGGCCGCTAGACTAACCGCAGCTTGGCGCAGAGTGTTACAGCTCTCAGCGTCCCCCGGACAATAAACCTGAAAGCCCTCGCAGTCGTCCTTACCGTCGTTAATCAGTTGCCAGACCATGACGCCGGAAGAAGCTTGCTCCAGCGCGCTGGTCTGGAGCCAGGACTGGTAGACAATCGCCCTTTGTGGGTCGAAGGCACGGCCCGGAGCGCGAGCGCAGCCAGGCGGACTCTTATCGTCGGCTCGCTTGCCAAACTCTCCCATATACGCCACTTTGCCGCCCTCGCGCGCCAGCTCCTCGTGCCGCCGGATAAAAATGGCCGCGTCATTGCCGTCGTTCATTCCCCAGCCCGCCGGATAGAGATGATAGCTCACCATGTCTAAGTCAGGTATTTGAACTAAGCGATGATAGCTGCATCCATCTGAGCCACCAACGGTATAGCGGCTACTGAGGCCCGGATATAAGTCAGGCGCATCATCGAAGCCTTCGCCACCATCGGCTACCAGATGATTGCTATCCAGTAACTTGATGAAGGCGGCCATTTCGGCGGTCCACTCCACCAGGGCGTCGGCGCGGCCACCGGACGGATTACGCAACTCGTTGCCTAACTCCCAAGCCAGGATCGCTGGCTCGTCGCGATAAGTAATGCCGGTAATGGTGTTGTTACGGTCAATCACCATGCGAATGTAACTTTGAAACCACGCTTTGATTTTCGGTTCGGTATAGAAAAGGCCCCATTCGGCCTGCACCGGCGCGCGCCCCAGATGCCACTCCACATAGCGCCGGATGCCACCGTAAGCGTCCCAGTTATTCGTCAACTTGAGAATGAGCCGGATATTACGGCTTTTGGCCAAAGCAATCGAGCGGTCGAGCGCGACGAGGCTGGCTTCGGAGTAGATACCGGGCGCGAGTTGAATGGCTGCAGGATCACGCGCCGGCACATTATCGTTGTGGGCGTTCGAGCGGGTAACCGTCATCCCCAGGAGGGCCATCTTATCTAACGTTTCTTCGACACCGGCTGTGCGGCCATAGACGATGTCGGCTTGGTTGAAATAGAGGTTATTGCCATGGAACCGGAACGGCTTATTAGCAATGGTAAGCACCGGCCCCTGCCGTCGCACAAACTCGCCTGAATTGATGGGCGGTGCCAGATCGGAGGTTGCACCCAGCAGGGACTCACTCATTTTCATGCCCCGTTTCTCCAGCTTCCAAGGCGCATCGGGATCCACCACGCGCTGCCCGAAAGCCGGTAGCGCCACCACGACAATCAGTAAAGCAGTTAGGCGCATGCCGCCATGTTAGCAGTAACTCACTTGCCCGCCGTCGACATTAGTGCGCGCGGGGACGAAAGATATATCGCCATGCCGGCCACCTCCTCCGGCTCCTGCTAAGGGCCCAGCGGGGCCAGGGCCTTATTACGGCGTCTGCGGGGCGCGTGAGCGCGGGGTCCGGTACCAGCGCGTCAGGACGTCCATGGCGGGCTTGCCCCAGGGCGTGAAGGAGCGGTCGGCTGGGCCGCCGCGATAGTCGGTGCCCACCTTCCACCAGTACATGCCGTGCAGCCAGGGCCTTTGATAGAAGGCTTTGAAGACGGCCTCATAGCAGCGGGCTTGATGCGCGAGGTCAACGGCACCCTCTTCTGCCCAAGGAGCCCGGTGCGCGTTTTGCACGCTGGCGAAACCGACTTCGGACAGGATGACGGACTTACCATATTGCTTCGCGACACGCTCCACCTTTCCGGCGATTGTCGTGGCATCGAGCGTGTCCGGGAGCGGGTAGTAGTTATTGAGGCCAATATAATCCAGGGCATCCCAAAAGTGAATTGCCTCGAACTCTTCGCCTTGCGTGGCGGCGTAGATGAGTGGGCCACGATAGCGCGTCCGGGCCCGGGCAATCAAGGCGCGCCACTCGGATTCATAAGGCGAAAGCAGCTTGAATTCGGTGCCGATACAGAACAGATCCGCGCCCATGCGTTCGGCGAGCGCGGCGTACTGATCAACGAAAGCGGCATAGTTACGAAACCATGCGGCGCGGTCGCTGGCGTTCCGCATCGCGAAGTCGCCGGGATAGCTGCCATCGGTGCCCCAGATTTGTGGCTTCAGCATGACGGCCATGCCGCGGGCGTGGGCCAGATGGGCGAGCGCCTCATAAGTGGCACCATTTTCTAAGTCGCGATCAAAGCGAATTTGCGGCGAGTTACGCGTCATGGAGCCGTAGGGCACCAAGGCGACGGCATCGACGCCATGGCTTTTGAGTGCGTCGAGTAACTTGGCGGCTGCCGCGGGGCGATAGCCGTCCCAACCTTCGGACGTAAAGCTGACGCCGTGTTGAAAGTGCAATTGGGAAAGCGGCGCGGCTTTAGGGACGCTCCGGATTTCAGCGGCCAGAGAGTCGCGCCGCTTTTGTTGCGTTCGCTGGTCAAAGGTCCAGGTGCCAAAGCCGACGCTCAGCAACGCCAACAGGCTCAGCCAGATGCTATTCGTCCGCCAGGGCCGAGTGGCGACGGCGGCAGGACGCCAGCAACCGGCGAGTAAGGGCACCGTTAGCGGAACGACAACGAACGCCGAAACGATGCCGAGGATGCGTGGCGAGCGGGTGAAGAACAGTGCCCCACCGCCCGCGAGTAAGCCCAGGGGAAGCGCGAAGAGAAGTATCACTCTGGTGAGGCGTCGCGAATATCGTGCATCGGCACTGAGTAAGTGAAAGGCAAGGCCAGCGAGCAGCAACATGATCAACGCCGGGCCCCAGTTCTGGTCACGCCGTCCGAGGGCGGCGGCGGTACCGATGAGGGCATGGGTAAAGATCAGCGTGGCGGTGAGCCAGGGCGTCGGCCGGCGCAGAAGGAGCCACGCGGAAGTGGCGACGATGAGGGGGATGGCGAGCAGCAGCGGATCCCAACCGCGCCGCCCACCCATCGCGGCGAGGGGGAAGAGGTTGATGGGGCGCAGTTCCTCCGTCCCGAGCCATTGGCGCATCAACGCGGGCAGAGCCAGGACGTTGAAGCTGGCAAGCCACAAGAGCGGGTAGAAGGCGAGGATGCGCGCGAGCGTTTCCATTTTGAGTTTCAGGCTAGTTTAACAAGCCTGAGGGCGAGTAGTTGCGCCGGATGGCCGGTTTGGATGCCGGTGGCCCCCAGGCGGACCGCTTCCCGCCAATGGTCAGGCGTATCCTCCGCACCGAGGCGGTCGACAAAGACGCCCTTGCCCGCAGCGCGCGCCACGGCGATGACTTGCGGGCGGAAGTCGCGGCGATCGAAGGCCATCGTTCGCGGCGCAAGTTCCTTCAGCGAGCGAGCGGCCAGTTCGACGGATACCGCTTCCGGCATGGCGAGCTGAGGATGCCCCAGTTGCGTAAGTTCCTTGAGGAGTGGCAAGCTACCATACACAACGCAGCGCTGGAGCATGCCGTGACGCTGGATTGCGGCGGCGATAGCTTCCGCCGCAATCTGCTTGGCATCGAAATATACCCCGCATTTGCCGCGCATCACGGCGAGGGCTTCATCCAGGGTAGGCACTCTCGTGCCCCGGAATTGCGGTTTACTTACCGCAGCGTCGAGGGCACGGATTTCGGCCAGAGTCATCTCGGCCACCGCGCCCTGGCCGCTGGTTGTGGCATCGACGGTGGCGTTGTGCATCAGGACGAAGTGGCCGTCCCTGGTGGTGCGAACGTCGATTTCCACCCAGTGGCAACCGAGGTCGATCGCCTTCTGAATGGCGGGGATGGTGTTCTCCGGGCACGCAATGTGTTCGCCCCGGTGGGCAATCACCTCGAGATCGGAGGCGGCGGCCGGTAAGGCAGCAGTCAGTGTGGCGAGGAAATGGCGGCGGCGAAGCATGGAGTTATCCACAATTGTGGAACATTCCGCGACCGCCGGATTGAGCTACTGCGCCACGCCGTACAGCTTCAAGGACACTTTCACCAATTGTCCGGCGATGCTATTCGCATTGGTATCCTTCACGCCCACTTGCCACTGGCCGGTGGACGATTCGCCCCAATGGTGGACGGACGTGAATACGTAGTCAGTGAAATCAGCGTTGTCGTCGTTCGGGCGTTGCATCGCCGTGCTGCGCGTGCCAAAAGGAGACACGATGGCGAACTGTAAGTCGCCGCGCCGCGCATGTTTCACCGTGATCGTCATTTCGACGTGTTCCACCCGCAGATTCGCCTTCGAAAAATCGAAGGTGCGGATCAGGAAATCGCCGCCGTCGGGGATACCGCCGCCCTGGTCGGCGGTCGCCGATGCGTTCACCAGCGGACCGAGATTGGTCCACTTGGAGGCCAAATCGAGCGCGCCGGAAACATTCATCAAGCCGCCGCCAAAAGAGTGGCTGAAGTAAAATCCGCCGCCGTTCAGCACGAAGTCATCGGCACCCTGGAGTCCATCGCGAAGAGCCGACTTCATCAGGATTTCCTTGACGTCGCGATAACCCAATTTGGGGTTCATTTCCAGCAATAAAGCGGCCGCGCCGGAAACCTGCGGTGCCGCAGCAGAAGTGCCATTGCCGGCGTCAGTGTAGTTGACTGGCGCTTGTGTGGTGGGGAAATTGGTGGCTTTGAGCTGGAAGGCCTCATCACCGGAAACGTTAGTACTCCACAGCACCTCGGGAGGATTAAACTCTCCGCCAAATGCCGTAACCGCCACCGACATGCCGTTTTCCGAATAGGAACTCTGTTTGCCATCGCGCCCGAGCGCAGCCACGGCGATCGCGAAGCGCGACCCGGAAAACGCATCGTAGCTGGCGTCGTCCCCATCGGTACGTCCGTTGCCACAAGAAACCGAAATGACCGTTCCCAAGCCATTGCGATTCGTGGTGACAGCCTTTTCCATTCCCGCCAGTTGCAACTCACTTACCCGCCCGTCCGACTTGCCGTCATCCTGCGGACCCCAGCTATTGCTGGAAACATGAGTCAAAATACCATCCGGCTGCCAGGCCAAGGCAATCGACGCCGCGTCATCGGCCACCGCTCCGCCCACGTAACGCAGTCCCATGACGCGCGCTTCCGGCGCCACGCCGGTCACGCCAATGTTGTTGAATCCCGCTGCTGCAGCTAGACCGCCGCAATATGTTCCATGATTTTCCGAAGCTTTGGTCGGCGAGGGATCGTTGGGCGCTCCGTCCGACTTGAAGTTGCGGTGATAGCCGGATTCCAGCGGATAGGCGTTAGTAAAGTCCTCATGCTTGATTTCGAGCGCGTCGTCGACCACGGCGATGTTGACGCCTTTGCCCGTCGCCTGATCCCAAGCGTTCTTCATGTTCAGGTTGAAGCTGGTGTTGGCGAGGTGCCATTGTTTCGGATAGAGCGGGTCGTTCACCTGCCGTTGCAGTGCCGCCTGGCGGGTAAACGAGACACGGGCAAAAACCGGCGTGAATTCCCAGCCGCCTTTTTTAATCATCCAGTCAACCGCGTCCAGTGCCGCGAAGGCGTCGGGATAAACCACGAGCATCCACCCGCTCAACAGGCTGGTTTCCTTGCCAGACGGCTGGGTCGCCGCCAGTTCCTGGTACCGGGATTCGTCCATCTGCACCAGCAGTTTCGCCGTCATCACCCGCCGTGCGCTGTCGAGGCGTTTGGCGCGTTCGGCGGCCGGCATCGCCGCCAGTTTTGCGGCTGACGGCAGGTCGCCCTGGTAGTAAAACACGGGTGCCATCGACTGGCGCGACTGGGCACGCGACTGGGCATAGTTGCGCCGCAGGGTCTTCATCACGCCAGAGGATTGCAGAACATGAACCTGGCCACCCCCCCAATTCGAAGCGCTGCGTACGGATGGTACCGCTTGCGAGCTAGGGCTGAACACTTCGTCAGCCGAAAGCCGATAGGCGGCCTTCTTACCGCCATCGGAAAATGTATAATCCGTTTGTCCCCAAGCCATCATGGCTCCCAAAAGTCCTGTCCATACGAATTTCAAATGCAAGATATCACTCCCGTTCTTCTGCTTGGCGAACCTCTCTAGAGGTGCTTTGCAACCATCGTTCTTGCGGGCCGCTATGCCTCGCGCCAGCCCACAGTGCTATCGGCTAGTATCTCAGATTTGCTTAGCGATCAATCCCTACTCAGCCGGGCCTGCGCGGATTGAGTGGCAGGGTCGCGGCTCGTCTATTGGACGGTTCGTGAGTGTCGGATGGTTGGCCATTGTTGACGTCGGAAGGGGCGTTTTGCGAAACAGAGCCAAATTCGGGGTTATCGTTTTCTTCTGATGGGGTTACGAGGAGGTGATTGCGTTCTAAGGCGCGGAGAGCGACTTGGAAGTCCTGCTCGATTTGGGCGCGGTAGCGGAAGAAGTTTTTGTGGATGAGGTCGTGGGGGTCGCCGGGTGCTTGGAGGAGGCTGATGGCGTAGGGGTCGGGTTTGGGGGTTTTGGCGGCTTTGATGCCGTCTGTCAGTTGGGCTTGGTAGAGGGCTTGAAGCCAGACGCGTTCGGTGCGGGCGATTCGCGGCGAGATCCAGTGGCGTTGGACGAGGCGCTCGACGAGGATTTGTTGGGTGATGTCTTTTGGCTGGAGGTCGTCGTCCTGGCTTTCGAAGGGTAGGACGATGGTTTCGGCGGTGAGGCCGTGCTTTAGGGTTTTTGCTTTGCC
>JANLPT010000081.1:0-2264 GCA_031367405.1 Bryobacteraceae bacterium
CCGCGTCGCGTCCGGACCAAAGGGCCACTTTGCTACGAACTTTTCCAATCCTCATGGCCCTCAAGAGTTGTCAGCAGCTAAGCTCACCGCACGCATCATCCCAAAGCAGGCCATTCAAGCTTCAAGTCACGATCAACGGCATGCTCGGCAAGGATCATCGCAGAGGCGGGACGAGCCCGAAAGCATTTTCTAATCCGAGAATGAGCCTAAAGGTCTGGCTTGGTGCTGGGGTCCTTTCTTGAATTTGTTCGTACTCGTTTTCCTGAAGCAAAAAAGAGAAGCCGGCGCGGCGGGAAAGTGGCAATCGCGGAGTGATTTCCAAGGGCAGTGGGAAGAGCGGGAAACCTGCTTTGGGTTTTCTGCGCTTTCCATGGCCCGGCATTTCCACGGCGCTCCGGGGTTCTGGCTTCGCATCGGCCTCATGCACTTCGTCGCTCCTGGTGGGTGAAGCCGAGGAACAATTCGCACTTGGCTTTTTGCATTTTCCGGGCGGCTTCGGTATCGCTGTGGGCTTGTTCGATCCTGTTCAAGCTGGCGACGCTGAACCCGGGTTTGAGAAAGCCGAGGCCCCGGGGCGCGGCTAGTTCGAGTTGGCGCAAGGTTTGCCAGGGCGTGGCGTATTGGCGGTAGACGAACTTGTCTTTTCCGCAGCCGTCGGTGACGCGCTCGGGCTGGCCGCACGGGCGATGGAAGTTCAGATACGGATTGAAGCTGCGTTGATAGAACGCATCGATATTGTCGGCATGGGCTTGCGCGATGTGGCCGTAGCCCATGTGCTTGCAAATGACCGCGCCGTTCTTGCATTCCACCAGGCCGTTGTCGTTGCTGGTGCGCGGGCGCGATTTGGTTTGGGCGATCAACATGCGCTTGAGCAGCGCCGCGACCGATTCGTTGATGAACTCCGAGCCGTTGTCGGAATCAAAGCCATGAATGTCGAACGGGAACTGATGCAGAATCGCCTGTAAAACTGGCCCTAAGAACGCTTGCGAGATCGCGGCCACGGCACCTGCCACTTGCCATTGCGTCACTTCATCGACCGCGTTGATGTGATAGACGCCCTTGACGCCATCAAGGTCGCCTTGGTGAACCGTATCGATGCGGATGTAGCCCGGCTTGCCTCCGGCGCGGGCTTGCGGCGCTCCCCAATGGCCACCTGTACGGCGCGCGTTCCGGTGTACTTCCTGTATCGCTCGCGATAGCGGCCGTGCCGCCGCAGGTTGTAAATGTGCGCTGGCGAAATCGTCGACAGCCGCTCGTACAGGGCATCTTGATACATCGCCCATTCGCGCTCCAGGATCTTCTTCGTCGCCGGCCCGCTCAGCCGTTCATGCGCCTCATCCACCTCGGCCAGCAACTCGATGTCGGCCCGTGTGAACCGCCCCGCGAACCGATGCCGACGTTGCGCCGCAGGCTTTACCTCGCTATGCACCACGTAGCGCGCAATCAGCCGCGTCACCTGCGCACGGCTCCGCCCCGTCCTCTTCTCCACGTAGCGCCGCAACAAACCCCCGCCCACTTTGCCTTGCGCCCCGTACTCCTGCCGCCTCAGCATCCGCGTGATCCACCCATACATCTCTTCCAGCCCTTTCCCTTCAAATTCAACTGGCTCACTTGCCTCCTCCAACGCCCGGATCTCCTCCAGGCTCAACTTCTTCCCATCCGTCATCCTGATGATCCATCCCCAGCATCCACCACTCCGTCAGGCTCATCCTGTGTTGGAAACCGTCCGTTCTTCAGGCTCACTCTGTGTTAGACAAGACTCCGAATTCAAGATCCGCCAGGATTCTGCTAAAATCAGATACGTCGCAATGTGTGGCGCCATCGTCTAGCGGTTAGGACGGAGCCCTCTCAAGGCTTAAGCAGGGGTTCGATTCCCCTTGGCGCTACCAAACTTCATTGACCAGGGCCGCTGTCGTCGTGAATCGCGCCCGTCGCTTCTGCCGACAGGCGGCAAGGCACAAGGCCGTGGCCAAGTGCGTCTTACCCGTCCCGCAATCGCCGATCAACACGACGGGTTCCGAACGCTCGATGTAAGCTCCCTCGGCAAGTTCCCGAACACGCGCCGCCGAAACTTGGGGCGACTTGGCGAAGTCGAACTCTTCGAGCGTCTTCACCCTGGGCAGCTGGGCTTCGCAGATACGGTTCTCCACCGCACGCCGATCCCGCTCTTCGCACTCCACACTCAGCAGTGCCTCCAGGTAGCCGACATAGCCGTGGTTGTCCTTGGCCGCCTGCTCGGCCAGGCGAACGAAGTTCGCCGCGAC
>JANLPT010000086.1:0-18886 GCA_031367405.1 Bryobacteraceae bacterium
GGACGGATTACCACGCTGCTGTTTGACGAGCTGCTACCGATGAAGTGGGGGTTGCACGCTTACTTCAACTTCCGGAGCTATTCCGAATACCAAAGCAGGAACGATCCAGAATGGGCAGCCTAGATGGCCTACCACGATGACCTCTTGCAACAAGCGGTCGCATTAGTCCACACGGCGCCCCCCACACAAGCGAGCCTGCGGAGGGCCGTATCAACGGCCTATTACGCGGTCTTTCACCTGCTGATTGCGGAGGCAGTTGCCAATTGGAGTAACGCCGCACTGCGACCCCAACTCGGCCGCGCCTATGATCACGGCACCATGAGGCAGGCATCGGTTCAGACGGCGAACAAGGGATTTCCGGGAGAAGATCCGATCGTCGTCGCAGGGTTGCGGTCGGTTGCGCGAACGTTCGATGAACTTTATGGACAGCGCCATTTCGCTGACTACAACCTCACCAAAGACCTAACCCCTACCGAAGCCCTGTCTCAGGTGACATCCGCCGTCACGGTCTTCAAGACATGGCCGTCAATCGGAAGTGTCCAAATCGCACAGGAGTATTTGGTGTCCCTGGTCGTAAACCCAAAACGCGCCAATTGAGATTACCGGTCGCGCTTTCAGCGGATCCCGCCGCTCGATCTGCGTTCGCCGTTAGACCGGAGTCCACGTCGCCACAATTTTGGAGAAGATCAACGTGCCGAGGCGGTGGCGATCGGCATGCGAACGGGTCTCATTCTGCTGTAGGCTTCTTCCGACTGAAGGTGCCGCAGTCGACTTCGTGGAAGGAACTAGGCCGGGCGCTCTCAATCGCGACGAGAATCGCCGGCAAGTAATCCCTGATGATGGGCCAGTTGTTAGCGGAAAGAGCGATCAGCGCCAGTGTTCGCCCGGCAAGATTCTGCTCGTGTACCAGGGTGCGATCTCCAGAAACGAATACAGCCACTCCGGCTTCTTCGGCGGCTCGCAGCAGTTCACCGTTCTTGAGATGGCCCCATCGCATGAACGATGCCGTGACGATCTCATGCTTGCAGAGCTTACCGAGGCTGGTTCTTAACTTGTGCGGGAGATTGTGATCCAGCAACACCCTCACCCGGCGCGCCGCCCGGGTTGCGATTGAGCAAAAAAGATAAGCCGCTGAATCACCGTGAGGGAAAGATCTGGGTAGTTCTCTTGGATCTCCTCGAGCGGAGACCCAAGCTCTGCATCCTGAACGATGGTGTCCGCAAGGATGCGGGTGCCTCGCACGGTGGCCTGTCCCGATACCTTGCCGGGTACCCGTTCCACTAATTCGCAGCCCGTCCAGTCGATACCGCTATCGACGCTGATCGGATGGAATGTATCCAGACTTCCCATGTTCTGGCTCCTCGCCACTAGGTTAGCAGTAGCGGCGGCGTTCGATTCGTTAGAATTACAGATATGAAGCACCTCATGGTTGAGTTGATTCCCGATCCTGAACAGGGCGGATTTACGGCTCGCGTTCCGGACATACCTGCTTACGGAGAGGGCGAGACAGAGGAAGAGGCCATAGCCGATCTAAAAGAGGCTTTGTGCGCCTACGTCGAAGCGTTCGGCCTGGACGAAGCCACTACCAGGCTGAACTTGCCGAGTTCGCTCCGCTAGTTGGATCTGGAACTTGAAGATCTGGTTCGTGCCTAAGACACCGCGCCTATCTTGGCATGGCGAATTTCGCCCGGCGGTGGGCTCGGCGGGTGATGCCTGGCGTTAAATCGTACTGCGCGTTTCGATGATTACCCCCGCATCACGCACCATCAGGAAGTTGGCGGGCCTTTTCACGGCTGACGGGCATCCTGACGAAGATTGGTCTCGGGAAAAGTCGGGCAATGTCGGGGGTGCTCTATTTCCCCGTGCCGCTTTCAGGCCGGAACATACCGCTTGATGGCCATGTCTCCGGAATGCTGCCGCGTTTGCGCCACGTCGTAGGCGAGTTGCATGCGCAGCAGGTGATCCATGTCGGGGCCGAAGGCCTTTTCGATGCGCAGAGCCATCTCCGGCGTCAGCGCGGCCTTGCCGTGCAGGAGGTCAGAAAGCGTGGCGCGGCGCACCTTCAGAATATCCGCTGCCTTCGACACGCTGAGGGCGAGGGCTTCGATGACTTCGGTTTTTATCAGGTCGCCCGGATGGGGCGGGTTCTTCATGGGCATTTTTGGCCTCCTAATGGTAGTCGAGCAGGTCAATATCGCTGGCGGTGTTCGTCTTTTCGTCGCACCGGAAAATCAGCCGCCAGTTTCCGGTGACAGTCAGGCTCCAGAAGCCTTTCAGGTCGCCTTTCAGCGGATGCAGCTTCCAGCCTGGAAAGCGACCGAGCTGCTCCAGCGCCTCGGCGGTTTCGAGGGCAAACAGAAGCTTTCGCAGCTTGTCAGCCATCGCGGCCGGCACCCCTTTGGCGTTTCCGTCTTCGTGGAGCTGCCTTAGCCCTTTTTGGCGAAAGCGGACAAGTTGCATGTCATCCCTTCATAATTCCAGTATGTACGGTTATACCGTACATATCAAGCGTTTTGTATACCGAGTGGTTCTTTTGTGGCATGTTGCCTCCATTGAATAGTGGGTTTGGGAGGCGAAAAATCTCATAGATTTTTGGAGAAAAATGCGGCGAGGGCAGGGCTCACCGGGAAGAATGTGAAGATAAGTGATTTGATATGATAGGGTTAGGAAAAAGTCGGGCAATGTCGGGGGTGCCCCTATTTTTGTGGAGGCGAAAAATCTCATATATTTTTGAATAAAAATGCGGCGAGGTCGGGGTTCGCCGGGGCGAATGTGGAGTTAAGTGATTTAATATGATGGGGTTAGAAGAAAGTCTGGCAATGTCGGGGGTGCCCCTATTTCTCCTATTTCTCTATTTCTATTTCTCCCAAGCAAAAGCGGCTGGTGCCCTAATTCTCCCGACGAGAGTTCATCCTCTGAGCTTGAAGAAATCGATGAGTGATGCGACGTTCGCTGTAATCGACAGAACGCTCAAACCGAAGTTCGTCATTGAAAAAATCTTCGTGGGTGCCCTCACTTTCGTATTGCGTGCCGGATCCTTCCGATCTGGGCGACAACTGCTGATCTGCCACATCAGCGTGCCGCTTTCTGGGGGCAGCGTGTCACGTGTTTCGTTAGATGAATATAGTGTTGACCAAGAGGCCAGGACCGACATATTCTTGACGACGGCAATCAAATTCGGAATCAGGGCAGCGATCAGAACGCCTCCGACAAATCCTTGTGGATTTCCCCAAATTTCTCTGGCGGTACGATCCACGAACTGGGTTGGAAGCTCGCTAAACCGCGTAGACATGTATCTCCGGGACCACAGAGTGACAACTGACACCACCCAGAGCCAGGAAAGCAACTGTCCGGCATATGGAGAAACACTGCCGCTACGTTCACCGATCAGCCATTCCTGCGCCGTAGATGCTTGGCGAACCAGATACAGACCAAAAACAAGCCACGCGACCGCAAGGAGCAATCGCGCGAAATCAGTTTGTTCCACCGACGGTGACGGACTACTGTCCGCCCAAAATGGTTGAGCTAGAAAAAGCGAAATTAGTAACAACTTAGTCGTAGTAGCGCCTTGCATATTTCTCCCTGCTAAACACACAAATTTGCCGTTCCCAAGTCGTTGCAGTGTCGCCTCCTGATTGTTCTTGAAATTTAACTCTTGTTGCAACCTTCTGGCAAGTCCCATGTTATGTCAACATCAAGGGACGTGATGAGCCGGCTCCGGGTTCGGCGTCCGAAGGATCCCGTGTTATCGTACGGGCATGGGTGCTACGGTACTACTTGACGAGATCCTCGACCCCTTTACGCGGTGCCTTGACGCGGAGTCGGCTCGGCGGGTGGTCGAGTTCGGTATCGATCCGGCGGTCCAGCAGCGGGTGGGTGAGCTGGCGGAGCGGGCGAATCAAGGCGTGCTTACGGAAGACGAGCGGGCCGACTATGAAGCCCTGATCAACGCCGCCGATTTTATTGCCATCCTCAAGCTCAAGGCGCAGCGCAGACTCACCGTAAACGCGAACCAGTGACCAATGCCGAGACGCGAGATTCGGTCCGGGTACGGGCTCAGAATCGTTGCGAGTACTGCTTGCTGCGACAAGAGCACAGCCACCTTACGCACCACATCGAACACATCATGGCCAAACAGCATGGTGGCGCGGATGAACCGGCTAACCTGGCACTGGCCTGCCATCGCTGCAATTTGCAAAAGGGGCCGAACCTTTCCGGTATCGACCCCTTCACCAATCGAGTCGCGGCGCTGTTCCATCCTCGCCTGGACCGGTGGTCCGGCCACTTTTGCTTGCACGAAGCGCGGATTGAAGGAACCACATCGATTGGGCGCGCTACGGTCCGGGTGCTGGCTCTGAATCACCCGCGCCGCCTCGACCTGCGCCACGAACTTTTCCTACGAGGCGAATTCCCCTAATCCAGGGACCGAACATACCAAAGCGTATGATGCGTAGTCCCGCACGTATTCGGTAAGGTGAATGAGAAAGTGACGCCATGTCTATCCACCTCACTCAAGAACAAGAGCAGCGGCTTCAGGCCGTGGTGACCGCTGGCACCTATCCTTCCACCGAAGCAGCGCTGAATGCAGCTTTGGCCGTGGTGGAGAGGACCGCTGCACATGGTTTTGAGGGTTCCGAAGGTGAGCTGAATGCGCTTCTGCTGGAAGGCCTGGACGCCGGCGAGCCTACTGATGCCGATGACGTTTGGCAAAGGGTCACCGCGCAAACGGACCAGATGCTCGCTGACCACGAAACACGGTTGCCGCGTTCGTGAAAGTCATCATTTCTCCCCCAGCGGAGAAGGACATCATCCGCCAGTTCCGATACTACTTGGTCGATCGGTCGATCAGGATGCACCACTCGTTGCGATTCGCTATCGCCAAGCGGTGATGGATACCGTGAATAGCTTGCCTGACAGAGATCGGCGTCATTCACCCTCATACACCTATCTCCTTGCCGGACAACAATAACTCATCGAGTTTGCAACCACATACGAGGGAAACCGGCACGCCAAGAAGGCGGGGGATACGCGCGCCTCCCACTTCCGTCGGCCCGGTTTGGGGAAACCGGGGCATCGCCGTATCCCTTCGGCTTAGGCTAATCGATTATGATCAATCTCTTAGAGCCAAATGAAAAAGTACCCGAGCCTCGCGACCTGCCATCACGCGAAGCGTGATACTCAAACGGGTGATCCGAAGCTTCCGTTGTCGCGATACGGAACGCCTCTTTACCCGCCAATCGTCAACCGCTTTGCCGCAATCGAACGGGCAGTGCGCCGCCGCTTAGAGGCTCTCGATGCGGCGGAATTGCGTTCCCCACCCGGGAATCATTTGGAGGCCTTACGCGGTAATCGCGCAGGGCAATTCAGCATTCGCGTCAACGATCAATCCTTCGGAGTTGCCCTTGGCCCTTCCGCGTTCATCGCCAGCACCTGCGCGGTGGCGCGGCCCACCGGCGTCTTGCCGGTAATTCTCGATCGGACCCCCTACTTCCCGGTCAGCGCCGCGAGGCGCGCGTCGATGGATTCCAGCCGGGCCAGAATCTCCGGGTGGAGATCTTTCGGATTGCCTTTGGGATGGATGCCGAAGGTGCCGTTGGGTTCGAGGACGCAATGCTCAATTTCGTCGAGGTCGGCGAAGCCTTGCCGGTGCGCGACGGACTGCAACTCGGCGAGCGTGAGGATCTCTTGCTTCAGAGCCTCGTGGCAGACCTCTCCTTTGTCGATCAGCACCGTCGGCGTGCCTTCCACCAGGGCTTCGAACCGCGGATGGCGGTACAGCAGACGGACGGTGGCGAAGTTGATCGCCAGCAGCGAGAAGGCACCGATGAAGCCGCCCGTGACGGAGTTGTCCTCGCCGATGATGGCGTTCTGAAGCGTGTTCGAGAGGCACAGCAACACGATGAGGTCATAGGGGTTGAGTTGGGCGAGTTCGCGTTTGCCGAAGATGCGCAGCAGCACGATCAGCAGCAAGTAAACGACCACCGGGCGGGCGATTTTTTCGAGCCACGGTAGCGAAAGCACGAACATGTCGGCGAAAGACTTATGAAAGACATCCATAGGGCAATGCTATCGTCGTTGGTGACCTCTTTACAGCATTTATGGTGACCATTGACGATATCCGGGCGGCGCGCGAACGCATTCGCGAAGCGATCTTTGTGTCGCCTTGCGCTTACTCGGAGAACTTTTCGCGCGTGGCCCGCAACACGGTCTTCTTTAAGCTCGAGAACCTGCAGATGACAGGTTCGTTTAAGGAACGCGGGGCCTTGAACAAGCTGCTTCAACTCAATGCTGAGGAGCGGGCACGGGGCGTGATCTGCGCCTCCGCCGGCAATCATGCACAGGGTGTGGCGTACCACGCGACGCGGCTGGGGATTCGCGCGACGATCCTGATGCCGCTCACCGCGCCCTTAACCAAGGTCACCGCCACCCGCCAGTATGGGGGCGAAGTGCATCTGCATGGCGCCAATTATGACGAGGCTTATCAGGAAGCGCTCCGGGTCGCCGAAGTGGAGGGGCTCACGTATATTCACGCCTTCAATGACGACGCCATTATCGCGGGGCAGGGAACCATTGGCCTCGAGTTGATCGAGCAACTTCCGGACATGGAAGCGGTCGTGATTCCGGTGGGCGGCGGTGGGTTGATGGGCGGCATCGCCGTGGCCGTGAAGGATTACAACCCGAAAATCCGCATCATTGGCGTGCAGACGTCGCGTTTTGCGTCGATGAAGGCGGCGTTGCGGGCGCATGAGCCGGTGACGTTGCCGCCGGCCACCACCATCGCCGATGGCATCGGTGTGCGGCGCGTGGGCGAGCGGAATTTGGAGATCGCCGAAAAGCTGATGGACGAGTACGTGACGGTGGAGGAAGAGGAAGTGGCGAGCGCGATCCTGATGTTGCTGGAGCGGGAGAAGACGGTGGCCGAGGGCGCGGGCGCGGCCGGTGCCGCCGCGCTGATTGAACGCAAGACGACGCTGGTGGGACGGCGCGTGGCCTGCCTCATCTGCGGCGGCAACATCGATCCGATCTTCCTGACGCGCATCGTCGAGCGAGGCTTAGTGAAGGATGGACGTCTGGTCCGGCTGCGGTTGCAGGCGGCCGATTATCCGGGCGTTTTGCACGCGGTGACCGGAGTGTTCGCCAAACTGCGCGTCAACGTGATTCACATCGAGCACGAGCGGGCCTACTTCGGCGTGCGCCTGGGCAACACGGTGATGGATTTTACGTTGGAGACTCGGGGCGCCGGGCATGTGGCGGAGTTGCTCGCCTCGTTGACGCAAGCCGGTTATCAGTTTGAGCGGATTACTTAGTTTTTATGAGAGTTTTCACACTACGGAATCAGGGAACGCGATAGAATCGAGCTGGTAAGCAAAACCGCCCCCCCCAGTTGAAGGAGATTGAGATTATGGATCGTTTAGAAGCCTTAAAGGCGAAGTACGCGAAGGTGACCGAGTTCGCCAAAGAGAACAATGTGCGGATTGACCATCTGCATATGGACGGCGAAAAGCTGCTGCTGCAGGGTGCCGCGCCGAGCGATAAATACAAGAATCGCGTGTGGGATGTGATCAAGGAAGTGGATCCCATGTTCGCCGATTTATCCGTCGACCTCAGCATCGATTCCAGCATTCCGGAACCGATCAGGACGTACACGGTGGTGGGCGGCGATTCGCTCTGGAAGATCGCCCAAGAGTTTTTGGGCAACGGTGCCGACTTCCCGAAGCTCATCGCCGCGAATTCTTCGAAGTTGAAGGATGAGCACTCGGTGATTCATCCGGGTGACGTACTCGTAATTCCGGAAGACTAGTCAGTTCGTCAGCGGGGCATGCGCGCGAGTCGCGGGTGCCCCGTAGTACGTCCAGGACTTCCCTCCCGCGTGAGGCCTATGGTATTCTTGCACACTTGTCGAGTCTGAGCGTCTTTTTCCCTGCCTACAATGATGCGCCATCGCTCCCGGAGCTGATCGGGCGCACTTTTGACGTTTTGGGTGCGTCTTTTGACGATTTCGAAGTCATTGTCATTAACGATGGCAGCCAGGATGCGACCGGCGAAGTGCTAGCGCGATTGGCGAAGGAATATGGGCCCCGCATGCGCGTGATCACGCATCCGGAAAATCGTGGCTACGGCGGGGCGCTGAAGACGGGGTTCGAATCGGCGACGAAGGAATACGTTTTCTACACCGACGGTGACGGCCAATACGATGTGCGCGAGTTACCCAAACTGTGGGCTCTGATGAAGCCTGGCGTGGGCTTGGCGAACGGTTACAAGTTGGAGCGCAATGATCCTTGGCACCGCATTTTTATTGGCAAGGCTTACAACAACTTTGCCCGCCTGATTTTTGGCATCAAGATCCGCGACATCGACTGCGACTTCCGTCTGATGCGGCGCGATTTGGTTCAGCGAATCAATCTGCGGTCAACCAGTGGAACGATTTGCGTCGAGCTAGTGAAGAAAATTGAGTTGACGGGATGCGCCGTGGCCGAAGTCGGTGTGCATCACTATCCACGGTTACATGGCAAGTCACAGTTTTTCCGGTTGAAAAGCTTGGCGAGCACGTTGATGCAACTGGTGAGGTTATGGATCCGCACCGTGCTGAGGGGGCGTTGATGCACTTACCGGTGGTGAATCTGAAGCCGCTGATCGAGGCCACGCGCGGGGAGTGGCAAGCGCAGTTGGACGCGATGTTTGAACGGGGACAATTCATTTTGGGCGCGGGTCTGGCGGCCTTTGAACAGGAGTATGCTGAGTCGCTGAATGCGAAGTTCGCGGTGGGTGTCGCGAATGGTACTGATGCGATCGGCCTATGTTTGCGGGCCGCCCGTGTTACCGGCGAGACGATCACCACCGCGTTGTCCGCGCCTTTCACCGGCATTGCCATTACGAGCGCGGGCGCGAAGATCAAGTTCGCCGACATCGATCCGGAGACGTTGTTAGTCGACGCCGACGATATGGGCAATCGGATTACCAAGCGGACCGCAGCGCTGGTACCGGTGCATCTCTATGGCCAACCTTGCCGGATTGACCGCATTGGAAAGCTGGGGCCCGTGGTGATTCAGGATGCTTGCCAGGCGCATGGCGCGCGCTTCAACGGGCACCCGCTGACGGCTTTCTCTGACTATGTGGCCTATAGCTTTTACCCCACCAAGAACCTGGGGGCTTTGGGAGATGGTGGCGCGATTGTCACCAACAAGGCGGCTGTCAGTCAACGCTTGCGTCTACTGCGCGACGGCGGCCGTAAGGGCGGGCAGGTCAGTTACGAGGCGGGGATCAACTCCCGGCTCGATGAGATGCAATGCTGCTATTTGCGAGCGTTTTTACCGCATCTCACCGAGTGGAACTTACACCGGCGCAAGATCGCGGCGTTGTACGGCGAGGCACTCACCGGCTGCGCGGGCGTGCGATTGCTGAAGCGCCATGCGTGCTCGGTGAATCATCTCTATGTGATTCGCGCTAAGAAAAGAAATAAGTTGCGCGAGTATCTGGCGTCGTGCGGTATTGGAAGCGGCGTACACTATCCAGTGCCTTTGCACTTACATCCCGCTTTCGCCAGCGCCGGCCAGAAACGGGGCAGCTTGCCGCATGCCGAGAAGGCGTGCCAGGAGATTGTGTCGCTGCCGGTGTGGCCTTATATGCCGGAGAGCGGAGCGCTAGAAGTTGCGGAGCGCATTCGGCAGTTTTACGCGAAAGGAGGAGCTTAATGCCTTATCAGGGTAAACAAGTGGTGGTGACGGGTGGATCAGGCTTTATTGGCAGTAACCTCACGTTGCGCCTGGTGCGCGAAGGCGCGCGAGTAACAGTGATTGATCCGTGTGTGCCGGGCTGTGGCGGCGATGCTCGTAATCTGAACGACGTGCTGGACCGCGTGCGCATCCTCGGCGTGGACATTGCGCAACCGGCCGTTTTCGAAGGCGCGATTCGCGAAGCCGATGTCATTTTCAATCTGGCGGGCGAGATCAGCCACATTCACAGCATGCTCAATCCGGAGCGCGACTTACAGCTGAATACCACGTCGCAACTGCGCTTCCTGCAAGCCTGCGCCGACTGGAACCCGGGTGTCCGCGTCGTGTTTGCAGGCACGCGCCAGGTGTACGGTGTGCCGGAGTATTTACCGGTCGACGAGGACCATCCCATCAATCCGGTGGATTTTAATGGGGTCCATAAGTACGCGGCAACCATGTATCATCTGATGCTGAGCCGCATGGGCTTGCTGGATGCTTGTGTACTCCGGCTCACCAATATTTACGGGCCGCGCATGTCGCTCAATGTACCGGGGCAGGGTTTCCTGAGTACTTACTTGCGCAAGCTCAACATGGGGCATCCGCTCGAAGTTTATGGCGATGGTAGCCAACTGCGCGATCCTCTCTATGTCGATGACGCGGTGGACGCTTTCTTGTTAGTTGGTTCCACGCGGCCTTTACCGTCCCGAAGCTATAACATCGGTGGGCCGGAGGCGCTCTCGTTACTTGAGATCACGCGGATCGCCTGCGCGGCGGGGGGCCAGCCGGAACCTACCCTACGGCCATTTCCCGCCGAACGCGCCTCCATCGACATTGGCAGTTACCGGACCGATTGGTCACGCATTCAAGCCGAGTTGGGTTGGGCACCCAAAATTCGGTTTGAAGACGGTTTTGCGAGGGCGTTGGGATACTATCGCCGGCACACTGCGGCGAGCGGCCGCTAGTGTGGCTACTTTCCCCTGAGGCATACCCGCACCACTAATGAGTAACACGCCCCCCGCCACGCCCGAAATGAACGACGCGGAGTTCGCTAACATCCAAGCGCTCGAAGAACGGATGTGGTGGTTTCGCGGCCAGCGCCAAATTTTGAATGAGTTACTCGATCCGCTGGCCGGGGCGTATGTCAAGGTGCTCGAAGCGGGCTGTGGCACGGCCTATCAATCGCGGGAGTTGGCGCGGCGCTATGGATGGCGGATGACGCCGCTCGATTTAAGTGCCAAAGGCTTAAAGTACGGTCAACAACTGGGCGTAGGCGACTTAGTGCAAGCAGACTTACAGCGTTTGCCTTTTGCCAACGGAGCCTTCGATGCCGTGTTGTCGCTCGACGTGATCGTGCATTTTCCGCCGGGTGAAGAGGGCCGGGCGTTCGAGGAATTGGCGCGTGTCCTGCGGCCCGGCGGACTCTTCGTGGTGCGCGTGTCGGCACTCAACCTACTGCGAAGCCGGCATTCCATCTTTACCCACGAAAAGCAGCGCTTCACTGCGCCTCATCTGCGAACGTGCGCGGCCGCGGTCGGGGTAGAGGCACTCCGTGTGACTTATGCGAACTCGCTGCTGATGCCCGTGGCGCTCTTCAAGTTCCGGGTATGGGAGCCGCTCACCCGCGCGGAACCGGCCAGCGGCGTGGCGGCCATGCCCGGTTGGCTCGACACGATCTTCGGTGGCTTGCTGGCCATCGAAGCTAATCTGATCGGTTGGGGGCTGAATCTGCCGGTCGGCCAAAGCGTGCTGCTGGTGGGCCGCAAGCGGAGTTGACAACTTTGGCGCGGGCATAGTGTTTCAATCAAGTAGATGATGCGATTGCTGATGGTATTGGCGTTCGCCCTTCCGGCGGCCGCCCAGACGTTGACTGGCCCCACCAGCGTGATGGTGGGCGACCCCGTATTCCTGCGCCTCGCCGATGGGACCAAGCCCTTGGCGGGCGTGGTGTTGCGCGTCACCGCGCCGGGCCTCGAAACCGGCACCGTGACGGCCTCCACGCTGAATTTGCGCGAGTCTCCCGGTGGGACCATTCAGGGAGTGCTCTACCGCGCTGATCGCGTTCTGATCAAAGGCCAAACGGGTGACGGCTGGTGCGAAGTGACGGTGTCGCACGGTGGCAGTGGCTTTGTTTCGTGCGATTTTCTGGAGCGGCAGCCCTACGGTCAGCCCGTGGGGACCACCGACCTGGATGGGCGCGTGGTCGTTACTGGCTTGGCCGTGGTGCCCGGCGTCGTCTCCATTGAGGCTGGCGCGGCGACTTTCAACTTGCAAGTGACGCCGCTAATTTACGAATCGATATCGACAATCGCGCCGGGCGTCACCTACCGCGAGCGCCGCTGGGTCACCAATGGCGATGGGCCATTTACGATGCAGGTGGTGGAGGTGGATCCGCGCGAGCCAAATCTGATCCTGCTGCCGGTGCGGGCGCGCGACCGGGCGATTGGCAAGGAGACGACGAGTTCACTGGCGCGGCGCTATGGGGCGGCGGCGGCCGTCAATGGCGGCTACTTTGTGGTCAGTAGTTCGGCGACGGCGTTTGCGGGGCAGTCATCCGGGGCTTACATGTGGAATGGCGAGGTGGTGTCCGGCACCTCACTGGTGCGCAGTGCGCTGGTGAGATGCGCCGAGGGCGGCGTGGCGATTGACCAGGTTCGGTTTAGCGGGCAGGTGTCGAACGGCGACGGAAGCGCGACGTTGACGGGGCTGAATCGGGCCAGGTCCAGCCAGGATCTGTTGTGGCTGCGGCCCATTTTCGGCGCGAAGACTCAGACCGGCGCGAGCGGAGTGGAAGCGCTGCTTGATCCGTCTGGCCGTGTGACGCGGCTCGTGGATGGGGAAGGGAATGCGGATATCCCGGCCGATGGGTCAGTGCTGTCAGGCTCTGGCGCGGGTGCCACGTTTCTCCGCGCGCGGGCGACCGTGGGCACGCTGATGTCCACCAAGCCGGCGCTGGCTCTTGAGACGGTGAACGGTTGCAATCCGGTGGACGTGATCGGCGGGGGGCCGACCATTGTCACGGCGGGCCAAGTGGATGTGGGCGACGAGAAGTTCGGCCATGAGACGACCCGCAATCCGCGTACCGCCTTTGCGGTCACCGCGCGGGGCACGTGGCTCTTAGTCACCTTAGACGGCAGGCAGCCTTCAAGTCAGGGCATGCGCCTGGACGAGTTAGCGGCGGAGTTAGTGACGCTCGGCGCGGTAAGGGCCGTAAATCTGGATGGCGGCGGCTCGACGACCATGGTGGTGCGTGACGCCGTACGCAATGCGCCATCCGACGGACCGGAGCGCGAAGTAAGCGACGGGCTGCTGCTTTTCAGCGTGCACGATTTGGCGAGTTTGCGCCAAGTGATGGACCGCATCGCGCTCGACCCAGGGCAGATGGCCCCCGCGGCGATCGAGCCCTTATATCAGCGCTACGACAACGCAGTGGCCGCTTTTGCCGACGAGGAACTTGACCGGGTGCGGCTGGAAATTGAGGCCTTGCGGACGGAAATTAGGCAACGGTCCGGTGGCGATTTGACCCGGGCGGCGGCACGGGTATTGGAGGAAGCGGCAGGCGCTTACTTGCGGCTACTGCCGCAGATCCAGCAGGGGCTGAGCCGGCGGAAACCGGTCCGGTAGTTTTTCACTGATGGGCACTCCTGTAGCGGCTGATTGTAGGCTAGAAGGATGGATGTATTTGTCGCCGGCGGTGGGATGATCTTGCAGGACCAAATCCTGCCTTCCCTATATCAATTGCAGCGGTTGGGCCGCATCGGGGAAATCGCGATTTGTGCCAGGAATGCGGCGACGTTAGAGGTATTGCGCGAGACCCCGAAGATCCGGCGGGCGTTCCCGTCATCCGGCTTTCGCGCGGTAGTCGGCGGATTTTCTGAGGCCATGCGGGGTCTACCGAAAGGGAGCCTGGTGGTGGTGGCGTTGCCCGATAATCTGCACTTCGCCGCTGTAATGCAGGCCCTCTCGCAGGGGTGCCACGTGCTTTGTGTGAAGCCGCTGGTGCTCACCGTGCTGGAGAGTGAACAGATCGAGGCCGCAGCCCAGGCTCAAGGCCTGGTGGTCGCGATTGAGTATCACAAGCGGCTGGATGACCGTTCGCTGATGGCACGCGAGAAATACCGGGCCGGGCTGTTTGGCGACTTCAAGCTGGGGTCAGCGGTCCTCTTTGAGAAGTGGTACTACCGGCATTCAAACTTTCAGAATTGGTTTACCAAAGAGAATTCGGATGCCTTCACTTACATTGGTTGCCACTATGTCGACTTAGTCGCCTTTATTACCGGACTTACCCCCGTAGCAGTAAGTGTCTACGGCATCGCCGATAAGTTCCCCAACGGCAACGACGGTTGGCTATGGACCGATGCGCGTGTCCTGTGGAGCAACGGCGCCTGCCTCAACGTGCAGAACGCCTTGGGCTTCCCCGATGCCGGCCCGGGGACCAATACGCAAGGGCTCACCATGTATTGCGCGGGCGGCCAGAGTGGTGCCCTATTGAAGCACTCTGACCAATACCGGGGCCTCGAATACTGTTACACGGAATCGCCCAAGGGCGAAGGCGCCACGCAGTATACCGAGCCGAGTCCCGACTATTTTCAGTACATTGATTTGGGCACCGAGGGTTGGGTGCCCGTAGGTTACGGCTACCGGTCAGTCGATTTTATTGTGCGACAGATACTCGCCGTGCGCGAACGGCCCTCGGCACTAATGGAGATAGAAGCCGCCGGCGTCTTGGCTACGCCAGGCAATAGCCGATACAACGAGCGGGTAATTGAGGCGGCGCGACTATCGATCGCCGATGGCGGGCGTATGGTCGCCTGCCTCTAAAAACAAATCCCCTCCCTCACAATCCGGATTCGTCAGCTAACGAACCCCGACCGTTAGGGAGGGGATGTTTTGAGCAATTCGGGCCTAGTCGCCCATGCTCCCGACTTCTTCTTGCTTGACGACCGGGGCGGGCTTGATCATCGGCAGTGGAATGTCGGAGGCAACGGGAGCGCCGAAGCCGATCTGCACGAGACCCTCGCCGGGCTTCTCGCCCAGCACATGCTCGCGATAGAGCTTCTCCATTTTGGAGTTCTCAGCGTCCTGCTGTTGCTTGGCGGCGCGAGCGCGGAGCTTCTCTTCGCGCGCCGTTTTGGCGACACCGGTGATGTCGAGATCGTGTTGAATACCGGCGGCCACCGCTTCGGCATTGAGCTTCAAAGAGTGCTGCGTCGAGAGCATGTCGACATCTTTGCCGCCGGCATAGATCTTGTGGCGGCCATGCTCTTCGTACCACTTGGTAAGCGTGGCGGACATGTGCATCTTCTCGACGATGTTGCGCCAGCCCACGCCCGTATTGTAGGCGCAGAAGCTGATCTCGCCCTCTTGCGTCGCGTAAGGGATGATGCACTGCTCGGTGCGGCGGAAGTCGTAGTTGAACAGATCCTGGAACCACATACCGGCAATGAAGAGGAAGTTCCAACGGTCGCTGCGGCGAACGTCAATGTCCTCGCGGGTGCGGGTGCCGTCCACCTTGCCATAAGCGCGGCCAGTGGCACCGAAGCACTTGTCGAACTTCTTCAAAAGATCGACAATCTTGAAGTGCGTGGGTGCCATGTACGGGTCGTAATTGCGCATCAAGGCGAGCGTGACGCCCACAATATTCATCCACTTGGACGTACGCGAAGCGTCGTTGATCTTGGCGATGTCTTTAGCCAGGCGATCAGCCTGCAGGAAGGCCGTAACCGGGGCGCGCTCCTTGGTTTCTTTGTCGATCATGACGGCCAGGCCGATGCCGCAATTCGGGTGGCAGCCGCAGGAAAGTTGACCCCAATCGCGATCCGGTCCGTGGACCAGATCGGCGAAGTCGGAGAACGTGGACATGAATGAAATCGGGAACCAATCGCGCGTCGGCTCACCGACACCCACTTGATTCTTAACGTCGTGAGCCAAGTGGCTCAAGGTATAGCGCTGGGCAGTACGCCGCTCGTCGCTGACGGCTTCATCACGGCCGGTGAAGGACACGGGCTGAAAGCTGATGAACGGGATCTTCTTGGGGTTGTCGAGCGCGAACTCAACGATGCGGCCCACCTGCTCATTATTAATGCCGTTGATGATGGTGGTGACGGGGACGATGTCCACGCCGCCGGCATACAAATTCTCAATGGCGCGCATCTTGACGTCGAACAAATTGCCGACAGCGCGATGCGAGTTGGCCGCGTTGCCGATGCCGTCGAATTGCAGGTAAGCGTAACGGAGGCCGGCTTCGGCAGCCGCGCGCGAGAACTCGGCGCTCTTGGCGAACTCGATGCCGTTCGTCGCCGCTTGCACTGAGCTGTAGCCAACCTTGCGGCTGTAGCGAATGGCATCCAGGAAGTAAGGAGAGAGCGTCGGTTCGCCACCGGAAAACTGCACCGACATCTGGCGGCGCGGCTTGATGGTGATGGCGTTGTCGAGCATCGTCTTGATGTCGTCCCACGTCAATTCATGCACGAAGCCCACTTGGTTAGCGTCCATAAAGCAGGGGTCGCACATCATGTTGCAACGGTTCGTCAAATCGATGGTGAGCACCGATCCACGACCGTGGGTGATGGTAGAGGAGCCATGATCATGCAGCTTCTCGTCATTGTGGGCGCGGATGTCGCGACCGGGGAAGACGTCTTCGAGGTGCTTGAAGAAGGCCGTATCCATGGCCATCAGGTCTTCAAACTTGCCGTGGGTGGGACATTCTTTCACCATCCAGATCTTGCCATCGCGTTCGATGACTTGGGCTTTGATTTCGCCCAGCTTGTCATTCTTCAAGATGGAGACGGGGAGTTCGCCGTCGAGGATGCGCTTGCGGAGTTCGGGGATGCACTTCGGGCAGAGAGAGTCGGTAGTGCGCGGCCAGCCGAGGGGCGGCTTGGTCTTCTGGTAGGACTTCAATAACGGCTTGTCGGACCACTTGGGGGTAAACGAAGCTTTTTGATTGAAGCTGTTCACCTTTTCGAAAACAACCCAACCGGCGCGAGCGGCGTATACCGCAGCTTTCTCGACAATCTTGATGCCCTTACCCATATTTCTCCCTATCTCTCAAGTAGAAGCCTTAGGTAGAGGTACGCCTAAGGTTACAGATAGAGCATAGTGAAACGGCGCAGCAAAAGCAGCGAGATTTCTTTTAAGGGTTGCAACCTTGGGTTGAACGGCGAGATATGGGGTTGAATGGGGAATAGGTAAGTCGTTCGTTTTGATGTGGTTCAGAGGGGCCTAGGGCAGCTGCACCTAGGCTATGCTCAAGAGGGTATGAACCGGCTTCGCGGAATATTGACTTCGCCTCTGGTGGCCGGATTCTTAGCCGCCTGTCTGGCGCTGTTCCTCTTTGCCGAATTGGCCGAACGGGTGCTCGACGGAGAGACGCAGCGATTTGACCAATGGGTGCGCTTGGCTGTCCATCGCACCGCGTCACCGGCCCTCACGACGCTCATGCTGGCGTTGACTTTTCTTGGTTCGGTGGCCTTTGTTTCGGCCACCGCGTTGGTGAGCTCGTTGGTTCTCTGGAGAATGGGCCATCGGCGGAGGGCTGCCCTGCTGCTGGCCGGATTCGCCGGAGCCTCGCTGCTGATGTACGTGCTCAAACTGTATTTCCGCCGTGCGCGCCCGGAGCCCTTTTTCGACGCCGTATTACCCGCGTCCTACAGCTTCCCGAGCGGTCACGCCCTAGTTTCATTTTGCATCTACGGCATTCTGGCCGCCTTTGCCACCCGCCATCTGGCAAGCCGCTGGTGGCGCATCGTGATTTGGACCCTGGCGGTGTCGTTGATCCTGGGCATCGGCCTTTCGCGCATCTACTTGGGTGTCCACTACCCGAGCGATGTGCTCGCCGGTTACTTGGCGGCGACGGTGTGGACCGTCGCTATCACTCTCGCCTACCGGAACCTCCGTGGAAATCGACCGCGTGCTTGAGAATCTGAAACGGCAGCGTGCCTTGTGGGGAGCCGGCCATCGCTGGCCATCGCTGGCCATCGCTGAACTGCGCGGCCATGAGGCTTGTCGTAATGCCACCCTCAAACGCATAAACTCCGTACCCCCACGCTCCCCCACTTTTAAGGTGGCTGGGGTCGGTGGTGCTCTGACCCCAGCGTTGCAAATAAACGGTTATTTGACGAATGAAGCAAAAGGAAAAAGGTGCCGGCGATCCTGGAGTAGCATCAACAGAGTATGCTTGATTGGCTGTTTCCCGATCCCTTGCCGGTCGGCACCATGGCACCGGACTTCAGTCTGGTGGATGACCAAGGCGTGAACGTGCGCTTGAGCGACTACCGGCACCAGCAGAACGTCGTGCTGGTGTTCTACCCTCGCGACAATACGTCGCTCTGCACCAAACAGCTCTGCGAGTTTCGCGAATCATGGACCTTATCCACGCAAAAGAACACGGTGGTCTTCGGCGTCAACCCAGCTTCGACGGAAAGCCACAAGGCGTTCCGGAGCAAATTTCAGCTTCCCTATCCCCTCCTTGCCGACCCGGACCAGCAGGTGGCGAAGTTGTTTTCTTCCCATGGCTTAGTCGTCAAACGCACGGTGTACCTAATCGGTATGTCGGGCAAAATCCGGTTTGCGAGGCGCGGCGTGCCGAAACCGGTCGAGGTGCTGGCGACCGCCGAATAGGGTAAAGAGCTTAGCCCATTCCTCCGAATAAACGTTGTGGAGGAACTGAGCCCGGCTTGACCTACTTGTACTGCATCACCGGCAGCATGCAGCTTCCGCTCCTGCCAGCGGTAAGCGTTTTTCCCGTTTTTCCTCCCTACACCATCTGCGCGGCTGGATTGGCGGCAATCGTGAGCCGGGTGCCCGACGAGGAGTACGACCCGGAGCGCACGCCGCAGCGCGTGATGGACCGGTTATGGGTGGAGCAGCGGTCACCGGCACACGAGACAGTCGTGGGGACGGTGCTGCGCCAGACGACCCTGGTGCCGGCTGCCTTCTGCACCTTACTGGACTCGGAAGAGCAGGTCACCGAATATCTGGAGACCCACGTCGACACGCTCGAAGCCCAGCTCCACCTATTGCAGGGCCGCCAAGAGTATTGGGTGGACATTGAGCGCGATGGGCGGCGCGCGAACCTGGAGGGCGTCAGCGAAATGCGCGGCCGCCTCTGCCAGTGGGCCGACGGCTTCATGCAGCGGCGCGTCGCGGCATGGAACCCGCGCCGTCGCGTGGCT
>JANLPT010000061.1:0-19671 GCA_031367405.1 Bryobacteraceae bacterium
CCTGGCAGTCTGAGCGGCAATAGCTCCGGAGGGACCGATGGAACGAAGGTATACACCCCTGTGCTGTACAAATAACAGGCCAATCATGAGAAGAAATAAAGAAAAACAATCCGAACGGGGCAACGCCTTGGTGGAATTCGCTCTTGGGTTTACGTTGCTTTGGACGATATTCTCAGGGGTCTACCAAATTGGTTACGCGTACTACGTCTATAACGCCCTGCTCACGTCAGTCACCGACGCGGCGCAACTAGGTTCTAAGCTCGGTTACGACATTGGAAGCCCGCAGTCATACCAGACCGCACTCCGTAACATGGTGGTATATGGCGATATGGCGGCGGGCCACAGGAGCGTAGTTCCGAACTTGAATGCGAGCCACGTCGACGTCAGCGTCAACCTGGATGCCGAAGGCATGCCGACCTATGTTACGGTCGCCATCACCGGGTATAGCATCAATGCGCTTTTTACATCGTATAACCTCACCGACAAACCGCGCGTGACCACAAGGTATCTCGGCCAGATCAGTTGTTCCACCTGCTAAAAAGGCCATAATTTATGAAATCATGTTCCAGACACCGGCGATCGGGAAAGAGTCAGAAGGGTGCCGCCCTGGTGGAGACAGCGCTCGTGTTGACCACGCTCCTTTCCATGATCCTCTTCATTATGGACATGGGCCGCGTCTTACTGATCCAGCAATACATTACGGAACGGGCTCGCACTACCGTGCGAAACGCCGTGGTGAACAATTGGAGTACAGACGACGCCCGGAATTTTCTGGTTTTTAATAATACGACGGCTCCGGAGGGGGGCGGGTCGGGCTTCTTGGGCCTGCTTCCCTCGCAGGTTTCGTCTCAGACCCTGGGAACTGTTGGCGAACCGAACCGTCGTTTGCAAATCACTGTTTCGAATGTTCCCGCCGTTGTTTTTACCCCGTATCTCAACGGATCCTTTACTTTGCCACCGATCGTGGCCACCATGCCCGTGCAGAGCCTCGGCGCCACGAACTGATACACGCTTCAGGTTTCAGAATAAACGCAAGATCTTGTCCGGCACCAACGGGGGAGCCGAACTCCGGCTCCGTAGAATTCGTCAACAGGCGAAGGGAGGGCGAGGCGGCCGATTAGGCGAGACCAGGATTTGCACAGAGCAAGGCAACAAGGCCAAGGACAACCCACTCCAGGTACAGGGGGGGCAAAGACCCTCGTACAGCGATCTCCGAGCGAGTTGGCCGCAAAGCAAGCAAAGTGCAAACAAAGGGTCGCGGTAGGGACGATCATCGCTGAGCGCCCCCCGCACAGATCCGTACGAGCGGCACTACCGCCTACGGCTCCTACCTTGGATATTTGGCGTCAAAGCGAACCTCGGGATAGGGATGTAGAGTCCGTGGGCGAGGCAACCAGCGCGCGAACAAACGCGCCAGCCAAGCTGGCGATTACTTCGAGGCTGCTCTGCGCGGGCAGCGTCGCGACGAGGAGAGCCAAGGCGAATCAGCAATCGGCTGGTGATAGGCATCTTCGTATTCTTACGCAGTTACGACTACCAGAGAGCCTTAAGGCCGAATTGAATCTGCCGGGGGGCGTTCGCTTGCGAAGCTATCACCCCGAACGCACTCGAGGTGACGCTGGTGTTCGGACTGCCGAAGCGGGGCGTGTTGAAGGCGTTCAGGAACTCGCCGCGCAGCTGAATGCGGACCTTTTCAAAGGGCTTGAAGTCTTTGAACAGCGACAGGTCGAAGTTCCTCACGCCATCGGAGCGGATGTCCGGCAGACGCGGGCCAAGTGTGCCGAAGGTAAATGGGGCGGGCTGCGTATACGGCGCGGTCGTGAAATAGCCGTTCAGGCGTTGATCCACCGGGCCGGTTAGCAATCCGGAAGTGCCGTTGTTATTCGGCCGGGTGGCGGAGGCGAACAGGCCGGACGTGTTGCTCGCCGAGAAAGATAGCGGATTGCCGTTCTGGAAAGTGGTGAAGCCATTCACCTGCCATCCACCGAGCACCGTGTCAGCCAGACGAGAAACGTTGGTGCCAAATCGGCGGCCGCGGCCAAAGGGGAGTTCGTAGATGTAGCTGACGACAAAACGATGCCGGATATCGAGATCCGACAAGCTGCGGCTGGCCCGGATGTCATAGGCGTTCTGGTGGCTGGTGCCGTTGTCAATCAGCTTCGACCAGGTGTAGGAGCCTTCGAAAGTAAAGCCCCGGGAGAAACGCTTGCTCAAGGTGTTTTGCCACGAGTGGTAGGTTGAAGATGCTCCCGCCGTATTCACGATTCCCACGGCCGCGAATTGCGGAAAGGGGCGGAGCAACTGGCCGCGAGCGACTCGGGCATTTACTAATGTGCCGGTGGGAATCTTTCCGAAGAAAGGATTGTCGACTAACTGATTCAGTTGGGCGCCAAGCGGCAGTTTGTCGGGGGTGATTTGGTTATAAGTAACGCCACTGTGCAATTGGAGGCCGCGAGTGCCGACATAGGCTGACTCTACCAACATCTGGCCGGGGAGCTCATGCTGAATATTGAAGTTCGCTTGCATGGAAAGCGGGGCTGGCGTCTCCCGGATCACTGCTTCCAGGTCAGTACCCGTACCGGTCAGCAGGCCTTCCTTAGAACCGGGTAGAGCGCGGAAGCCATTCGGGTAAGGGTCTCGCAAAAGGTTGGTGGGCGTGATGCCGTCCACGGAGTTTACCCAAAGATTGTCGAGACGCCAGCCCGTGGTGCCGATGGTGCCGTGCGCCGCCTGATGCGACTGGCCATAGATATTGGCGTAACCGGCGCGAAGCACCGTCTTTGGAGTAAGTTGGTAGGCGAGCCCGATGCGGGGTACAAGATTGTTGAGGTCCCAATTGTATTGATGCCGGCTATTGCCGTCCACTCCCACAAAAACCAGTCCACCCTTGGTGCCGCCACCGAGCGGCGAGTTAGCGAGCGGATCGAAGTAGTTGGTGCGGTTGAAGCGTTCGGTGCGCGGCGTTTCGTAGTCATAACGGATGCCTAAGTTGAGCGTAAGTTTACGAGTAATTCGCCAATCGTCCTGGACATACCACGCCAGATACATGTTCTGGGTAGCCACATTCTTGAAGTTCTGAATCAGGTTATTCCCGCTGGAACCGGTACCGAGTAAGAGTGAAGCGATACTATTGCCCGCCGTGGCGCTGGCCGCATTCGGATTCGGACCTTGCGTCATAGTGGCGGAGAAGCCGAACACGCCTTGATTGTCGAACTCCGAGACTCCCACGCGATGGAGGCGGCCTTCAAAGCCGACCTTTACCGTATGTTTGCCACTGATCTTGGTGAGGTTGGCCAACGCCGTATTGCTGTTAAAGGCGTTGGACCGGTTGCCATTGCCACCCAGGGAGACGTAACCGCCGGCTCCAATTCGCGGGAACATTTGGACGTCGAGGATTTGGTCCAGATACTTGGGGAAGCCGAGGGTAGATGGCGAGAAACCAAGACCTTGGTTGGCGAAAGTGTACAGCGTGCGGGCAAAGCCGAGCCGGGCGTTCAGGATCATGGTGGGGGAGAGCGTGTTGGTGTAGTCGGCCACGGCACCGTGAACATCATCCGATTCAATCACGCGTCCTTCGGCAATCGTAATGTCCTTGGGGAAAAATATCGCCGGAACATTCTCGGTGTTCCTCTTCGAGTAACGGGCAAAGACCTTCTGTTGGTTCGTCAGATTGTGGTCGACGCGGACATCCCATTGATTCAGATTAATGCCGGCCGACCCTTGATTGGCATAGTTGTTTTGGTTGGTGACGGCGTTGCCGGCCGTATTGGATGGCGGATAGTACTTGAGCGAGTTGATGGCGACGGGGTCGAGACGGCTGGCCGGAATGCGGTTGCCGGCAAAAGCGTCACGGATGAAGCCGCCGGCGGGGTTGACGCGGGTCGAGAAGGGGTCATAGATTTGGACCAGAGTACCATTGGCCACGCGGGTTTGGGAAAAGTCCGCCGCGCGCTCAAGGGCAGTGGGCACGGTAAAGATTGTTGACGCGGCTCGGCGTTCGCGCAGGCCTTCAAAAGATCCCATGACGAAGGTCTTGTTACGTTTGATGGGGCCAGAAATCGTGCCACCATATTGGCTGCGCTTGAAGCTATTCAGCTTCGCGCCGCGACGATTATCGAAGAAATTATTGGCGTCTAATTTCGAGTTGCGCAGAAACTCGTAGGCGCTTCCATGTAACTTGTTGTTACCGGACTTGAACACCACATTCAATATGCTGCCCATGCTGCGGCCGTACTCCGCCGGGTAGTTAGCACCCATCACCTTAAACTCTTCGATCGCATCCACGGAAGGGAAGACGGAAATGCCGCTAAAACCAGTCACCGTGGCGTGGGAAGCGCTTACGCCGTCAATCAGCGTGTCCATCTGGCGGGCGCGAGCGCCATTCACCGAGTAACGCATATCCCCATAGATATTGCCAACCGTTCCCGAAACCCCGGGCGTCAAAAAGATGAGTGAGTAAACGTTACGAGTGTTGAGCGGCAGGTTGACAATGCGCTTGTTATCCACCACTTTACCGATGGTGGAAGACGTGGTTTCGAGCAACGCGGCGTCGGCGGAGACAGAAACCGAATCGGTCACCTCGCCTACGGTCAGCGTGATATCCACCCGGGCTTGCTGCTGGATTTGCAGCGTAATGCCGTCTTGCAGAAACTTCTTGAAGCCGGCCGCGCTGGCCTCCACCCGATAGAGGCCTGGCTGAAGCAAGGGTGCGGAATAGGCACCCGTCTCATCCGAATGTACTTCGGCGCGTGCATTGGTTCCGGTGTTAATGATGGCGACGGCGGCACCAGGCACTCCGGATCCGGAGGCATCCTTGACGGAGCCCAGAATGGCACCCGTGAAGGACTGAGCGAAAAGGCCAATGGCCAGACTGGCGAACGCGAGGCAAAGGCGTAAAAACGGCATAGTAAAGGAATATTAACAGAACGGAAACACGACAGAAAGGGTTAGCGGTCGACTTGTCGCTAGTATCCGATCTGTCCAGTGGCGGCCGGCATCCGGAACCGGACGGTCGAGGTTCGGCCCCGCTAAGACGTTGAGCGTCTACTGCCCACCAGGAGCACCGGCTCGAACTCAATGGCCGGCGTCACGCTCATAGGAAACCCGGCCCGGCATGTCCATCTCGATGCTCCACAGCGTCCCGCCCGCCGTGATGAACAGCGTCTTCAGATTCGGTGCGCCAAAGGCGCAGTTCGTCACTTCGTCGAAAGGGATCGGAATAAACTCGAGGAGCTTGCCGGCGGGCGAAAGAACGTAAATTCCTCCTTTGAATTCGCCGGTTTCAAAAGGCGGGTGCGCTTTGTTGAGTCCCGCGGCGACGAAGAGGCGTCCGCGGCGGTCCATCTTGACGCCGTCCGGGCCGCGGCCCTGTTTCCAATCGAAGATCAGCGTCCGCGAGCCAGGGTCGACGGTGCCATTGTGGTGCAATGCGAAGCGCCAAAGCTTACGCGCCCCACCGGCATGGTTGTTATTATTGTCAGCGACGTAGAGGAACTCGTCTTGAGGCGAAACCAGCACGCCATTGGGCCGCTCAATTTCGTGGGTGATGACCCGCGACACTTTGCCCGGCGCATCAATGCGATAGACGCCTTCGACGAAGCGGCCGGCCGAGTCACGAATCTCCATACCGTCGCGCGATCCGTAGCGCGGATCGGAGAAGTAGATGCGGCCTTTCGAGTCAATGGTCAGGTCGTTCGGCTGATTAAAACGGTGGCCGTCAAAACGATCGGCGAGCACCGTGATGGCACCGCTCAGTTCGGTACGGGTGACGCGGCGGTTCTTCGCTTCGCAAACCACCAAGCGCCCTTCATGATCGAAAAGCAGGCCGTTCGCGCCACCGGAATCCGCCCGAAAGACCCGCGTTCCTCCATCCGGATCACGTCGCTGAATTCGTCCATCGCCGCTGAAATAAAGGCTGCCGGCCGGGCTCCAGGCTGGTCCTTCACCCGCTCCACCGGTGTGAAGGCGCGTGGGCCTGGTTCCCCGGCTGATCGGTGAATCCGCCGCAAAGAATGGAGTCAGAAGGATGACAGCGCCAAGCGCAGACATTTTGAGCACTATCGACATCATAGCCCGGGTTTCTGAAAGTCACTGGTAAAGTCTTGTTTCTAACGCAGGGTGAGCCTGAAGGCGGGACGGTGCGTGCTGGGGCAGAAATGGAGGATTTTCTCATGCGGCAACACCGCTAGTGGGCCGTCCTGCTTAGCTAGACTGATTCCCTCAATGTCGATCAACCCGCGCTGCAAGGCCAGGACCGCGGCGACCGTTCGATCGAGTACGTCGAATTTCCTGGCCATGCCCCTCAGATAGCCCTTCACCGTATGCCCGGTAAGGCCCAGCCGGTCCCCGACTTCCCGATTGCTGCGCCCACCCGCCACCAGCCGCAAGACGTCAAGTTCGCAGGCCGAGAGCCCATCGTCCGACAAGGGTTTCCAGTGCCGGGGTTTCCGGTGTCAGGCAGTTAGAGCGCGAAAGCCAGCCCAGCCCGCCGGTGGACATTAGTTAGAGCTTCGGGGCTGAACGCCGGCCAAAAGGTTGGAATGATTTCCGCCGTTGAGGAAATTCCCGCCCACGCATCTTGAAACGAGAGGTGGCAGTTTTGCCTGTTCCCGTTTCAAGGGTCTCGCGTCACATTTAGCGCTAAACTACCATGCAAATGAATTGGCTTCAATTTCTCCTCGCGCTTCTGCCCGCCGCCCTGCTCGCCCAGGATGAGCCGAACCCCAAAACCCTCATTCCTCAATCGATCGTCGAACGCATCGTCGACGAAGTCAGCGGAACGCTCGCTTTCCAACACATCACCGAACTCGCCAGCTTCGAGCATGACCGGCTGGCGGACGAATATAAGACCGTCTATCGCGAGTCCGCCTACATCGAAAAACTGGCCAAGCAGTACAATCTTGAGGACGTCCACATTGAGCGCTTCAAGATTCCGAACAAGACGTGGGATGGGGAAATCGGTGAACTCTGGCGCGTTGACAAGAACGGCGGCAAGCGCCTCATCGTCAGTTACCGCGACATTGCCGCCGTGCTCGCCCCTGGCAGTAAGTCCGGCGACGTTACCAGTGAACTCGTCTACGTCGGCCGTGGCGACGACAAGAAGGATTATGTCGATAAAAACGTGTCCGGCAAGCTGGTGCTCGCCAGTGGTGCCGTCGGCCCGGTACACAATCTCGCCGTCCGTGAATTCGGTGCCGCCGGCGTCATCTCTTTCGCCAACAACACCGGCAAACCGATTGACCGGCCGGATCAGGTTGCCTGGAGCGGCTTAGGCGGCCGCCCCGGTACCGGTGCCGAAGGCCAAAAAACCACCTTCGGCTTCAACATTTCCCACCGCATGGGCATCGAGCTGGTCGAAGCCATTGAGCGCCGCGAAAACGTCAATATCCACGCGTTGGTGAAGGCCACCGAATACGACGCCGACATGCAAGTGCCCACTTGCGTCATCCGCGGCACCGGCGAATCGAAGCAGGAAGTCGCCATCACCGGCCACCTCTTTGAAGGCATCGCCAAGCAAGGCGCGCTCGACGATGCGTCCGGCAGCGCGGCCACTTTGGAAGTCGCCCGGGCCTGGAAAAAGCTGATCGACGACGGCACACTGCCTCGCCCGCGCCGCACTATCCGCTTCATGTGGATCCCCGAAATCCAGGGCACCCGCGCCTACCTCGAACGCTATCCTGACGAAACCAAGAACATGGTCGCCGCCATTTCCATGGACATGGTGGGCGAAGACGTCACTAAGAATCGCAACAGCCTGCGCCTGATGCGCACGCCCTACTCCGTGCCCCATTTCATCAACGACGTCACCCAAAGTTTCTTCGATTACGTCGGCGACACCAATCGTGAGAAAGTGCAGAACCGCCGGGTCGCCTACGCCTATCGCTTCCCCATCCTCGACCCCCAAGGCACCCGCGACCAATTCACTTACAGCATCGAACGCCACTACGGCTCGTCTGACCATGCCACTTTCCTCAGCCAAGGCGTCCCCGCCGTCCTCTTCAATAACTGGCCCGACGTCGCCTATCACACCAGCGAAGACCGCCCCACCAACGCTGACCCCACCCAGCTCAAGCGCGTCATCTTCATCGCCCTTTCCAGCCTCAATGTCATCGCCAATGCCAAAAACGATAGCTCCCTCCGGGTCGCCGAACTCGTCACCGGCCATGCCGCCATCCGCACTGGTGACCAACTTCGCCTGGCCCTCGAAATGGTCGGTGAGCAGGAGCCACTGAAGTGGGCCTTCAACTTAGTACACCAATCTTACGCCCGCGAATCGGAAGCAATCTTGTCCGTGCGCGTGCTCGCTGAAGACGCCGCCGGCCAAGCCAAAATCGAGGCGCTCGCCAAGGTCTTCACCGACGGTGAAACTGCTGACACGGCCCGCCTCAAACGCTATGTCTCCCTCGCCGGCCGCGACGCCGAGCTCGACTCAGCTCTTCAGCTCGACGCGGGGGAACAATCCGCCGCCGCGCTGATCCCGATTCGCCGCAAGCCTGCCCCATCAGGCTTCGGCGGCGGTGCTGGGGGCAATCGTGATGCTGCCGAAGTCTCCCGCACCCAATACAACAACATGGAAATGCGCGGCTTCGCCAACGGCGTCCGCTCGATTCTCGACGTTCGCAACGCCCTCGCCGCCGAATACGGAGCCCAGCCCATCGGCAAGGTCGTCGACTTCTTCAAAAGCCTCGAAAAGACTGGCGAATTCGAGCTAAAGCCGCGCCGGTAAGGGCCTGGGAACTATGCCCACCCTGAAAGCCGGACTCGCCTACTTCGCCCTCGTCTTCGGTACCGGCTTCCTGCTCGGCATGGTCCGCGTGCCGTTCCTCGTTCCCCGCTTGGGTGCGCGCACCGCTGAACTGCTGGAAATGCCAGTGATGTTTGTCGCGATCCTGTTCTCCGCTCGCTATGTCGTCCGGCGCTTCGCTCTTCCCGCAAGCGCCCGGCTCCCCACCGGACTCATCGCCCTCGCCGTCACGCTAACCGCCGAACTCACCCTCGCCACCGTCATCCAAAACCAATCGCTCGCCGCCTACATCGCCAGCCGCGACCCTGTCTCCGGCAGCGTCTATCTCGTCGTCCTCGGCCTCTTCGCGCTCATGCCCCGCCTGCTAAGCCGTCAACACAGCCACTAACGGGCCCGGATTCCAGAAGGCATCAGTCCGCACGATCTTACCCGCTTCGTTGAACTCCCGCACATCGATCCCTTCGGCCGTACCGGTTTGCCCCTTCTTGCCCTCCGCGGCCGGATCGAAGGAGTGCCGGTGCGAGATGCGATCGGCCAGAGCAACGGTTTCCGCCGGCCCGGTTACGCCATCTCGCTCGACCCTGGCTTTCTTTATGTCCGCAGAGCTTACATGTTCAGTTGCAACATCCCCTGGGCCATCGAACGTAACCGCAAACGCAGCGTGGCCGACTACGCGAACGGACGCCGTGGCGACGCCGCCTTCGCCGACTATGCTTTGATGTTCAGCCTCTCGCGGCGCTGCTAGGGTCGCCGCAAAATCTTGCGTTTCAAAAAACGCTTAATGTCGGGGCCGAATTCGATGAGCAGGTTCTCGATCACCACTTGGCTTACCTGCAGATGGCCCAACTGGGTCCCTTTGACGGCCACGGAATAGCGGTCCGGATAGAGGCTCGCGCCTATGTAGCCGCTGGCGTACGACGACATCAGATTGGATGGGTCAAACCGTCTCACGCCGTGCGAATCGGCGGACAATACGAGACCCGAGAAGGCTTGCCGGGCGCGGCCCCAGACGTTTTTGCAATCGCACCGCTGGTAACGCGGGTCACGGCCAAGCATCGCCGACGAAGTGGCTTGGATCACATCCTGCGCGGTGAACATCGCGAAGTTAAACCCCACGCGCCGCCCAAAGCCACCAGCGGTCCGGTGCCATTCCCTCGGGCGATTCGTAATTTCTGCCGCAATTGCCGGAATCACGGAACGGAAGAGGGGGGCCGGTGAGGCAAAGTTGTTCCGCACAAGAATCCTCATTCGCTCGGAGCCGGTCAACGCCGGGTCAGACGCCACACGCGAACTCCAGTCCAGTTTTTGACCCGGTTGCGCGGCACACATCGCCGTCAACCAGAGGCTCATCAGCATTCCCCGCATTAAATTGTTCCCCCAACCTGAGGCTGAAACCGCCGGTCCTGAATGACGGGTGCCTATGCGCTATACAATCTCAATGCTAACGCGGCGGCCCACCATTGCCGCCGCCTGCGGCAGTCAAGCGCTGCTGGAGGACGTGTGAACTGGCGTGGTGCGGGAGGCTTGACACCGGCGTCCTCACTAAGAAAAATGACCCTTAGTCCGTCGCGAATGCGCACGTCCCTGTTTGAGACTTCAAATACCTTGTCTTTCTGGGGCCGAGCCACCGGCTGCGCCTAGTCCGGACCGATCACGATCGGCGCATTCAACGAATCAGGAAGTCCCACTTTCCGAACTAACGACGAATAGACCCTGCTTACTCAAGGATACGGCGTTCCATCGGCAATTTGTGAGGCAATCTTACAGGCCTATTTTGGAAGCGCCAGGAAGCCCATGTTTCTGGGGGCTGTTTGAATCAAAGGCTTTGGCTTGAGGTTTGAGCGGATTGACGGCGAGCCTAGTTTTGGGAGAGCTACTTCACTAAGTGATCGCTCCAAATGGTTCGTCCACAAGTTCACTTGGCGCTATTCCCAAAACAGTGATACCGGATAAGACGCGAAGTCTCGGTCCCGGCTGGCGAGGGTCATATTCTCGGAGATAGCCTGACTGATCAACAAGCGATCAAAGGGGTCTTTGTGGTGCAAGGGAAGGCGATACAGCGGGAAGCAGTGACGAGGCTCGAACGAGAGCGTCTTGGCCTGCAGCTGTTCGGTATGCCGAAGGTAAAAATCAGGGTCGGCAGGTACATCGAGCTTCCCGATCTGCAACTTCACCGCAATCTCCCAGTGAGTGATGGCGCTTACCCAGCGTTCGACGGCGTCGTCCTCCAGCAGACTGAGGAGCTTGGGGGGCAACAACTCTGGCTCAAAAATGGAAAATAGAAAAGTGTGCGTATCCAAAAGGAGACGCATCACTCTTGGCCGAATAGCGAGACGATTTCCTCGTCAGTTAATGGATCGTCCCAACCTGGTTTGAGACGACCTTGCCCTCGGGCACTGCCTAAGACGGGCTTCGATGCACGAATCGGCACCAGCCGGGCGATCGGCCGCCCGGATTTGGCAATCACGACTTCCTCGCCCGCTTGCACCTGTTCCAAGAGGCGCGACAGGTGCGTTTTCGCCTCATGAATGTTCACTTCCATATCCACAGCTTAGTTTAGTTTATAGACTAAGTCAACGCCATGTCTTGTCGTCGAACCGCCCCATGTCCACATCGTCGGCCAGTACGCCTAAGGTGATGATGGCGAAGGTGAAGGCCTTGGTACCGGGCTCCAAATGGCCGCCAAACGCCTTGTCGCTATCCGCCATCGTGAAATGGGGATGCAGCTTCCCCTTGATCACGAAGCCACTCACATTGACAATGTCGGCGCTCTTCGCCGGATCTTCCAGATAGGTGTTTTTCGACGGAAAGCTGCGGTTACTCACCACGTGATAATGCACCGCCATCACTGACCCCACGCCGTTCAGAATCACCGCATTCCTGATCTTCTGTTCTCGCACCTGCTTCTCGAGTTCCGCCAGAATGTCGGCCTGATGCTGGAAGCGCACAATCACGACCCGCTCGAACTTGGCCGATATGGCTACCGAATCCGGCACGGCCGCGCTCAGCCCTTTGGCATCGTCCGCTGGAGTGGTGGCCTTGATCACTTCGGTCTTCTTCATCTGCGGCCAAGCGGCGATCGCCACGAAAGACCAGATCAATAAAATACGAATTCGCATCTCGCCACCATATCGCATTTAGTTGTGATAGGTTGGATAAATGCTACGTAAGCTTTTGGTGGGATGGGTACTCTGTGCCTTCCCTGTCTTCTCTCAAACCAGCACCATCCAAGGTGTCCTAGTTGACCCATCGGGCGCCGCCATCAAGGGTGCCAAAATCACGGCTACCGATCAACGCAAGAATGTCATTGCCCGCGAAGTGGTAAGCGGCAACGACGGTGTCTTTCAGGTCGCCAATATTCAGCCGGGTCTCTACGACCTGAAAATTCAAATCGCGGGCTTTAAAACCCGCACCAGCACTGACCTGCAACTCGACCAGAACCAGAACATGAATCTGGGCAATGTGACCCTCGAAATCGGTTCGACCACCGACTCGGTCACCGTCGAAACGACCGTGCCGCTGGTGGAAACTACCACCGCCAATAAGAGCTTCACTCTCACCAATAAACAGGTGACTGACTTATCGCTCAATGGCCGCGACTTCCAATCGTTGATGCGCACCCTGCCGGGCGTCGTCTCGAACGATCGTACTGACTTCCGCCTCGCGTTCAATAACACGGACGCTTTCAACGTCAACGGTCTGCGCGGCTCCAATAACAACGTCTTCCTCGATGGCGCGATTAACACCGACGTCGGTGCCAATGACGGCCAGTACACCCAGATTTCGCTCGACGCCGTCGGTGAGTTCAAGGTGCAGACCTCTACTTTCAACGCTGAGTTCGGCCGCAACCCGGGCATCATGATCTCGGTAAATACGAAGTCCGGCGGTAAGAACTATCACGGCACCTTGTATGAGTTTATTCGTAACAACGCGCTCGACGCGCGCCAGCCGTTCGACCGTTCGGGCACCACAGCTAAGTTACGCTTTAATCAATTCGGTGCCAATATTGGCGGACCGCTCGCGATCCCGAAAATCTCTTCCATGAAAGAGCCAAAACTCTTCTTTTTCTTTAACTATGAAAAGACGCTCGCCACGCGCCCCAGCGGTGGCAGCTTCGTCGACTTACCGCACCCCGACGTCTTGACCGGGGACTTATCGCGCCTCTACCGCGCCGGTAACATCACCACCGCCGCCGGCCTCGACACCGGCTATCGCATCGGGCAAGTCTTCCAACCCGGTACGCTCGTGCGGGAGGCCGGCGGCCGCATCATCGGCGGCAGTCCTTACCCCGGTAACATCATTCCACGCGGCGAATGGTCACGCAATGCTCCGGCTTTCTTAAAGGTGATTGGCGGTGCGGCTTACGCCGGCCTTTCCGGCACCCCCGGCGTTCCCGAGCAGGTTCGCTCTTTCTTCCAGGACACTTACAAATTCAACAAAGAGGCGAAGGTCCTGCGGCTCGACTACACCATCAGCGACCGCGCGAACTTCTTCTTCCGCTGGGCCGACGACGCGAATCATGAAGAGCAGGGGCTCGGTATCTTTGCATCCACTCCTTACCCGGTCTTCCCCCAGTTTCGCCGCAAACCCGGCAGTTCCTGGAGCTATAACCTGGTCAACGTGATTTCGCCCTCCACCACCAACGAAGTGATCTTCAGTTATAACCGCCTCACGCAGTTAGTGGATGTACAGGAGGGTGCCAATAAGGCTCTTTACGACCGTACCGCGCTCGGCTTCACGTTTCCCGAGTTCTTCCCCAACGCCAACTTACGTAGCCGCTTTCCCCGCTTCAATTGCGGCATCGGCAGCTGTAACTACCCCGGCTTCGCCGCTGGTTGGCTCTCGGAAGCCAAGCAATACACCATTACCGACAACATCACCAAGAACGTCGGCAAGCATACGCTCAAGTTCGGCGGCTTCTGGAATATGAACCTGAATGGCCAGCAGCCCAGCTGGACCGACGCCATGAACTTCAATTTCGGAGACTCTGCCGACAACCCTCTCTCCACCGGCAACACCTTCGCTAACATGTTACTCGGTAACTACACGTCAGTGAACCAGTCGAACGGCCGGTTTTATGGCTCTTTCAAGTTTTTCGGTGTGGAAGCCTATGCCCAGGATTCCTGGCGCGTGAATCGCAAGTTGACCCTGGAATATGGCGTGCGTTGGGCGTACATGGGCCCCACTTATACCTACGGCAAGTATCTTCAGAACTACTTTGACCCGCGCCAATACAAGGCCTCCGACGCGGTGCGCATTGACCAGGGCCCCGGCCTCACCATTGGCACCATCGTTCCTAACTCCGGCAATCCGTTTAACGGCATGGTGGAAGAAGGCAAGGGGAACCTGCCTCTCGGTGGGGTAGAGCATAAGTACGGTAACTTTGGCCCGCGCTTCGGCTTCGCTTACGACCCCTTTGGCGATGGCAAGACTTCTATTCGCGGCGGCGGCGGTATCTTCTTTGAGCGCATCCGCCAGAACGCGAATAACTTCGACGGCCTCGGAAATCCGCCGCTCACCTTCCAACCGACGGTCTATTCAGGCAAGGTGGACGCCATTAACACCGGCCTAATCGCCGGTGGCCGCCGGTCTCCGGTGGGCATTGTGGCCATCGACTCTAAGGGTCAAATTCCCACGGTTTACTCTTGGAGCTTGGGCATCCAGCGCGAACTTGGCCAAAAGACTTCGCTGGACGTGAGTTACATCGGCAACCGCGGCCGCCATCTTCAATACCGCCGCGACCTGAATCAGCTGCCCCTCGGCACCAGCCTGCAACCCGGCGTGCTGACCGGCGTCAATGGCGTGGCGAACGCTTTGCGTCCCTACCTCGGTTACTCGAACGTCAACTTTACCGAGTTTGGCTCGACTTCGAATTACAACGGCTTACAAGGCCGCATCACGCGCCGTTTCGCCAAGAGCTTCACGGGTAACTTCAATTACACCTGGTCTAAAGCACAAGGCGTGAACGAAGGCGACACCACGGCCCTCGCTTACTCCTACGACCGCAAGCGCGAATATAGCTTGTTGAACTTTGATCGCAAGCAGATCGTCACCATCGATTTCATTTACGAGTTCCCCAACTTCGCCAAGACCAACGCCTTCGCCAAGGGCGTAGCCAACGGCTGGCAGGTCAATGGCATCACCCGCTTCTGGGGTGGCACGCCGCTGACGGTGACGTCGAACGGCAACCCTGGCACGTTGGGCGGCGGTCCGCGAGCCAACTATAATGGCAGCGGGCCGGTGACCAACCCCACCCCCAGCGAACTCGACTACTTCAATGTATTCGCCTTCAGCCGTCCGCTGGAGGGCAGCTTGGGCAATACCGGCGAGGCGCTCTTCCGGGGACCCGGCATCAACCAATGGGACATCTCCATGATCAAGACCACGACGTTCTTTGAACGCGTGAAGGTGCAGTTCCGCTTTGAGACCTTTAACTCGTTCAACCACACGCAGTGGGCGGGCGTGAACACGGGCCTCAATGTGCCGAATCCCAATACCGCGCCGACTGCCGCCACCCGCGGCACCTTCGGCCAAGTAAACTCTACTCGCGATCCGCGCACCCTCCAGTTCGGGATGAAGGTCCTCTTCTAAACTGGTTCCTGGTGCCGCTCACTATCTGCACAACGGTCTTGGCCCTGGTCTTCTACGAGGTCCAAACTGTTTCTACCTGGCGGCTATTTAGCGCCGCCGCCCGTGACTTAGAGGACGGCCGTTTTCCAGAAGCAGAAGCCGGCTTCGTCCAAGTACTGCGGCGCGAACCCAATAACTTGGGTGCCCTCGGCAACCTGGGTGTCCTCTATAGCCGGCAGAATCGTCCACAGAAAGCCATTGACACTTACCGCCGTGCCTTACGGCTGGTGCCCAATGAACCCGGGCTCCTCCTGAACCTGGGCCTCGCGTACCTCAAGCTTGACGACTACCCGCCAGCCAAGCCCCTCTTCGCCCGCTTAGCGAAAACAACCTCCGTGCGCCAAAGGCAGGCGCAAGAGTTACTCGCCATTTGTCAGTTACAGACCGGCGAGACGGCTCTGGCGATCACCGGCCTCGCCCAACTCGCCCAGGGCCCTGAAGTGTCGCCGGGCGTCTACCACTTCCTGGCCCTCGCCTACGTCAAGCAAAAGGACTTTCCGCGCGCCCAGTCCGTGCTGGCTAAGCTATTCGACAACTTGCCCCCTGCCCAAGCTCATTACTTAGAAGGCCGCGTCTGGTATGACTCGGCCATCTTCGACCGCGCCCTGGCCAGCTTCGAGAAAGCCGCGCAAACCGACCCCCAACTCCCTGGGCTCGCCCTCGAGACCGGCAAAACCCACGTCAGCCTCCGCAACACCGCCGCTGCCCTCGACCACTTGCGCCGTGCGGCACAGGACACGAGTAACATCGAAGGCCAGTATTTCTTGGGTGCCTTGTTAGTACAGGAAGGCCATTACGAAGAGGCGGCGCCGTTACTGAAGGCGGTCACCGAGTCCCGCCCCGATCTGTGGGGCACTCATTACTACCTCGGCAAAGCGCAGTTGATGCTGGGGCATCCTGCGGAAGCCCTCCCATTACTCCAAAAAGCCGCCGCCCGTGCGCCCAGCGAGTCGGCCATTCAATACCAACTCGCCCGTGCCCTGCAAGCCCTCGGCCGCAAAGCCGAAGCCCAGCTAGCTTTCGCCCGGGTCGCTCGCCTGAAGGCGCAGGGCAATCAGGAAACCATGGTGATGAAGTAGGGCGGGACGCTTAAGGCCGCACGATGAGGCGGGTGCGATTGCTGGCGCGGCCGCCGGCTTCGAGGTAAACCTCAGCCGGACCGGAATTGACGATGGCGGGTAGCTCGAACTCGATCACGTAGAAGCCTACATAGCCAGGAGCCAAGGTCGCCTTGGTTACGGTAAGCGGCACGCGGTCGAGATACAGCCTCACGGCAGCGGCCACGCGGGGCGCGTTGTCGAGCGGGGCGGGAACGCCGGTGGGCCAATCGGGCGTCACGCGGCCTAAACCGGTAGCTAAAATTTGGATGCGCATGCCGGGGCGCGCCGCTGTCGAGGCATCGAGCAAAACGCCTGAGTCGGCATCGATGATCATCGGCGTGCCATCGCGATCGACAAAGATAGCCGGCGCGGTGGATTCCAGGGGCAACCGCACGCTCAGCCGGTCAATCATCAAGGGGAGCGTGTCACCCTGCGCATCGAACGGCACTTGCACCTGGGATTCGTCGGGGCTCGAAGCCAACACCGGCACCACCCGGTCGCCCGTGCGCGCCTGCCGGATGGGGCCGCCCACAAAGCTCAACAGGCTGCCCGGCGCGGCGGCGCGCGTGGCATAGTCGGCGGCACTCACGAAGCGCGGATCGGCGCGGCGATGCGGCGCATTGGCCGCGTAAATTCCGTAGCCATCAAGGGCAACGTAAAGCTGCGTGCTCGACCGATTGAGTTGCACATCATAAACCGGGGCGGTAGGCAGGTTGCCGGCTAGCCGTTCCCAGGTGGTGGCTGGTCCGCGCGCGCGCAGGTCGGCCTTGGTCCAGTAGAGGCCGTTGCTGGTGGCCAGGTAGATGGAGCCGGCCGGCAGGTCGAAGGCGGCACTATAAGCCCTTCCGGCAGGCAAATCAGAAGAAAGATCGTCCCAGTTGACGCCGCCGTTGATCGTTCGCCAGACGCGCGAATTGCGGTCAGCGGCGACCGTGGCGATGGCGATATTGGGTTCGTTTGGGCCTTCGCCGGATTGAATCGCGAACCCTGTAATCGGGCCTCCGGCATTCTGCGGGGCGGCACGCCAACTGCGTCCACCATCGGGCGAGGCAAAGATCCGGCCGTCGGCCGAACCCGCATAAAGGAAATCTCCCGCCGTAGCCGCTGCGGTAATCGCCGCACCGGTCATCGCCGAAAGCCGGCTGCGCAGTTCTGCGGCCAATTCAGCGGATCGCCCCCCCGCCCTCCAAGCAGACTTTTCGCCGGGCTGCCAAACTAGCGTACCCGCCACCCCCGTCACCTCAACTTCGATGCCGTTCATCCCATCGGGCAGCCGATGAATGCGTCGAGCGGAAAAATTGGGCAAATTCTGGTTCAGCCCATCCCAGGAGAGGCCGCCGTCCAAGGAACGCCAAAGGCCGGTTTCGGTCGCCGCAGTGATTTCGTCGGCGTCGGTGGGCGAAACAGCCAGATCCAGAATGGCCGAACCCAGCAAGGATTGCCCCTTCACCGCCGTCAGATTCCGCCAACTCGCGCCCGCGTCGTCGGAGCGCCAGGCGTTGATTCCAAAAGCATAAAGCTTGGCCCGGTTCGTGATGGATTCCACAATGCGCGCGCCCGATTCGGGAGAATTGGGTTCGTTTCGCCAGCGCTTGACCGGCTGGTTGAGGGCCGTCGACGCCGGCAGCCACTTATCGCCGTCCGGCGAAACGAATTGCCGCCCATCGCGGGTCTGGATCAGCAATCCAGCGGGCACCAATCCAGAAGCCAACGCGCCTTCCGTGTAGACGACTTTCGTCACCGCACCCGACGCAAGACCGGGCAGGCCCAGGTCAAGGCTCGTCGAGCCCAGCTTGCGCCAGTCGAGCGGAGTCTGCGCGGAGGCGACAGATATGGCCAGCAACCCAAACAGGCTGGTGGCCGTCATGCGAAATGTGCGAGACAAACAGCGAGTGCTCGACGGCATGAAACAAAACCGAGTCAATCGGACACAGTGGACATGTCCATTATACCTTCAGATGATCGGCAGACAACGCCGGAAACCTAAGAGTACATGGGTAGACGTACTAAATCTCAGGTTGGCTGCAAATCTGCTATGCAATTTAATGGTAGACTGACGATCTAATAGCCAGATGTGTAACTACAGCACAAATCGGACGGCGCAACGGCCCCCCGGGGGTACGCTCGCAGTCTTTTGTTTACTGGCATTTAGCTTGGTTAAATCCGGTTCAGCGCAGACTCCGCAGTTTGGGGCCTCCACTGGCGCTTCCGCCGCGCAAGTTGTTTCAACGGCGGGCCAAGTGGGCACTTTTCGCGATGGCTTCCCTTGGGCGCTCAAAGTGGGCGATACCGTGTCGCCGCGCCAGGAAGTGTCGAGCGGGCCCGATGGCCACGCCATTTTCTCCTTGCCCGATGGCAGCACTTTTGAGCTTTTTGCCAACTCTCGCGCGACTTTCCGCGCTAGTTCCGGCGGCGTGACCGACCTGCTCGACCTTTGGATCGGCCGGGTGAAAGTACACATTCAAAAAATTGGCGGTCGCCCAAATCCGAATCGCGTGACGACGCCCACCGCCGTCATTTCCGTCCGCGGCACTGTGTTCGATGTCACGGTGGAAGAAGAAGATGTGACGCTGGTGCTGGTGGAAGAGGGCCAAGTGGCGGTGCAGCACGCGCTGCTGCCTTACGGCGAACCCCGCTTGCTCAATCCGGGCGACTATTTGCGCGTCTACAAGAATGAGCCGTTAGTGAAGAATCGCTTCGACAAAGGTGCGATTGGCCAGCGCGTGTTCAACGCCTTAATGGACATCATCCTGTACCGTCCGCGAGGCATTCCGGGCCCGGCGGGTTCGCCGCTTCCTGGTGGCGGCGGCATCCCCACCGGCGGCGGCGGTGGCCTACCGGCCGATACCGGCGGCGGCCCGGTACCTCCACCTCCTCCACCGCCACCACCTGGATTCTAGGCGCGCTTCGGCCGTCGTTCCTAACCGAACTAGATCATCGTTCTGTTGAAAGCTATACGATAAGAACATTTTCGTGGCAGAATGGTTTATGCCATTCGTCACAACCCGAGCACCGTTGACCTTTTCTGATGAGCAGCGGGCGAGGCTCGAGACTCTTCGGCGATCGCGCAGCGAACAGAAGCGCCAGGTATTGCACGCCGCCATTCTGTTGGACGTTGTCAGTGGAAAGAGCGACAGTGAAGTCGCCGCAGCCAATGGTGTCAATCGGCACACGGTGGCGTTGTGCGCTCGAAAGTTC
>JANLPT010000127.1:0-7184 GCA_031367405.1 Bryobacteraceae bacterium
AAGTCCCCGAGCTAGCCGCTTTCCGCGAGAAGTGCCTCGCCTGCCACGACGAAAAGCCCATCGCCCAGCAACGCCTCACTCGCGCCCAGTGGGATCGCGAAGTGGGCAAGATGACCAATTGGGGCGCCAATGTGAAGTCAGGCGAAAAAGACGAAATCGTCGATTACCTGGTGAAGCGCTTCGGTCCCCGGCCGCGGCGTTAGGGCCGCGATATTCGCGGCAGAAACTAGCCCGCCGCGCTGAAGATGGAGGATCACTGTCCAAGCCAAAACATATCGCGGCCAACCGTCGCAACGCAGGGTCCACCGGCCCCGCAGCGCCGAACGCGAAGAAATTCTCTTAACAAGGGGAACCAAGAAATTGGCTTCGTTTCGCAAAACGACCGGACGGAAGGGGTCGATGGTCGAGGCCCCCGGGTGGTGGGGCCGAACGTCAAGTAACATTTGGGTCCGCCGGACGATAAGCCGGTTTCTGTGCTCGCCGAAGCGAGTGGCAGCCATTCATCTAGACCACGCCTTACGGCGCAGCTCAAGCAACCTACCCGGAAGTGAAACGGAACGGGCCGCCCCTCCTCCCCTATTTGGTCTTGCTCCACGTGGGGTTTGCCCTGCCAGTCCGGTTACCCAGACCGCGGTGCGCTCTTACCGCACCTTTTCACCCTTACCCTCACTTGCGCAAAGGCGGTATATTCTCTGTGGCACTTTCCGTCCAGGAACCGTCACCAGTCCCCTGCCCGGCCATTAACCGGCACGCTGCCCTATGGAGACCGGACTTTCCTCCCGCCAGAAACCCGAGAGCCTCCAGCCGGCGGCTGCCTGTCCGGCGAACCCATCTGTACGGTAACACGCGCGCCGGGGAATGCAACTTTTGCCTCCCTCCATTGCAGCCTCCACCGCCCAACGAAAAGTACACAAGTGCTATTGACAAATTGGGTTATACTATCGGTACCCCCGAGAACGAACATTTTCACCTGAAAATGTTTCGCAATCCACCTCATAGAAGAAGTTCAGATCGGCCCGCCCGGCGGCTCAGCAAAGTGGCACGCAACGTGCTCCGTCTAGACGCTAGGACTTTTGGTAGATCGGTTCGATGAGGAGTTGTTATGTTTCAGAATAGTCGTTGCCGCGCTTTATCTTGCGCAATCGCCCTCGTGCTGACGGGATGGGTGGGCGTCAATCCCGCCACGGCGCAGTTTAACTTAACCACTTATCAAACCGCCCAGAAAGAAGACTGGGAAGAGATCAATTTCGAATACAACCAGTCGGTGTTGACCGACGGCTTTCCCAGTTTGCTGCGCCTGGCGGAGTTGCTGAACCAGAATCCGGGCTACAAAGTGAAGCTGGAAGGCCATGGCGACCAGATCGGCCCGGACAACTACAACGATGCTCTCGGCCAGCGGCGAGCCGATAGCGTCAAGGCGTTTCTGGTGAAGTATGGGACGCGCGCGGCGCAGCTCGAAGCGATCTCGCGCGGCAAGCGGAATCCGAAAGTGCCCGACACTTCCCCGCTCGCCCGCTTCATGAACCGGCGCGTCACCATGACGGTGACCGATGGCGACGGAAAGCAGGTATCGGCGGGCGGCGTGGGCGATGCGATCAAGGCCATCATGGACCAGCTGAAAATGATGCAGGCCAAGAGTGAGCAGTGCTGCACCGATATCCTGTCGCGCCTCAACAAACTCGACGACATTCTGAAATCGCTGCGTGAGTTGAGCCAGCAGAATGGCGATTTGCGTAAGGAACTGGACGGCTTGAAGACCGGCCAGTCGAATCAGGGCAATGCACTGGCGAACCTCGGCAAGACGCTTGACGACCAGGGTAAGCAGCTGGCGGGCTTGGGCAGCCGGGTGGGCGGGCCGGGCGGAGTTGGTGGAGCCGGGGGCGTCGGGCCCGCCGGTGCCAACGGTACGCAGTTGGCCCAATCCGGTAGCGGTGGCCGTGGAAGCGGCGCGTCCGCCGACGGAACAGGCACCGGTTCGGCGTCGAATTCGGATGGCAAGGCGCGCGGCGGCCGGGATGGCAGTGCCGGTGCGGGTGCCGGTGCCGGTGGCGGTAGCGGCGGCAAAGGCCAGGGCGGCATGGGGACCACGAGCTTCGGCGGCGGGCGATTCAGCCTGCTCGGTGCCAACGTCGGCATGGACGATTCGCGCAAGCTCACCTTCACCGGCCGGGGGCGCTTCTTTCAACCCTTCGCCCACAAGTTCGCCGTCCAGGCGCAGGGCGAGTACATGTACTTCCGCGATCGTCAGGAAGGGCAGTTCGATATTGGGCTCGTCAATCGCTTCAAAGGCAACTGGCAAGCCGGAATCTTCACCAGCTTCCGCACCATCAACCTGCGCGCCTACGACCGCAATGGCACGCTCGGCCAAGCCAGCATGACCGTCGATTACCTCTTTACCCGCGGCCGTTTGGGCGCCTTTGGCAGCAAGGCGTTCCTGGATGAATCCGTCATCAACTCACGCCAGATCTCGAACAACATCCGGTTGGATACGTATCTGAAGGCCGTTGACCAAGTGGGCGTATCCGGGGCCATTGGCCTCTTCAAGGAAAACTACCTCGAAGGCAACTTCGGCTATCTGCATGGACGCGGCGTCGCCAGCCGCCCCGGCGGCACGTTGCGTTTCGTGTTCCCGCTGAACGATATGGTCGCCTTGACTCTGGAGGGCGGCATGAACGAAACCTTGCTTTCGAGCAAACAAAATGGCCGCGTCGTGGGCGGCGTGTTGTTTGGCAATCAGCTGCGGCCGAAGCAGTTCCAGGCCCACGAAGGCCCCGTACCGGTGGACATCCCTCGCGTGCGCTATGAGACTTTAACGCGCACCGTACGGACCGGCTTTGCGACGCCAGTGGCCGATGCCGGCCCCGACCAGATCGGCGTAGCCGCAGGCGCAATTCTCTTAGACGGCTCCGCCTCGTTCCATCCGGATGGCGACCCCATCACGTTCCAATGGACCCAAATTGCCGGGCCACTCGTTGCGCTGGCCGGCGTCAATACCAACCGGGCGACTTTCCGCGGTGAAGAAGGCCAACTGTATGCCTTCCGGCTAACCGTAAAAGACCCGCGCGGCGCGCAGGCGATCGCCCGCGTCACCGTCACCACCCGGGCCGCAGCGCCATTGCGCATCCTGCGCTTCACGGCCAGTCCGTCCAGCGTGCGCAGCGGACAGAGCAGCACCTTGACGTGGCTAGTCGAAAACGCCGAGAGCGTCGAAATCACGACGATCGGGCGCGTGGATGCGAAGGGCGGCAGCGTCACCGTGGCCCCCGCCGATACCACCGTCTATCGCTTGACGGCGAAGGGTGCCAATAACCAGGAGTTGAACGAAACGGTAACCATCACCGTCGAGAAGCCCCTCGGCCGTATCCTCACGTTCACCTCATCGCCGATGAATATCTCGCTGGGCCAGAGTTCCACGCTCTCCTGGCAGACCGATGGCGCGGAGACGGTGGAGCTATCGGGCACCGGCCCGGTGGCGGCCAGTGGCTCGCAATCCGTCTCACCGGTGGTCACCACCACTTACACGCTCACCGTGCGCACCAAGTTCGGCGAAGTAACCGCCAACACCACCGTGCAGGTAACGCCGCCCACGGCACCGCGCATCCTACGCTTTACGGCCGCGCCGCAGAGCATCGTCCTCGGCGATTCGGCGACGCTGCTTTGGAGCGTCGAGAATGCCACCGACGTCGCCATTTCCACCATCGGCGTGGTCGGCAATAACGGCACCTTCAACGTGGTTCCGGCGGGCACGGCAACCTACCGGCTCACGGCGCGTAACCAATCAGGCGAAGCGGTCACGGCGGAGACTACCGTCACCGTGTCGCGGCCACCCGCCATTATCAGCTTCACGGCCACTCCGGATACCACCCGGCCCGGTGGCGAAGTCACCCTAACCTGGATTACGGAGAACACCACGAACGTGTCCATCTCCGGAGTCGGAACGGTGGCAGCGTCCGGTTCGGTGATCGTGAAGCCGACCGCGACGACGGCCTACACGTTAACCGCGTCCGGCGCACGCACCACTCTCACCCAACAGCTCATCGTGACCGTAGTCGCGGCACCCGCCGGAGGGGCCCGGCCGCCGGTGGCCAATGCCGGCCCTGACCAGGTAACCACCAAGCAGGAAATTCTGCTGGACGGTTCACGCAGCGCGCATCCGGATAACAAGCTCTTCCGGTACTCATGGCGCGCCATCGGTGCCCGCACTCCCCTGGAGATTCGCGGTGCCGACACGGCCACCCCCACCGTCCGCTTTAGCCAGTACAGCTTCGGCGAGTACCAGTTCGAGCTGACTTGCACCGACGGCGATGGCCGTTTCACCACATCGACCACCAAGGTCTTCTTCGCCGCCTTCTAGTCGCGGTACTAATGCCGCGACCGGACGATTTCTAACTAGCCCATGGTCTCGCCTGTCCGGGGGAGTCCTCCTAGGCGAAAAATGCGGTGAGGCCGGGGCTCGCCGGGAAGAATGTGGAGATAAGTGATTTGAGATGATAGGGTTAGAAAAAAGTCGGGCAATGTCGGAGGTGCTCCTATTTTCCACAGAACTATGCAATTCGGGGGATGCCAGTGGATGGCCCCGAATTGCGGCTGTTCGGTGACTTCGGAGCCGCGCAAGACGTTAGGCCAAAGTCTGCACGTAGACGAGAAAGGAATGGTTCGCCTCGAACTGAAATTGATCCCCGAGTCGAAGATGCCGTTGGGGGCGGCCTGAAACTAGCTCCGCTAGGCACAAGCGAGAGGGACACGCCATTTGATCATTGCGACTTTCAGGCCGTCATTGACAACAAGACAAGCGACTATCGCATAGCTCAGAATCGTGACCATCTGCCACCCCGGCAATGGTGCAAGGCCAGGAATCCCCGCGAGCGTCAAACCGCTTCCCACAAGCAACTCGGCGGTTAAGGCTGCCATGAGGGTTTTACTCGGCCATGTTGCCCAGAACCACCTCCTTTCTCTTGCGGAAACAATGGAAAACACGGCAAAGTACAGCAGCGTCAGGAAACTGAAGGTATGGAGTGCGTCGTCGCTGGTGGCCAGGACGAATCGTGACCAGGATAGGTACAGGAGGAAAAGCGCTTCCGTCACCATCGCTAAGCCCAGCACCACTGAGACAGCAATGAAGCCGCCGATGTTCCATGTTTCCGGTTTCTTAGAAGGTCTGACCTGGTCAGTCGCCAGAGCAACTTTGGCGAAGTCCGTCATGAAGGTGAGAAGTAACATCGCAAAGGCGGTGACGACAAACTTACCCGTGAATACGAACGCGATGGCAACAAACGCGGCCTTCAGGATGGTCCGGCTGATCTTGTTGATGATCCACGTCAGCAAGCGTTGATAAATGGTTCTGCCCTGCTCGACCAAGGCCACAATGTTTGTCAGCCCCGGCTCAGTCAGGACAACGCTGGCGGTGCCCTTGGCAACATCGGTGGCATTGCTTACGGCAATTCCCACCTCGGCCTGTCGCAGGGCGGGCGCATCATTGACGCCATCGCCCGTCATCCCCGTTACGTGGCCCGCGGCCTGGAGGCGTTGGACCACGATGTACTTGTCTTCCGGATAGACTTCGGCGAACCCGTCGGCTCCAGCTAACACGTCGCCCATCGCGGTACCGGTCTTGGCATTGTTGGCCTTGATCTCGGCAACGGGCCGAATGTCGAGTAGGCCTACGCCTTTGGCGATCTCTCTCGCGACCGCCAGAGCATCACCGGTGAGCATGATCACTGAGACGCCCAGGTCGCGGAGGGTGGCGATGAGTTGCTGGGCATCCGGCCGAGGTGGATCGTACAAGGTAACTAGTCCAACCAACTCGGGGACACCCGTCTCCGCGCCACGCGCCACTGCCAGAGTCCGGTATCCCTTGGCAGCCGATTCTTGGACACGGGCTTCTAACGCCTCTATTTCAGAAGGCTGAAGTCCGCAGGTCTCAGCAATGGCTCTCACCGCTCCCTTCATCACCCGAAAGCGCTGCCCACTTTGCTCGACGACAGCTTCCGTTCTCCGGTTTTGCGCATCGAACGGTTTGAAGGAGATCGGCGTAACGGCATCCATTGCATCGAAAATATGACGTTCGCGGGCGGCCGCTAGAAAAGCGAGATCGATGGGATCCTGGTTGGCATCCACCGACGCCAGCGCTCCGGCGAATAGCACATCGGCGTCCTTTGTTTGGCCCAGTGGCGTCACACCTGTTACGGCCAGTTGGTTCATCGTTATGGTGCCGGTCTTGTCCACGCAAAGCACGTCCATCGTCGCGGCATCCTCCGCTGCACTGAGACGAGTGACCAGCACGCCTCGCTTCGCCAATTCCGCCGAGCCAAGAGCCATGCTGACCGTAAACATCACGGGGAGGGCTACAGGAACCGCGCTCATTAACAGCACAAGGAGCAACGACACCATCTCGATCTGCGGTGTGCCCCGCATCAACGACAGAACAACGACGACGCTTAGAAGTGTCCCGACGATGACGAATAGCCAGCGTACGACCTTGGCGATCACCGATTCGATGTGAAGCTTAGGCCGCGCGAGCTGAACGAGTTCCGTCGTGCGACCGAAAAAGGTCCGTGCGCCAGTCAGGATCACCACCCCGTTACCTTCACCGCGGCGGACGACGGACCCTGACGAAAGCACGTCGCCGGGCGATTTGTCCGCATCCTTCGACTCGCCCGTAAGAGCCGACTGGTCAACGCTCATCTCGCCGCTCAAAAGTTTCGCGTCGGCGGGGAGGATGTCTCCGGGTCTGATGCGGATGATGTCACCCGGAACCAATTCTCGTGCAGAAATGACCTGCCAGCTTCCATCCCTCCGCACACGGGCGTTCACCTGTAGGCGCTTTCGCAATGTTTCCACCACGCCGGCTACACGCCGCTCCTGGGAGAAACCTAAAACGGCATTCACCATCAGCAGCGCGCTGACCACGGCTAGATCCGAGAACTTCCGCAAGACCGCCGACAGCACCATGATCAGCTCAAGCATCCAGGCCGACAAGCCCCAGAATTTCGAAAGGAACGCCAGGAGTGGGTGCTCTTTCGTCTCCGCGACTTCGTTAAAGCCATGCTGCTTTCGGCGGGCGTCCACATCAGTCTGCGTGAGGCCGGTTTCTGCGTTCACACCAAGCGCGGCGAGAGTGTCAAAAATTGATGCGGATGCAAGATCAGCAACCTTGCCGATCAGGGGCAGCGGGCGAAGGCTAT
>JANLPT010000067.1:0-53850 GCA_031367405.1 Bryobacteraceae bacterium
TACCTGACGCGCAAAAGAGGGGGGCCGGAGCAATCCAGCCCCTTCTCAATTCCTGCCCAATAAAATCGCCAAGTACGGGGTCTGTCCCAACTACGCCAAGCCACCGCGCAACTGTGGCGCGAAGCCGGCGCTTTGTATGAATCCAAAGTTATCGCGGCCGGCGTGAACGAGTGCCGACGCCGCGCCCGTTTCGGCTGAAGTCTAGCCAGCCCCAACCGTAAAGTCGGGGGTGCACCAACCCAGTCACAAACAACGAAAATATCCCCAACTCCAACCGCATAAACAACTTAAGCCACCAACACCGCCAACAAAACCCCCCAAATCTTGACCCTCCCAGCGATACTCATGGGTGAGAGGACCAAATCAAAGTGTCAACCCCCAAACAACAAGGCCGCCAGCCGCCGCAACGCCCACCACTCCACCGGACCCATCAACGCCAGAGGCAAAGCCGCCACCAAACCGAAAACGCCCTCGAGCGCCATCATCTCACCGGCCCCCATCTCCGCCCCGCAACCCCCTCCATCCAAAAGGCAAACCCAACAATTGGGTCCGTTCCGCAATGCAGTGAATTCCCGTCGGGCGCGCCCCCTGTCCGGCCCCGTACCCACCCCACCCGACGGGTACCAGCCTCAAAACCAGCACCCGCCAGCATATGATAGTGGGGATCTTCCATGCTGAAATCTCACACCCTAATCGCTCTAGCTTTCGCCGCGATCCTCCACGCCCAGGCCCCGTCACTCGTCTCGCCGGAGGTCCACCCCGACCGCCGCGTCACCTTTCGCGTCCAAGCCCCCCAGGCTGCTGACGTCGGCTTCTATGGTGATTGGATGCCCGTCGGCACCATGCAAAAGATGACCAAAGATGCCGCCGGCATCTGGAGTCTCACCACGGCCCCGCTCGAGCCCAGCATCTACATCTACGCCTTCACCATTGACGGCCTCACCATCGCCGACCCCATCAATCCGCGTATGAAGCTCCGCGCCCGCACCTCGGCCAGCCTGCTGGAGGTTCCCGCAGCAACTCCGTCCCTTTGGGACGCTCGCGACGTGCCCCACGGCTCGGTGGAAATCAACTATCAGAAATCTAACGCGCTCAACGGGGAGACTCGCTCCTTCTGGATTTACACGCCGCCGGGCTACGCTCAAAACACCAAGCAACGCTACCCTGTCCTATATCTCTTCCACGGGTCGAATGATACGGCGGGTGGCTGGGTCTTAGCCGGTCAGGCGAATTACATTCTCGACAACTTACTGGCTGACCGCAAGTTAGTCCCCATGGTCGTCGTCATGCCCTTCGGCCACGCGGTCCCGTTCACGTCACCGCGCGACATCCAAACCACTAACTCCGCCGTCTATGAGAAGTACTTACTCGAAGACGTACTCCCCTTGGTCGAGACGAAGTACCGTGTAAAAAAAGACCGTGACCACCGCGCCATCGCCGGGTTCTCCATGGGCGGTGGCCAGGCTCTCTCCATCGGCTTCCACCATCTCGACCTTTTCAGCGCCGTCGGGGCCTTCAGCGCCGCCGCACCGCAGAATCTCGACACCCAATTCCTAGACAAGCACAAGTTGAAGGTCCTCTGGTTCGGCTGCGGGAAAGATGACTCACTCTTCCAACGCTCCGCCGGCCTCGACGCTTTATTTACGAAGCGCGCCATCCCCCACACCTTTCGCGTAACTCCCGGAGCCCACACCTACACCGTCTGGCGTCAGTATCTAGGCGAGTTCGCCCCCCTACTATTCCGCTAATAGCCCACCAAATCCTTTGCCCACGCCGTAGGTCCGGCCTCCCGGCCGGGCCGGGAAGCCCGCCCAACTGGGTGCCTCATGGTTTTCATGACGGGCCCCGCCCGTCGGTGACTTCGTACGCGGCTGGTGCGGGGCGGTTGGTGGTTGGGATGCGGAAGGGGGGACTTGTCATTATTAGAGGGGCATGGTGCCGGGGGGTGCGTCTCGGTTTTCCAGGCCGGTGAGGTCTTTGCGGGTTTGGTGAATGGCTTCGATGGCGGCGTCGTGGGCGTCGGGATGTTTGAGCAAGATGTTCAGGATGAGCTTGGTAGTAAATGGGCCAAGCTTCGAGGTCGGAAGGGATGTAAGCCGGATCCTGGGCTTTGACGAGATGAATCTGGTAAGTACCGTCGGGTTGTTCGCGGTGGGGACGGGAAAAGGCGGAGTAAGTCACGCCAGACAGTAGTTGCATGTGTGGTTATCCGATTCGACCGTAGCCGATAGGAACAAGCGGCGAAGTGGGCGGGGCGGGTAAGTTATTCTAACAAGGCAAGGAACAAACGCACTTAGTGCGGAGTACCCTGCAGTTGCGCCGGAGACCCTGTAGTTGCGGCGCAACGTGATCGAGGTGCCGTTAAAGTTGACGAATGCGGCGCGGGGATTGGGGCGGACGATGCGCCTGGCAGACTGGGCAAAAGAATGTGCTGCGTCCTGCTTGGGTAACTCGGACGATGGCTTGTTTACAGCGGCGGCACGGCTGGCCGTCACGCTGGTAGACTGCCACGGCGAGTAAGTCGGCTTCCGGAAAATCGGAGCCCTTGCCCGTCGCCTTAAAGGTATTCTCCACCGCTTTCGCCAAGACACTGACAATAGCAGAATGCAGTGCTTTGATCTGCTTCGGCGTTAAATCGCGAGGGGCAGCGGCCGGGTGAATCCGGGACTTCCACAAGGCCTCGGCAGCCCAGATATTACCCAAGCCCACGACACGCCCTTGGTCGAGCAGCAAGGGCTTGATGGGAGCTTTCGAACTCTTAAGAACTTCGGCCAGAACGGCGGGAGTGAAGGCGGCGTCGAGCGGTTCGGGGCCTAGAGCGGCGAACACCGTGGGCAGGTCTTTCGCGGGGTGGATGGTGATGTTGCCGAAAGTCCGCGAGTCTTCAAAGGCGAGGGCGCTGCCATCATGAAGGTGAAAGGCGATGCGGGTATATTGTGGCAGATCGCGGGAGTTTGGCACGTGGTAGATGTGCCCCGTCATGCCGAGCTGGACGCGGATCGTGTGGGCATTGCCCAGTTCAATCAGCACACTCTTGGCGCGCCGTCCGTAGCCGGTTACGGGCTGCTGGGCGGCCAGTTTCGCCAAACGCCCCGGCGGCTGCGGGCGCGTCATCCCGGGCCGCAGCACGCGGACCCGGTCAATCGTGACGCCCGGCGCATCCAAACGCAAACGGCGGACCATATACTCGGCTTCAGGTAGTTCGGGCATTGAGCAAACGCAGACCTTTCTTCGCAATCGTGCTGATGGGCTTGGTTAAAGCGTCGGCGGGGTTAAGCCAAACAAAGCCCGTGGGCGCTTGGGTCAAAGTCGCTTCGATGATCGTAATGGTGTAGCGATGGTTGACGATGGCGTGCTTCACCTCGCCCACGCGCTTCCCCCGGACGGCCTTCGGCAACTGACCCGGTTCCGGCAATTCATGAAAGCCGGCCAGCCGCTGGCTATCCGTGGGCCGCCGCCAGAAAAGGACCTCGTCCTGGCGGCGGATCAGGAGCAGAGTGATGCTTTCGTCAATGGGCTTGGCCTTGCCGAGCTTCACGGGCAGTTGATGCTGGCGGCCGGCCTTGCGACCTTCACACAGCCCGGACACCGGGCACAAGAGGCACTGCGGCTTGCGCGGCGTGCAGAGCGTGGCGCCGAGCTCCATCATGGCCTGATTGAAGAGGCCGGGCTGGCGAGCGTCAAGCCGCTCATCGGCGGCGGCTTGTAGACGGCGGCGAACCAAGGGGGAACGGATATCGCCCGCATCGTTAGTGACGCGAGCCATGGTGCGCACGACGTTGCCATCGAGCACCGCATGGGGCAAGGCAAAGGCGATGCTCGCGACGGCGGCGGCCGTGTAGTCGCCCACGCCGGGCAGCTTGCGAATCGCCGCATAGTCGCGCGGAAACCCGGCGGCGATCTCGCGGGCCGCGCGCTGCAGATTGCGGGCACGAGAGTAGTAGCCGAGTCCGCTCCACATGGCCAGCAGTTCACTCTCGCCGGCAGCGGCCAGCGCGGCGGCGGTGGGATACGCCATCAAAAAGCGCCCGTAGTAAGGGATCACCACCGAAGCGCGCGTCTGCTGCAGCATCACTTCGGAGACCAGGATGCGGTAAGGGTCGGCCGTGTGACGCCACGGCAAATCGCGCTTCACGCCTTCATACCAGCGAATCAGATTTTGAGAGAATTTCATCGAACGTTATACTTAGAGTATTCAAGATTCGATCCTCATTCGTGGTGCCCGCGTTCATAATCTCAAGAACCTTTCGCTGGCTATCCCTCATCATCAGTTGACCGTAGTTACCGGCGTGTCGGGCTCCGGCAAGAGTTCGCTCGTCTTCGATACCATCTATGCCGAAGGGCAACGGCGCTACGTCGAATCGATGTCGGCTTACGCGCGCCAATTCCTGGAGCGCATGGAAAAGCCCGACGTCGACGAAATTGACGGCATCGCGCCGCCGGTCGCCATCAAGCAGAAAAACACCACGCGCAATCCGCGTTCCACCGTGGCCACATCGACCGAAATCTACGACTTCCTGCGGCTGCTGTACGCGCGCGCCGGGACGACGTGGTGTCCGAACTGCCAAAAACCCGTCGAGCGCGATACGGTAGACCAAGTCGCGATGACCATGCTGCGGCAGCCACTCGGCTCGCGCTGGCATGCGCTGTTTCCCATCGTCCAAACCGCCGCCGCCGTTCCCGATGAGGGCCTGAAAAAAGCCGCCCCCGTAAAGAAGGCCGAGACGCATAAGAAGACGCTGCTGAAGACCGTCACCAAGGCGCGCGTCGACACCGGCGACCTGCGCGACCGGCTCTTCGAACTGCGCGCCAAAGGCTTCAACCGCCTCTTCCAAAACGGCCGCATCTTCGAGTTCTCCTCCCCCGAAAGCTTGCTCGACATCGACTTCGCCCAGCCGCTTTTCGCCTTGGTGGATCGCTTCGCCATCAGTGAAGACCTGCACCAGCGCGTCGTCGATACCACCGAGGTCTGCTACCGCGAAGGCGGCGAAGTGATCTTCGAAGAAGCAACGCCCACCGCGAGACGGCTGCGCTTCTCCGAAGCGTTCAGCTGCAAAACGTGCCTTAAGGAGTTCCAGACGCCGGAGCCTCGGCTGTTCAGCTTCAACAATCCTTTCGGTGCCTGCCCGCGTTGCCAGGGCTTCGGCAACACCATCGACTACGACATGGATCTTGTGGTGCCGGACCGTACCAAGAGCCTCGACGAAGGTGCAATCGACCCCTGGAACAAGCCCTCCTACGAGTGGCATTACGAAGAGTTTCAACGCGGCCAGCCCGCTAAATTTCCCTGGACGACACCCTATGGCGAACTCACCCGTGAGCAGCGCAAGGTGGTCGAAGAGGGCGTCCGCAAATTCTTCGTCGAAGTGGAGAAGAAAAAGTATAAGGTCCACGTGCGCGTCTTCATCAGCCGCTACCGGGGCTACGCCCGCTGCGCCGATTGCGACGGCAGCCGGTTACGTCCCGAGGCTTTGTACGTGCAGCTATCGGGCCGTACCATCGGCGATGTCGTGAAGCTGAATATTGCCGAAGCGCTCGCCTTTTTCGCCCAGATGACCCTGCCCGATGAAGCCCGCGCCATCGCCGACCGCATCCTGGTGGAGATTCGGCAGCGGCTGCGTTTCTTAAACGATGTGGGCCTCGAATACCTCACCCTCGATCGCCTGTCGGCGACTCTGTCCGGCGGCGAGGCCCAGCGCATTCAGTTAGCCACCTGCCTGGGCTCGCAGTTAGTGGGCGCTTGCTATGTGCTCGACGAGCCGTCCATCGGCTTGCATTCGCGCGACACCGGCCGGTTGATTCGCATCCTGCATGAGTTACGCGATTTAGGCAATACCATTCTGGTTGTCGAGCATGACTCGGACGTGATGCGCGCCGCCGATCATTTGATTGATTTGGGCCCCGGGGCGGGCGAGCATGGCGGCCAGTTGATTTACGAGGGGACCTTCGATGAGTTAGTCCGCTGGCCCGATCATCCCTCACGCACCGGTGTGCATCTTCGCGCGGAAAATAGCGCGCGGGCTAACCCGGGCCAGCGCCGCAAGGTAAACAAGAAGCGTCAAATGACCTTTCGCGGCTGCCGCGCGAATAACTTACGTAATATCGATGTCGAAATCCCGCTGGACTTACTCGTCGCCGTCACCGGCGTGTCCGGCTCGGGTAAGTCGACGTTGGTCCATGACGTCATTCACCGCACGCTCGCGCGCCGTTATAAGAGCGAAGGCGAGCCTTCCGCGAAAGAAACGGAAGAGTTCGAGAACGCCGACCGGCAGACCTGCCGCAGCGTCGAACATGCGGAGCAGTTATCGAACGTGGTGCTGGTCGACCAATCACCCATCGGCCGCACGCCGCGTTCCAACCCCGTCACTTACGTAAAAGCCTTCGACTTGATCCGAGCTCTTCGCGTCCACGCCGGAAGCGAAAAAGCGCGGCTATGCGGCGGGCCATTTCTCGTTCAACATCCCAGGCGGCCGCTGCGAAACCTGCCAGGGCGACGGCACGGTCACCGTGGAAATGCAGTTCCTGGCCGACGTCGAGCTCGTTTGCGACGACTGCAAAGGCACACGCTACAAGCCATCGTTGCTCGAGATTAAGTATCGCGAATTGGACATCCATCAGGTGCTGCGCCTCAGTATTGCTGAAGCGATGGCCTTCTTCGCTGACCAGCCTAAGCTGTTCAATAAACTGCGCGTGCTGGACGAGGTCGGCTTAGGGTATCTGCGATTGGGGCAATCGGCAACGACGCTCTCGGGCGGCGAAGCGCAACGGGTCAAACTGGCGGCACACTTAGCCCTAGCGAGTTGTGCGGGCACCTTGTTTATTTTCGACGAACCCACCACCGGCTTGCACTTCGACGACATCGCCAAGTTACTCACGGCGTTTCAAAAGCTAATCGAGCAAGGTGGCAGCGTCCTGCTGATTGAGCACAATATGGACGTTATCCGAGCGGCGGACTGGATCATCGACCTCGGCCCCGAAGGCGGTGCCGGTGGCGGCCTGGTGGTCGGCGTCGGCACACCGGAGCAGATTGCGGAGCTGCCAGGATCGTACACCGGCCAATTTCTGGCGGCGGCCATGCGCGGCCTAGCGAAGCGATAAGTCCGGCTAAACCGGCGTGGGCCTCCGGCCTGCGTTCTTTGAAATCCAGGGGCTTGCCAATCATTCCGACTTACTCGCCCGTTGGACCCGCCACCTTAGGCACAGCCGCCCGGGTAAGATGCAGGACGAACGGTGTCACCTCAAAAGGCAGCTTTTCGCGCGCCGATAACAGCGCCACCGACTTAGTCTTTAGCAACGTAAGTCGATTCGACCAGGGGTCCGCTTTAATCCGCGAACCCAAAGGCAAAGCGGCGATCTGTTCCACCTTGCCTTCCGCTAAGGCGGGCGCTTTCTGCGCCAGTTCGTTCAATTGCAGAAACGTCTCGCCGGTAGCCAACTGGTTACCCAAGTTTGCTTGAATCAAGCCGGGTAACTTAGGCGCCTTCGCGGCCAGCGCCTTGAGAAACAATCCCGCATTGCCCAGCTTTTCCTGATAAGGCGATTTCTTCAGATACTCAATGGCGCGCTTGCCTGCGGCCCACGCTTCCAGCTCGGGCCGGCGGAAGCGAAAGCGATTCAACACCTGAGCATCGGTCAGCATCGTCCGGTTGGCGAAGGCAAACTGCGTCTCCGTGCGATGGCCCAAGGCGATGTGCGCCACCTCGCCCGCCAGCACCATCGCCAGGCTCGCTTCGTCGGGCAGTACGTCGATCAAGCCGCGGCTGATGACGATGGCCCGGCCGACGGAAAACGTTTCCAGCGGCGTGGTCATCAACACCCGGCATTCAATGTCGATATTCAGATTATTGGTGGCCAGTAAATTGTTTACGACGGCGTTCAACACCTTATCCACGTCCCCCTTGGGCGCGAGTAAGCCCGCCTTATCCAGACGCTCCAACACGTTCTCTTCCGCTTGGCGCTCCCACATCCGCTGGCTCTCCAGCGGCGAATTCTGCTTGGCACTGCCGCCGTCATCCACGGAAGACTCCGATTCCACCAGCATGCTGGTCAACTCACTCAACTTACTGCCACCGCCCACGTCATAACCCCAGAAGCGCGTCTGCGCCTTGAATCGCGGCACCCGCTGCTTGGCCGTAGCGGGGTTGGCATTCTCGATATAGACGTAGGCCGGCACCCAGCGGCCGGGCGCAACGTTCACTCGCCAGCTATCGAAATTGAAATATAACTCGACATTGGCCCCCCACCGCGACACCTTCGCGGGCGTAAAGCTGCCATTGAGCCGGACGATGCGGCGCTCACGATCATCCACCCAAATGCGTCCAATAAAACGGCCCGGCGACGATTCCATCCGCGGCGCAACGTCAAATACCAGGCACCGCACCTCGCCCAGAAATTCGCGGCGCACATACTCGAAGCTATAAGTCTGACGATCGAAGTTCGTCGCATCCGGAATCATCATCTGCGCGAAACCCGCTGGTTTGAAGATGATTTGCCGGCCGTGCGCGCGTTGGCGGATGGTGGCGGAGTCAAGAAACGAATCGTAGTCGATGCCGCCCCCCAGCGTCACGCGGCCCAAAAAGTACTGGTCATCGCGCGGACCCTCATCGGGCCCTTCCGGGTCCTCCTGTAAGTAAGTCTCAATAATTGGATTGAGGGTCCGCATCTGTGCCAGAAAGTCTTGTTCATTTTTCACAATCTCGTCGAGCAGACGATCCACCGCGCCGGACTCTTTGGTCGGGGTCTGTGCGCAGGCGAGGGTGGCCACAAGGGCTAAGCAAAGTCGGGCGATCATTTTTCCTCCGGTGAGTAAGTTGTTACGCAATCTGAAACTGAATTTGGATAACTGCCGGCGCATCCACGGGACGCCCATCGCGGCGAGCGGGGCGAAAGCGAATTGCTTCCGCCGCCTGCACCGCAGCTTCATCCAGCCCGTGGCCCAGGCCTTTCACCACCGCAACGACGCGGATTTGGCCCGCCGCACCGAATACCACTCTTAGCTGCACGGTGCCTTCAATCCTTAAGCGCCGCGCTTCATCGGTGTAGACGGGCCGCGGCTTCTCTAGAATTTCGATGCCTTCGAAAGGCGTGGTCACCACTTTCGCCACCGTCAACCGTGCCGCAGGCGCTTCGATTTGGTCAAAGCCACCGCTCGACAACGCGCGTCTTCCCGGCACGGCGCTTCCCGATGGCCCTTCATCGAAACCACTACGGGCGATCCGTCGCCTTCCCTCACTTTTGCCGGCCATTCCTGAGTCAAAACCCGCCATGCCGCCAGCCGTACGCGCCGGCGTCGCCATGGCGCTTGGGGTATCGAGCAACCCCACTTGCACCGAGGGTTTCATCGGCAGCACGGGCAGCGAAAGAGTGGGTAGCGGCGGCAGCGGCACCGATACCGGCACTGGTACCGATACCGGCGCGTTCTCAAGCAGACTTTCAATGCGCAGCGCTGCCCGCGTCGAGGATTGAACGGACGTTACGCGCCTCAAGGCAGGCGGCAGCATCGGCGAGGCAACTGCACTCGACATCGCCGATGCTCGTCGAAGTTTCGGGCGCACCATCGCCAATGGCGCGAGCCGCGCTGGAGCCACCAGCGTCGTCACCGCGCGCTGCGGAATTGCCTTCCACACGGGCCCGCTGATCAGTAACAAGCAGCCGACCACCGCCAAGTGGACCAAGACACTTGTGCCCGCCGAGGCGAAACGGGGTTGGCGCGCGATAGGTGAATCTTGCAATAGGGAATTCATGGGTGCGATGAAGCGTTAGGCCCGCTTCAATCCTCCTTATCGGCCTAACCAGCGTTGTTGAGAGCTCATTGGGCTACGCTATAAGTTGCCGTGCCCGGAAACACTTTCGTATTACAAATAGCAACATGGATCGCCCTCGCGTCGCTCGCGCCAATTCCCGTCATCGCGCAGCCCCCCGCCATTCTTCAAGAAGGCATCCGCAACGAAGCCAGCCGCATTCCGCCATCGCTGCCCGGCGGCGCTCTTTCTCCCGGAAGCCGCATGGTCATCGACGGCCTCCGCTTTCCCCCGCAGCCGTCCCTGCGCCTCCGTTCCGGTGAACGAACTTGGAGTGTCGCGGCCCTCGAAGCCTCCCGCAATCAAGCTGTCTGGCAATTGCCAGCCGATCTACCTGCGGGTCCCGCCTCCCTCACGCTGAGCAATGACGACGGCGAGAGCCGCCCCTACGGAATCTCCATTGCCTCCCGCAGCGGTGGACTCTACAGCCTCAACAATCAAGGCTGGGGCCCCGCCCTGGCTGCCAGATTGAAGCCGGACGGCAAGCGCACGCCCATCGATCCACTGCATCCGGCGCATCGGGGCGACGAAATTGCTCTCGAAGCAACCGGCAGCGCCAAAGACTTCCTTCTCAGCCTGGCCGGAGCCATCGTCAACGCCCGCTGGATCCCATTGGCCGCTGGCCGCGCCGAGTTACACCTGGAAATTCCCGCCGGCGCGCCCCTCGGTTGCCACGTCCCCGTGCAGCTCCGTTATCGTAGCGGACTGGCCGGCAACAGCGTCACCCTTCCCATCGCCCTGGCCGGTTCCCCTTGCCGGGCGGAGAAGTTCTGGCCGGCCGTTCAACTGACTAACCAATCGCCGATCGGGCTCTTACTGCTCACCCGCCTGAAATTGCGGATTGAGTTACCAGGGCAATCAGGCTTGGAGTTCACGGATGAAGAAGCGGCATGGCATTTCTTTTTGTCTTCGGCTGACGCCCACCATCCACTGCCCGTTGAGATGCTGCCACCAACCGGCAGTTGTATCACGTTTCACGGCTTGTCCCAACAGAATTTTGGGCTGCGCCAGAACTTACTCGAACTACTGCGCGGACGATCGCCGGGGCCCGTGATGCGCGCCGGACCGGGGATCACACTGCAAGGTCCGGCGGGCCACAAAGCGATTCCCCGTTTGGCCCAAGGCGATGGTTACTTCGCCTTCCTGGGCGGCGAGCGTCCCGACTACTCACGAGCCGCTCAACCGCTCTATCTCAAGGCTGGTGACTATCTAGCCGAGTCACCCGGTGGAGAAGACGTGGGGCCCTTCGTCGCCCCGTTTCCGATGCCGCGAGAGTTACAGGCCAGAGGCGTCATGCAGCAGGACTCCATTCCGCGCCAGCGAGGCCTCAAAGTAAGTTGGTCAGGGGGCGATAAAGACTCGCCGCTCTATCTTCTGGCACTGAGTGTAAAGCACTCCACCACCGCCTTCGGCGCTTGCCTCTGTGCGGCAGCCAATGGCGGGAATCAGTTCACCATTCCGCCCGAGGCGTTAGCGAATTTGCCCGCCACCGAAATTGAAAGTACGATGCCTTTGAACCTCGTCTTCTTAATTTCAGCCGCCGGACCGGTTCCTTTCCAGGCCCGGGGTCTGTCCAGCGGCTTCATCTTACCCGTCACGATTCTGGGCCGCACGGTTGATTTCCGTTGATTTCCGCGAAAGGCTCACTCAACGCACCGCTACGGTGAGATTCGCCTGCGAAGCAATACCTCCCACGTTGACAATCACCTCCTGATTGCCAGACGGCACGTCAGCGGGTAATTGGATATTGATTTGAAAAAGGCCCGCCACTTGGCCCGGAATCGCGCCCGCGTAGAGAATCGTCGCGTTACGTCCGGCCACCGTGGCTGTCACGGCTTGGTTGGGTTTAGGAAATTCAGTAGCCGCGATCTTCCCGTCCACTCCGGCCGGCACGGTTTGCCCTTCGCCCGTTCCAAACAACACCACAATGGCCCCTTTGGCCGCGGGGTTAGCCACCGTGTTCAACGAACTATCCTGATTGTAAATCGAGCCTGGCCCCGTGCCTGCCTGGTTCACCGAAAACAAACCCGGCGCGGCGGTACTAACTGGCAATGTAACTGGTGCCGAGCGTTGCCCTTTATATTCCACGATGACCTGCACGCTGGACTTACCGGCGGTCGAGTAAGGCACCATGCCACTCGATTGATCCTCCCGGACGTAGATTAACGGTGCCGCTACCCCATCGAACAAAAAGCGCGTCTCCGACCGGACAGTATCGTACAGGCCGCCCGGCGTTAGCGCCGCGCCCACTAAATCCTTCGGCCCCGCCGCAGTGGTGAAGGCTACGAAAATCATGCCGGGAGCCAGCTTTGTTCCGTAGTTCGCGGCATTCGCGATGGACCGGATGGCCACGGAAGGCCCCGTGGGCGGAGCGAAGCCCTCAACCCGGCTCAGAAAGGCGTCGCCGCGAAAGTATTGCGTCGCCATGGAGCCGCCAAAATTCGCTTGCACGGGTGTGCCACGGGTAGGCCAATTCAGGGAAGCGGTGCTGCCCGTGAGCCACAAATTCCCATTACGATCGAGCGCCAAGCCACCGATCACATCATCCAGCGCGCCGCCCAAGTAAGTTGCATACAGAAGCGAAGACAATGCTGGATTGAACTCGGCCACGAAGCCGTCGCCGATCCACTGGCCCGGGAACGTCCGGGCCCGGCCGCCAAACTGAGATTGGGCCGCATCGGCAGTTACCGGGAGGTTCGGGGAAACTGTCATACCGGCAATGATGATGTTACCCGATTGATCGAGCGCGATACCCACCGGGATGTCATCGCCTGTGCCGCCAAAGTAAGTCGCGAGTAAGAGTCTACTACCATCGGCACTCAGCTTAGCCACAAAACCATCGCCCCACAACTGGTCATCGTCCACCGATTCAAACGCCCCATCCACCGGACCCCGATTGCGCGTGGAGTAGACTCCGGCGGTGACGGGAAAGTCCTTTGAACTCGTCGCGCCCGTCACGTAAACATTGGCCGCCGCATCCAGCGTCAACCCGGCAATCACGTCATCGCCTGTACCGCCTAAATAAGTCGAGTAGACCAAGCCCGTGCCGGAAGGGTTGAGCTTCGTAATGAAAGCATCGCCGAGATTAAAGAACTCGTTAGAAAGATCAGAGCCGCGATGCTGCCGCTGATAGGCGTTCGCGGTAACCGGAAAATCTCCCGACAATGTGTAACCAGCGATGTAAGCATTGCCCTGAGCGTCAATTGCCAGGGCGCGCGGCACCTCCTCCCGTTGTCCACCCAGCAGAGTGGAGTAAAGCAATGCCGTACCGCCGGGATTGATCTTCGTCACGAACACATCGCCGCGGCGGCGAAAGGGCATGCCGAACCTTGGCAAGCTAGGCTGGCCAATGTTGCCCTTATAAGTCGTCTGAAAAGCGCCTTCCGTCACCGGAAACGCGCTCGAAGCCGTGCTGCCCGCAATGTATGCGTTGCCAAGGGCATCTACGGCAATAGCGTTACCCGCGTCATCGGATGTGCCGCCCAGATAAGTCGCGTAAAGAATTTGGCTGCCCGTGGGGTTCAGCTTTACCACGTAAGCGTCGCCCGCTGGAAGTAACTGTCCACCGCCGGCGCCACCGTAAGTGCGCTGCGGCGCGTTGGCCGTCACTGGGAAGTTACGTGAGGTGGTCATACCCGTGACATAGACGTTCCCCGAAAGGTCAACCGCAATCCCTCCCGGAGTGTCATCGCCGCTGCCGCCTAAGTAGGTGACGAAGGAAATGGCACCTGCGGCGGTAAACTTGGCCACAAAAGTATCGCCGCTATTAATGGCGCTGGCTTGCCCGCCATAAGCACTCTGCGCGGCCGTGCGGCTCACGGGTAAGTCCGGCGAAGTGGTCAAACCGGCAATATACACGTTGCCGGTCGAGTCAGTGGTGATGGAGAGTCCGCCATCGTTGCCTGACGCGCCGAAGTAAGTGGAGTAACTCAGAGTTGGATCGATCACCAACGGCTTGGCGCGGTCATGCGGACCCAAGATAAAGCCGACGGCGTTCGCACTCAGCAACCGGAACCGGCCTTCGATCCGCGCGCCATCCTGGATCACCACTGGCCTATGCCAGCGTATCTGTCCGCCAGCGGCATCGATCTGCAGCGAGCCGTCCGGTGCCACCGCCAGCCGCCGGTGACCGCGAAGATTCAGGCGAATCTGCGACGCGCTGGCACCGGCCGCAATCTCGAAATCAAATTCCGGTTCCGATTGTTGACCATGAAACACCAGGTCGACGCCGGGGTAAAGATTACGGTAACGGGCGCGCTGGTAAAGCGCCGCCGTCCCTTGACGGGTCGCCGTCAGATAATTAGCACGCGCCAAAAGTGGCTGCTCACCCACCAGCTTCGGTTGGCCAAGCTGCGGCCCCGCGAACGTGGCCTCAACTGCCCCCTCACCGGCAAATTGCCAGCGCAGCCGGTCCGGTTCAAGCGCCAGTTGCACCGGGCCCTGACGGCTCAGAAACCCGCCACCAGCCACCGCCTCATACCAAACCGGCAACGCGGATGGCTTGGCGCAGAACGCCATGGACGACGCCAAAAGCGTAGCGAAAGTAACGTGCCAAGTACAAAACATCAAAGTACAAGTCCTCCCGAAAAATAGCATGGGGTTATTTCGAAATCTAGCACAACCATACCGCAAACGAATGAACGGTATATCCCACGGCATCGCCGGATGACTATTCCCCTCGACGCCTCTCACCTATCTCTCAAATATGAATTGGCCGAATCATCCGCCCCCGCATGCATTCCGATGATTAGTGTGGGACAGAAGATGCGGCACAGCAGCGGCACAGCAACAGTGCCAAAAAACTCCCTCAAAAGGAACTTGGCATGAATTGGTACGCGATTGTCGTAAAACCCCAAGCGGAGCGAGCCGTCGAAGCCGCCTTAGCGCAGAAGAGTTACGAAACCTTCTTTCCGGCCATCGCGAGCGAGCGGCGCTGGAGCGACCGGGTAAAGCGAGTGGACCTTCCCTTGTTTCCCGGCTATGTGTTCTGCCGTTTTGACGCCTCGCGGCGATTGCCGGTAATGACGACGCCCGGCGTCCGCCAGATTGTAGGGTTTGGACGTGAAGCGGCACCGGTGGACGAGGCTGAACTAGCGGCGCTGCGGATGGCGCTCGAATCCGGATCTCCGCTGAAAAGCTGCGAATATTTGGTACGCGGCGACCGGGTGGAAGTGACAGATGGCCCCATGCGGGGCTTGTGCGGTTGGTTGCTTGAAACAAAGGGCAACTGCCGCGTGGTGATCAGTGTGGAGTTACTCCAAAGGTCGGTGTCGGTGGAAATTGACCGCGACCGGATCCGGAGGATGGAGAACAAGATGAGTATGACCGCAGGAGGATGGCAATGAGTATTTTGAAACCCAGAAATCGACTGGTGAATTTTCGTTTGACCGAAGAAGAGTTCGTCTATTTGCGGGAAGCGTGCATGGCCCAAGGGGCGCGCAGCATTTCCGATTTTGCCCGCAGCGCTGTTCTGCGGCAGGCGGACAAGTCCGGGACCAGCGTCGGCACCTCCACCCAGGACTCGCCTTCCACGCAGTCCCTAGCCGAGTTACAGTCCATGATGATGCAGCTACAAAGTCGCGTGGGGCAATTAGTCCAACAGGTTGACTCGGTGCGTCCAGCCATCGCTGAACAATTGGCTTAGTCAAAGGAGCGAAGCGTGTACTCACTGGCGTTTCTCATCGGTCTATCGGCCCTGCTCGCCTGGGTGCTGACGCCCGCCGTCCGCAATTTGTGCCGGGCTCAGGGCTGGCTTGACCAGCCGGACCACCGCAAGCTTCACACCCAGGCGGTTCCACGGCTGGGCGGAGTAGCCATCATGGCGGCCTACGCGTTGAGCTTACTGCTGTTCGCGGCGTTGCCTCTCTCGGCCAGTTTTGAAGCGCGATCGCAATGGAATCAGATACTGCGGCTGTTGCCGGCCGTGTCACTGGTATTCCTCATGGGGCTGGTGGACGATTTACGCGGCTTACGGCCGTTCACCAAAATCGTCGCCGAGGTGTGCGCGGCGCTGACGGCCTACTCCGCCGGGGTTCGCATGGGCGGCGATGAATGGTGGGGCCTGCCCATGACCGTGCTTTGGTTAGTCGGCACCACGAATGCCGTCAATCTGATCGATGGCGTCGATGGGCTCGCCGCCGGCGTCAGTCTCTTCGCCGCCTTGACGATGTTCGCCGCGGCGTTGATTCATGGCAATATTTTATTGGCCATTGTCACCGCGCCCTTGGCCGGTTGCCTCGTTGGATTTTTGCGTTATAACTTCGAGCCGGCGTCTATCTTTCTAGGCGATTCCGGCAGCTTGACGATCGGCTTCCTGCTCGGCTGCTTCGGTCTGATCTGGAGTTACAAGACGGCCACCGCCCTTGGCATGGTGGCACCGATGATGTTACTCACGCTGCCCTTCCTCGATGTAGGCTTGGCGATCGGCCGCCGCTTTCTCAACATGCAACCGATTTTCGGTGCCGATCGCGGCCACATTCATCACCGCCTACTGGCCCGCGGTCTGCGGCCTCGTCATGTCGCCTTGATTTGTTACCTCGGCTGTGGCATCGCGGGGCTCGTTTCCTTGTGGGCCAGCCAATCGGGCCCGCAACTCACAGCCTTCCTCGTCGTGGCTTTCGCGGGCTTGGTGTGGGTGGCCGTCAGCCACTTGGGATTCACTGAGTTCCGGTCGGCACGACGGTCACTGCTAGGAAATCGCTGGCGCCAGATCGTGCGCGACGCGATTATCGTCGACCGCATGAAGAGCGGCCTGGCTACAGCCCAAAATGCTGACGATTACTGGGGCCATCTGCACGCCGCCAGCGAGAAGTTGGGTTTGGGAAAGGTACATCTGCGTCTCGGTGAGCGGGTCTGGTCCTCCAACGGCGAACAACATCCGGCGGGCTGGGAAACACGGGTGCCGCTCAGTGGCGACGACTATGTCGCTTTCCAAGGTGTATCGCCCGATCCAGACACCGCGCACGCCCTCATCCCGCTGGCGCTCGCGTTGCGGGATTCGCCTATGCCGCCTTCAACCCGGAAGCCGGTTTCGACTCGGGAATCAATTGCCGATTTGGGTCGACACGCAGAAACAACCCCGCACTGATCAGCAGCATGATCGAAAACGGCAACAGCGGAAAGTTATAAGCATCCGGCTTACTCCAGCCCGCCCCCATCAAGCCTTTCACAAAATAGCCGAACGCGAGCGCCGACATAAATGAGCCCAGCTGCCCGGCCATATTCATCGTCCCGCTCACTGAGCCCGCATACTTCCGGCCAATATCGAGGCACACGGCCCAAGCGACCGGTAACATTGCGTCCATCGAGCCATACCCCAGCGCCAGCAAAACCAGCGGCAGCAGTTTGCCTGGGGCAAAGTGAGTCGCCATCATAAACAAGCCTGACAGAAATAGGCCGCCCGCGCCCACACCGCACCGCGCCCACTTCAAGCCGATTTTTCCGCAGAGCCGGTCGCTTAACCAGCCGCCGAACAGATTGCCGCAAGCGCCGCAAGCAAACGGCAGCCAGGCAATCGATTTCAGGTCGGCATTGTCGTAACCCCGGCCTTCGCGCAGATAGTCAGTAAGCCAACTCAGATAAAAAAATGAGCCCCAGCAGTAAGTGTGATACATCAGCAGCAACGTCCAGAAATTGCTATCCCGCAGCGCGATGCGCCAAGGCAAACCATGAGTCTGCCGTTCGGGCGCAGGGCCGATCTCCGCCAGTTCCGCCGCACTCACCTCGGGCATCTGCTGGGGCGTATCGCGAAACCACCAATACCAAACCGATACCCAAATCACTCCGAACACGGCGAATACGGCAAAGGTGCCCCGCCAGGAAAGCGTCTCGGCCAAGGTAAGCACGATAAATGGCGAAAGCGCCCCCCCCACGCGGCTACCCATCCAAACGAAGCCCGTCGCGCGCGCTCTTTCCTTTAACGGGAACCAGCGGGAAATGGCCGCCGAAGCCGTGGGGAAGGCTCCCGCTTCGCCCGCGCCGAATAGAAAACGGCAACTGATCAGCTGCCAGAAGTTCTGCGTGAGTCCGGTGAGGCTGGTGAAGATGGACCACCACACGACGATGCGCGCGGCCGTCTTGCGCGGACCAACCCGGTCCGCCATGGCCCCGGTAGGAATCTCAAAGACGGCGTAGGAAAGTGCAAAGGCCCCAAGAATCCAGCCCCAGCGATCCGGTGTGATTCCCAGCTCTTTCTGCATGTCCTTGCCCAGCAGGTTGATGCAGACTCGATCCACATAAGTGATGATCGAGAGGAAGAAAAGAAAGCCGAGCGCCCGGTACCGGTATTTCATGTGGAGGCTCGATTATATCGATATCGGGAAGTCGAAAAAGAATCTACGCCGAATATTTTCGGGCCAGCGCATTCAATTTCTTGAGGAGCGGCGGCACGTGGACCGACGCGTCTTCTTTGTTCTCGTACTCAAGCGACAAGTAGCCGCGATAGCCGCCGCCGGCGATCATCTTCGTCAGCCGGTCCCAATCGGCCGGTTCCAACTTGCCGCCCGCCACGCGAATGTCCGTCTTGAACTGGACATTGGCCGCGTATGGCAGAATCTGGGCAATCTGCTCATAGGCGTCCTCCGTAAAGTTGCCCGTATCCAGATTGACGGCGGCCCAGGGCGAGTTCACTTTCTTGATGATCTCCACAATGCGCGACGCCCGCGCCGTGATGCCGCCGTGATTCTCCAGGCCTAGAATCACGCCGCGTTCAGCGGCATACGCCGCGCCGCGCGATAAGACGTCCACCACCCACTTCGCGGCTTCGTCCTCCGTCGACGTCTTCGGCACCGCACCGCCAAAAACGCGAATATGTCCCGCGCCAAGGCTGGCCGCCACGTCGATCCACTTCTTCACGTCGGCCACCTCCTTGTCGCGCAGTTCCGCCGTGGGCTGGCACATATTCGTGCGCACGCAGATCGAATAGATCTCCACTCCCTGCCGGTAGGCGAGGCGCTTCAGAGGCAGCAGGAATGCGGCTTCGGTGGAAGGAAACCAATACACAGTCAGGTCGAGCCCGTCCACTTCGTTTTCCACCGCCAAAGGCACCAAATCTTCATATTTCATCGTGCCCTTTTGCAGAGCATCACGGAATGAGTAGGCACAGATAGCGGTCCGCAGACGGCCCTTGGCGCTCCAGGCGGGCAAAGTCAAAAGAGGAAGAAAGTTTCGTCGACGCATTAGCCGCTAGTTTACGCCTTCGCGGCACATTCCGGTGAGCAATAGTTTAGATCGCCGCGCGTTAAATGGGGAGGCGCGTGAACGCCGCACACCGCACACTTCTTCAAAGCTCCCTTGCTGGCCGCCGCCGGACTGCCGGCCGAAGGCTGGTTCACCAGGTCGCCCATCGCCTTGCCAATCAGACCCATCGCCGCGCGCAAGATCGTGATGGCAATGATCCCGCCCAAAAATATAACGATCATGCGGATCATAGAAAGCTCCTCACCCTCCATACAAAAAGCGCCCGCAGTAGGGTTCTGCGGGCGCCTCCAGAACGATCGATGACTACTTCTTCTTCGCCGCCGGCGGCTTAGCCGGCGCCGCACCCTTCTTCGCGGACGGGTTCTGATAGCTGGTGTCAATTTTCTGGCCCATCGCTTGCAGCATACCCTTCGCCGATTCCGCGAAAGGTCCGTCGGGCTTCAGCGCGACATACTTTTGGAAGGCTTCTCCCGTCCCCGCCGGAAATTCGAGTGAGCCATCGGCTTTCGTCTTCGCCTTACCGGTCAGGTAAATGCCGTATTGATACTGAGCATCGGCGTAGTCGGGGTCCGACTCAATAGCCCGCTTGAACGCCGCGCCGGCCGCTTCGCTCTGATTGGCATTGGTCAGCAACGCGCCCAGATTGTAGAAGTATTTGCCGCCATTGGTGGGGTCGAGCGTGGCTGCCTTTTCGAGTTCCTGTTGCGCTTCGGTAAACTTCTTCCCGCGGGCTAACGCCAGCGCGTAGTTGTTGATGTAAGACGCATCGTCCGGCTTCAGCTCGATCGCCTTCTGGAAGCTCTCATAGGTCTTCACCAGCGACGCGTCTGCTTCCGGCCCCTTCTGTGACCGTGCCAGGCCGGAGTAGCTCTCCGCCAACTGCGCCCAGATCACATGCTGCTTCGGATCCATCACCGATGCCTTCGTGAATTGCTCCACCGCCGTGGGGTAGTTCTGGCCCTTCAGCGCTTCCATGCCGCCGTTGAAGGAGTCATTCAATTCCTTATTCTTGGCCATGGACGCTGAGCGTTCCTTCATCGCTTTCTCCAACGCCGCCTTTTGCTCCGGCGACATGTCGCGCGCCACCTCGGCCGTCACGGTGCCGGTTTCAGCGGCTTTCTGCACCGCCGCTTGCCGGTTGGCCCGCTCAGCCAGGTCGAAGTTGATCGGGACCGGATCACCCAAGCGAGTCCGCACGTTCTTCACCTGGTCCACCAATTCGCCGCCCTCCAGCTTGCCCTTCACCTTACTGGCTCCCGTGTAGAGGTACACATTGTAGGTGCCGAGGGGCAAACCCGCGTGGAAGAAGTCGCCCTTCTTCTTGGAGTCGCACAAGTACTCGCCCTTGATGTCCGTTCGCTCGATCTTAATCCAGGCACCGACCAGCGGCTTGCCATCGGGACCCTTCACCGTCCCCTCAATCGCGCCCGTTTGGGCCCAAGTGAACCCAGCCACCAAGCCCGCCAATACCGTGATTTTCTGCATGATCTTCAACATGGAGCTTCTCCCTATTCTTTACCGAACCAAAACGCAAACTTTCTCAGGATACTACACCGGCTCATTGCATTCGACGCCGATGGGGGCATCGGGCGTTACGACTATTCGCAACCAATTGGCATGCGGTACCATCCAAAAGGGTAATTATGCTTGTTCGCACTTGGGTAGGGTTTAGTTTTGTCCTTGGGTTAATGGCCGCCGATTCGGCTTTTGACCAAGCCAAAACTCTATACGATCAGACGTTTTACGACGATTCCTTAAAGGCCCTCGCCACGCAGCCCGGCACCGGCCCGGTGATGGCGCTCCGCGGCCGTAACTTCTTCATGAAGAACGACTTCAAACACGCCTCCACGCTGTTTGAGAAAGCCGTCGTTTTGTTACCCGAGAATGCCGAGTACCACCTTTGGCTCGGTCGCGCCTACGGGCGGCGAGCGGAAATGTCCACCTTCCTCACCGCCCCCGCCCACGCTTCCAAGGCGCGGCAGAGTTTTGAGCGCGCCGTCCAACTCGACCCCAAAAACAGCGAAGCGTTGGGCGATTTATTTCAATATTATTTGCAAGCGCCCGGATTCTTAGGCGGTGGCCATGACAAAGCGGCCGCTCTGATCGACAAAATCGCGGCTCTCGATCCGGCTGAACGGCACTTCGCCGAGTCCCGGCTCGCGGAAGAAAAGAAGGACTGGGGTCAGGCCGAAGCTCAACTTCGCCGCGCCGCCGAACTCGCTCCCAACCAGATTGGCCGCTTGATCGACCTCGCCAAATTCTTCGCCAAACGCGGCAAACAAAACGAAAGCGAGGCGGCCTTCGCCCGAGCCGCTCAAATCAACCCCGAAAGCCCGAAACTCCTGATTGAGCGAGCCGAGACCTACGTCGAACATGGCCAGAAGCTAGCCGAGGCTCGCCGTCTCCTGGAGCGCTACCTGAAGGCGAAGCTCACTCCCGACGACCGTCCCCGCGAAGAAGCTCGCAAGCTGCTGGAGAAAGTTTCGGCGTCCAAGGGCTAATCCGAGCGCTACCCCCTAAAAGTTGATCTTCGTCCCCAACATGATCTGGCGGGCACTGCTCGCCACATCGGCGCCGATTCGTCCGAAAGTGGTACTGGTCAGCGTCGCCGTGGGGCCATTGAATGACGGTGTGTTCGTCAAATTGCTGACATCGGCGCGAATCTCCAGGCTGAATCGCTCCGTAATCGCGACTTTCTTCGCGAAGCTCGCGTCGAGGTTGATGAAGCTGGGGCCGCGCACCGAATTGCGGCCCGTGTTGCCCAGCTCGCCCGCCGCCGGTGCCGTATACTTCGCACGCTCCGTAGGGTCGAAGAACCAATTAAAGCCATTCTCATCCCGCACATCGCCAATCGTCCGGCCACAGCCATTGCAATTCGCAAACGACTGCACCACGCTGTTAAAGGTGTTGGCCCCCGAATAGACCGAGAATGGCCGGCCGCTCGTCCAGCGGAAAAGACCCGCCGCCTGCCAGCCGCCGATCAGCCGGTTCATCCACGGCCCGGCGTTGCCACCCATTGTTTTGCCCTTGCCAAACGGCAGTTCGTAGACGAAATTCGAAAACAGCGAGTGCCGCCGGTCAAAGTCTGAAAGTCCATAGTTCAAACGGCGATTGTTGATGTCGAACGGCGTGCTTCCGGCCGATTGCGCGTTGCCCGAGCTGGCCAAGGTGAACACCGGGTCGAAGCTGCGCGTGTCCAAGCTCTTCGCCAGGATGTAATTCGCCGTGAAGCTGGCACCGCGCGCGAACTGCCGCGTGAAGCTGGCCTGCAAGGAGTGATACGTTGAAAAATCATTGGAATCCACCACGAACAAGCCCCCTTGATACTGCGGATAGGGCGTGAAGAAATACGGGCCCAAACCTGAGGCGTTGGGCAAATTTGTGCCCGATTGCGGCTGCGACGCCAAGGTCGCTGCCAAGCCGCCCACATTGTTCAGCGCAAACGTGGGGCCATAGAGGCGTCTCGCGATTCCGGCACCCGTCTCCGTCGCTCCCCGGCGGCTATCAGCCCGGAAGATACTGTCGAACAGCGCACTCTCGCCGCCCGCCGCCACGGTCTTAAAGGCATCCAGGAATCCATTGCTCCGCAGATTGGCCTGATTGGCGTTATAGCCACCCAGCAAATTGGTGGCGCGGCGTCCGATGTAGTTCACTTCCACCATCGTCCGTTTGGCCACTTCGCGCTGCACACCGAAGCTCCACATATGGGTTTGCGGCGTCTCGAAGTTGGGGTCGACCACCGTATTGGAGTTGGCGCTGAACGGGATCGGCGTCCGCAGCGATTCCGGCGTCCTTGTCGTCGAAAGCGCGGGCAAATTCCGCAGGCGTCCGCCGCCCGCTCCAAAGGCAATGTCCGTGATGCCTAAAGTACTGCCCGGCATGTTGGGCAAAACGAAGCTCGAAATCAGGAACGACGGCACCCGGTCATAAGCCAGCCGGTAATTGGTCCGGATACTCGTCTTGCCGTCGCCCAAAGGATCCCAGGCAAGGCCCACCGAAGGTCCGAAGTTATTCCAGTCGCTCTTCCACAGCTTGCCGGCTTGCCAACTCACCGTGTTTGAAGCCGCCCCGCCAGCCACCGGCACCGCCGTCGGAACCAGAATCGGCGTCGACCCCGCCGAGGTCGGAGCCTTGCGCGCATCCAGCCGTAAGCCGTAGTCGATCGTCAGGTTCTTGCGCACCTTCCAGGTGTCCTGAAAGTAGAAGTCGTACTCGTAGTAACGGGCGTCGAAGTTGAAAGTACCTCTGACAAACTGATTGCCTTGGGCGACGAAGCCTTGCCGGGCCTGACCAACGCGTCCCAGTAAGGTATTGATCATGGTCTCGAGCGCCGGGCGATCGTTGGCTTGTTGAATGGCCGCTGGTAATCCGAAGGCCAGGGGGTCGACCGCATTGACGTTGCGATCGAAGTTCACGACTAAACCGGAATTTTGGCCGCCCACGCTGGAGCGGGTATCGAGATGTTGGGTGAGCCGGAAGTTGAGGCCGGCTTTGAAAGCGTGCTTACCCGTAAACCAACTGAGGTTATCGACAAACTGCAGCGTATTCAGCTTGCGCGCATTGCTGAAGGTGTAAGCAATTGGAATGGTATAAGCGGACTCAAAGGTGGGCTTCGAGAGGTCCTGCACGGGGTTCGGGAAGTCGAAGTTATATTCACTCCAGCCTGACACAAACTCATTGGTGACGTTCGTGCTCAAGTTACTGCGCCAGTTGACGGCATAGTTACGCGGCAGCCGCAGAGTATCCACTAGGCAAGGCGCGCCGGGAACGCGGGGCAAGCCGCCGTTGCTACCGTCGCAATAGGTATTCTGATAGCCGTAGTAGACGCGGCCGAAGATGGTGTTTTTGTTATTGATCAAGTGGTCGACCTTCAAGGTCAAGTCACGCTGTTTTTCGGTCTCGGTGGGCCGGAAGACGAAGCCTGCGGTGTTTAAGCCGTCACCGGCATCGAAGCGATTCGGCAGGGGAGTCTGGTCGATGAGGGCCTTCACGGTAGGGTCAAGCCCGGCGCGCAAAGGGTCATTCGTAATGATGTTGTAACTCGACAGCGGCACCAACGCATTGCCACTTGCATCGACGCTGGCATTCGCCACGCCCGCTGGCAAATTACGCCCCCCGGGGACAAAGCGGAAGTTACCCGCCCGGGCCTCCGCTGTCAGTACCGTCGCCTGCGAAGTAACATTGCGGATCGCCCGTAGCTCCTGCCAATTCGCAAAATAGAAGGTGCGATTCTTCTTGATCGGACCGCCAATGCTGCCGCCGTAAATATTCTGGACAAACTGCTCTTTGCCAATCTTATTAAAATTATTCTGCCAGGGATTCGCATTCAAGCGCGGCGTCCGGTAAAACCAGAAGGCATTTCCGTGTAAGTCGTTGCCGCCCGAACGCGTCACGAGTGCCACCTGTCCGCCGCTATTCCGGCCGCTCTCCGCCGAAGCATTCGACGTCACGATCTTCATCTCGGCCACCGAATCCGGATTCACCCGAATCGGATTATTGCCAATGCCGCCGCCGGCGCTAACTTCGTTCATGTCGACACCATCAAGGGTGAAGTTCCAAGCACGATCGCGCGCGCCGTTCATGTGGCCGCCGCTGCCGTTCGGCCCCGAACTCATACCAGGAATCACGTTCAAGATACTGGTCGGATCACGGCGGCGCGTAGCCACAATCGGCATCTCTTTCATCGTCCGTTCATTGATCACCGGACCAATGTTGCCGCTCTGGCTTGTCTGCACCAATTCCGCCGCCGACGTCACCTCCACCGCGTCCGCCAAGGCACCCAATTGCATCGACACATTCACCGTCGTCGGCGAGCCCACCGTCAATTGGTTGTTGCGCGCCACGAACTTCTTGAAGCCAGCCGACTCCACTTCGAGCGTATAAAGGCCGATCTGCACCGATTCAAACTGGTAGTTACCCGCCTCGGACGTCTGCCCTTCGAAAGCCACGCCAGTGGCCTCGTTAGTAAGACGCACTTTGGCCCCGGCGACGGCGGAACCGGTGGGGTCCTGCACCGTGCCGACGACGCGAGAAGTCGTACCTTGGGCGAAGGCGAGAGATGTCAGCAGAGACAAGAAAGCAAGATACCGCATCCCAGTATCTTAACAATCGCGCAACCAAGTTTGTCTTCTCACCCACGGTCAACAACGTCTCCGTTTCGCGGTGGACAGAAAAAACCTGGATACTCCAAAACCGGCTCCCCGGGAAACCGGCCCACCGCCACTGGATGCGGTCCTTTCCGCACCCATGAGATCTCCAGCGCGCGCGGTGTAAGGCCGCCGGGTAGGACCGGCCTCCCGGCCTGGCCTCCCGGCCTGGCCGCTTAACGGCTCGAAACCCGCGTCGGCTCCACCGTCAATGATAATGCCATCGCCGCCCAACTCGTTCCCGCTGCGGAAATCCATTGGTCATGCCCATAAGGGAAGCCACTCTCGAAGTAAGGCTGAATCTCAATCGAACGCGACTTGACATACCAGCTTCCATCCGCCGCCTGCGTGCGCCGCAAATAGCCCACGCCCTTCTGGTACACCGCATCGGCCACCGGCATCTTGCCCGCCGCGTTCAGCGCAAACAACGCTTGCCCCGTGGCGTAAGCGTCCGCGTCCATGCCGGCCATTTGCCTCCAACCGCCATCGGCTCCTTGGCCCGCTGCCAGCGCGCGGGCGGCGCGGTCGATGGAGGCCACCGGCGCGTTCGCCCAGGCCAGCGCCATCAAATGGAATGCCCGGTCCTGCGTGCCCGCCGGACGCATCTTGTCCAGCATGGCCACCGCCCGCGCCAGCGCCTTCCCGGTCTCCGCCTGGTCCGGCGCTTGCGAGAAATTCTTCAAGGCGTAGATCGCCAGCGCCGTCGCTTGATAGTCGCCCACATTCATCGGCGGCCGCCGTCCTTCGTTGGTGCGCCAGATGCCTTCCGCGGTCTGCATCGCCTTGATGTAATGCACCACGGCGTCCGTGTATTCATCCTTCGGCAGACCATTCATGCCGTAATCGAAGAGTTCCCAGCCCAGCGAAGCGGTGTTGTTCGTGTTGAAGTCCATGATCCGTTCCGGGCTCGTGCCCATCATCGCCACCGACAGCTGCGAGATCGACTTGGGCGCTGGCACGCCGCGGCTACGAGCCAAGCCCGTCGCGGCCGATGGAAGATCCTGCGCATGGCAGGAGTTACATCCGCCGATGCGGACAAAGTTATGGCTCTGCGCTTCGATCAACCCGAGCGCTTTCTGGATGGCCTCGGGAACCGCCCGCGCGGGCTGCCCGCCTTTCCCGGCCATCGCGTTTCGCTGGACTTCGGCGACGCCCAACAACCGGGCTACCTCGGTGTCGCCGCGCTTGGCCGCCAGCGTTCGGGCCGTTTCATCTTCGCCGGTCACCGTCGCATCGGCACCCGCCGCCAGCAGCAGTTTCACCGCGCCCGCCGGTACCGTGTCCGATCCGGCCGCATACATCAGAGGAGAATAGCCCCGGTCATCCCGCGCATTCACCGGCGCACCGGCGGCGATCAGCAATTTCACGGTCTCCGCTACGCCGGCCGTCGCCGCGAAAGCGAGCGCCGATTCAAGCCGCTTGTTCAGTACCTTCGCGTCGGCACCCTTCTCCAGCAACAGCTGGATCGCTCGCGGATTCCCGTTGGCCGCCGCCGACATCAGGGCCGTCGACCCGGCCCCGTTCTTGGCGTTCACATTGGCGCCCTTCGCCAACAACTGCCGCATCTCCGCAGCATCGCCCCGCACGGCAGCCGCCATCAACGGCGTTTGCCCGCCCGATGTCGCTAAATTCGCATCGGCACCCTGGGCGAGCAACAGCCCGGCGATGGCGTGGCCGTTCCCTAGCGACACCGCTTGATAAAGGGGCGTGCGGCCATCGGCCTGCTTGGCATTGATCGCCGCGCCTTGGCTCAGCAGCAGCCGGACCTTGGCTTCATCATGGATCGCCCAATGCAGCGGCGTCGAGTTCCGCCGGTTCTTCGCATTGACTCCGGCGCCCTGCTCCAGCAGTAGCTTCATGGTCTCCAGTGACCCGAAGCCCGCCGCGTGATGCAGCAGCGTCGATCCGGCGCGGTCCTGAGTCTTCAAGAGTGCGGGGTCCGCCGCCAGCATCTTTTGCACCGTACGGATGTCGCTCAATCGCACCGCCGCGATCAGTGATGCGGCCTTGGCGTCCAGCGGCGGAATCGGAGCCTCTTCCTGGATCTCCATCCGGAAGTCGGCACCCTGATCGATCCAGGCCCGCAGCAGGCCAATGTCGCTATCCGGCAGCGCACCGGTCGGAGGCATTTGCAAGCCTCCGTCGCCGTTCACCAGGCGGCGAATCAGCTTGCTAGCCGCGCTATTGCCAGCGGTAATGACGGGCCCGTAGTCGCCGCCCCGCATCGCGGGCTGCCGCCGGTCAAGCCGCAGGCCGGACTGTTGCACTTCCGCTCCATGGCAGGAGTAGCAGTTTTGGGCCAGGATCGGTTGGATGTGCTTCTCAAAATCAACCTTGATTTGAGCAGCGGGGGGCAGCTTAACCTGGGCGGCTAAAGGAACGCACCCTGCCAGCAGTACAATCATCACGCGCATGAATTAGTCCTCGCGGAGAAAGTATCATGCGCCGGTGTGCAAGTCAATGGCCCTCACTTACTGTAAGTCGGGCTGATAACGATAGACCGGGAAGAAAGCCGGATCGCCAATGTCGATGCCCTGTGCGGCAAACTTCCGCCGGTGGTCCGCTTCCAGTTCTCCGTACAGCTCCGGATTCAGAATCCAGCTGCCCGTGTAGAACTCATGCGTCACCGGAGAAAACTTACGTTTGAATTGATACAGCGAGTCTTCCCGGCCCCCCAGTCCGCCGCCCAGGTGGAAGGATTGCAGACCGCGCTTCGTGCCCCACGCCCGAATATCGTCGATTAGGATCTTGAGTGGAGAATAGGAGACCATCCCGGCATTAATGCCGGTCAAGTGAGCGTGCAGAAATGGCCCATACTCCATCGCCAACAAGGCGGCCGCCACTTGGCCGTTCCACTGAGTGACAAACAACCGGGCCCGGCCGCCTAGTCTCTCGCGAAACGCATTCACCCACGCCGCATCGATCAGATATTCCGGCCGGCTATTGCGGCGAATCATGGTATCCCGGTAATGCTGGACGAAATCGTCCACATAGTGCCACGCCTCGTCCTCAGTGGTGACAAAGCCATTCTCCCGGGATTGGCGGATCTCCTGGCGCAACACCTTCTGATAGCGGCGGATCTGCTCCGCGGCGGGGATCGAGAGGTCAATGGAAACCGTTGACCCGCATCGCCGCAGTCCGTCCCGCCGCCCCTGGATCAACTCGTGATTGCCCAGCAGCGGATGAAAACGAGTAAATGCGGAAATTACCCCTTGCATCCGCCAATGGTCAAGCAGCCCTTGCCAAGCTCGCTCCGCAAAGGCGGTGCCGGGTGATGAAACTGGGCCGGAGTAACCGTAAACCGAAGTAACATCATGGTAACCGGAAGCACCCGCCGCCGGTGTGAGTAAGTAGGGCCAAAGGAAAACAAGGTCGTCCTCCCGATAGGCGAAAACGAAGGCCTGGCCTTCTTGCCCAAAGCCCGGAACGCTGTGATACTCCGCCGTATGATAGACATCATGCCGTACACGCCCCAGCATTTCCGCCCAGTCCGGGCTGGTTGCGGCAAATAGCTGTGCGTGCCCCAGCGTCACCATAATCTCGGGAAGACCGCCTCGTCCTGGTAGTCCGGAGTGCCGGACTTCGTCCGCCGGCAGATCCGATCATTGAAAAGCTCCACCGCCCGCCCATCCGGACGAACCGAAGCCCGGTAAGTATTCGTCTCATCTTGCAGATGGACGGCCAGCGCAATCCGTGGGCGATTCGAGCGATTCGGGTAACTCCCATGGATAGCCCGGCAATGATGAAGACTGAACTGCCCTTTCTTCATTATCATGGTGACCGGCTTGAACTCATAGCCGAGGTCGTTCACCACCCGCGCCAAGCCTGCCATATCCTGCCGATGGAAAGACAAGGCTGACCGGTCCAGTAAGTGCGACCACTTGTGGCTGCCGTCCAGCACCACCAGCGGCCCCAGTTCCGCCGCACAGTCATGCAAGGGAATCCAGGCCGTCAGCATCTTCCGCGACGAGCAAGTGCCCCAGTAGTCGCCGTCGACATGCCACCCCACGACGGCGTCCTGCTGTCCGCCGGGCTTATAGACCATCTGGTCGTCAAACAGACGAATGGCAGCACTGCCGGTGACGCGCGCCGCTATTTCACCGATTACTGGCGACCAAGCCAGCTGACTCACCGAGTTGTTTTGCAAAGAGATGTACTCATTATTGCGCGTACCCTCGCCATCGCCGGGCATCCAGTCGGCGCAGTGCTTCCCGGCTCCCGGCAGCACGTGATCGCGCTCACCGGCCCAATGCCGTTCAAGACCCCGCATCGCGGCGTCCAAAGCTGAGTGATCGAGCACGTGGGAGGTGACGAGCCAGCCGTGTTCTTCGTAGAAAGCCGCGTCTTCGGCAGACAGCACGCCCCGGGCAGCAACCATGGTATTCGGCATATGAGTAAGTCTAGTCCCCGGCCGCCGCAGCGTGTGTCAACGGCAAAATGTCTGATTCCCGTGCCAAAGCGAGAACCATCTCGCTCGGGCTGTATTCCGGCACTAAGACCTGCATCAACCGCATCACCTCCGCCGTATTCCGCGAGGTACACAGGTCCTGTAGTTGCTCCATCTGATAGACCATGTTCGCGGCAGATTGGGCCCGGCCCACGAAGATCTTGATCTTACGATGGCCGGTAGGCATGGTCTCCTCATCGTCGAGGTTCAATTCCTCATAAAGCTTTTCGCCCGGCCGTGTACCGGTAAACTCGATCTTGATTTCCACATCGGGCACGCGGCCCGACAGCAGGATCAACTTACGGGCGATATCCACGATCTTCACTTGCTGCCCCATGTCGAGCACAAAGATCTCGCCACCCCGTCCCATGGCGGAAGCCTGCAGTACTAACTGAGCCGCTTCCGGAATGGTCATAAAATAACGCCGCATTTCAGGGTGCGTTACTGTTACCGGCCCGCCGGCCGCCACCTGTTGCTTAAAAACGGGAATCACGCTGCCATTGCTACCCAGTACATTGCCGAAACGCACCGCAACATACCGGGTGCCGCTCTGGGGCAAAGCCCTGATGAGTAACTCGCAAAGGCGCTTCGTCGCTCCCATGACGCTGGTGGGGCGCACGGCTTTGTCCGAAGAAATCAGGACAAACTCCTCGACGCCATACTCTGCCGCCGCCATGGCGACGTTACGCGTCCCGAAGACATTATTGGCTACCGCTTCGAGGACGCTCGACTCCATGATCGGCACATGTTTGTAAGCCGCAGCGTGATAAATAATCGAAGGGGCATAAGTCCCCAGCACCGAGCGAATTCGCCGGGGGTTCTGAATACTGCCAATTTCTCCGTGAAATGCCATCCCGGCAAAGTCCGCCCGCATTTCGCGCTCCAGATGAAACAGCGGCGTCTCCGCAATGTCAAAGGCGATCAACGCCGCAGGCTCAAAACGGGCAATCTGGCGGCACAGTTCAGAACCAATGGAGCCGGCGGCGCCGGTAACCATCACCACTTTTCCGTGGAGGCTTTCGCGAACGAGTCCGTGATCCAAATCAACGGGCACGCGCGATAGAAGGTCCTGCACGTCCACTTCACGAATCTGGGCGGCAAGTGCCTTACCCTCCACCGCTTCGCTGATCGCAGCGACCGTGCGAAAGCGAACCCGGGCCTGCTGACAATGCTGCAGAATCGAGAGCATCTGGGCCGCACTCGCAGAAGGCAACGCAATCAACACTTCCGTCACGCCAGTTACAGCTACCAACGCGCTTAAGTCTTCGCCCTTGCCGAGCACCTTGACGCCTTGAACATACAGGTTCGACAGCCGGGGATTGTCATCGACAAAGCCTTGCACCCGGTAGCCGAGTGCTGGATTCAGGCGTAACTCCGCCAACAGAGCTACCCCGGCCCGGCCAGCTCCGTAGATAAGAATCTCGCGGCCGGATGCGGGCCGGTCGCGCTTAATCGCTTCGAAGACCACCCGGGCACTCAGGTATCTTACTCCCAGAAATAGTGAGCATAGGATGAGATCGAGTATCGGGATGGAGCGGGGGAAACCGGAAGGTGCCAGCCAAAATAGAACGACGGCGCTGGCCAAAGAACCGATCGCGTTAGCCCGCACCAATCTGACGACGTCTTCCACAGAAAAGCATCGCCACGCCCGCCGGTGAAGACGATGCAGGCGAAAGATGACCAATTTCACCACCAGCCAAACGGCGAGCGCCACACGAAGGTGCGGAAGATACCCAGCCGGTATCTCAAATTCGAAGCGTAGCAAGAACGCACAAACACCCGCTACGGCGATTAACACCGCCTTCACCACTAAGTGCCATAGGTGAAGCTCGCGGATCGCCGCCCGGGTACGCTTGAGTCGATTGGTCATAGCTATCCTCCTGGAGAAACACAACCCCTAACGGCCAGCCGCAGCGGCCAATTCGGGAACGACAACGGACCGCCGCGTGATTGAGTCAATCGCGCGAGCGAGCGACAAGGCTACCGTCTCCATTTGCCCGGATGTGAGGTGATTGAAAAACGGCAGAGCGATTGTGCGATCGGCCACATGTTCCGTCACGGGGAAATCCCCCCGGCGATATCCAAATTGCTCACGGTAGAATTCCTGCAAGTGAATCGGGGCGAAGTAGTTATTACAGCCAATACCGTCCTGGCGAAGTAAATCGAGGACTCGATCTCGATCCTCTCGCGTGAATTCGTCCTGTAAGCGAACAACATAGACAAACCAGCTGATTCCTATGCCTGCTGCCGCAGGCGCTGGGAGAATTATCTCGGGGATCGCCTCGAGATACTGCCCATAGCGATGGGCGGCATTGTGACGCATTAGTAAGATCGACGCGAGGCGTGATAATTGCCCCAAGCCCAAGGCACAATTGATATCAGAGAGACGGTAATTATAGCCAAGACGCTCATGCTGCAACCACGCACCTCCTTCGCCGCGCCCCTGATTGCGCCAACTGCGAGCGAGGCGGGCTACCCGCTCGTCATCCGTGACGAGGGCACCGCCTTCGCCGGTGGTGATCTGTTTGTTGGGATAGAAAGCGAAGCAGCCACTCTGGCCGAAACTCCCCGCTAAGCGCCCATCAATGGTGGCTCCGATGGCTTCGCAAGAATCCTCGATCACGGTGAGGCCCCTTGTTTCAGCCAAAGCATTGATCGCCGTCATATCGCAAGGGCGTCCGAAGACGTGAACAGGTAGTATTCCGCGCGTACGGTGATTGATTTGTGCACTGATTAAAATGGGATTGATGTTATAGGTATCAATGTCAATGTCAACGAACCGTGGAATCGCGCGCTCAAAGAGCAGGCAATTCGCCGAGGCGACAAAGCTGAATGGCGAGGTGATCACTTCATCGCCGTCACCCAAGCCCGCCGCCTTTACGCAGAGATGGAGCGCGCTGGTACCAGAATTCACCGCCACCGCGAAACGCGTGCCAGCCGCCTGAGCTAAAGCGGCTTCAAACGCGGGCAGCACGGGTCCCAAACTGAGGGTGGGGCCGCTGAGCACGTCAAGGACACGCTGGCAATCATCAGCAGAGACATCGGGAGAAGAAAGAGGAATGGGCCGTAATTCTGAATTAAGCATAGGCGTATGAATGGTCCTGGTTCGGTATTGGGGCGCGGAACGAATGAGCGGATATTTAGTTACGAGGCTGGCCGGCGGCGGAAGCGGTACCAAAAAACTCATCGCAGGATACTTGCCCCGCCCTCGCTACTCCGGCGGCGGTAACAACCTTCCAAACAGTCAGGGCGAGGATCTTCAGATCAAGGGCTAAGCTACAGTGCTCGACATACCAAACATCGAGAGCCAACCTTCGCTCCCAATCAATCGCGTTCCGGCCGTTGACTTGCGCCCAGCCAGTAATACCCGGCTTAACTGAATGACGGCGGTTTTGTTCACCGGTGTAACGGGGTAAGTAGCGGACTTCCAAAGGCCGCGGGCCCACTAAGCTCATTTCGCCGCTCATTACAGTAATGAGTTGGGGCAGCTCATCAAGACTAGTACTCCGCAAGAACTTACCGAAGGCGGTGAGCCGATGCATGTCCGGTAACAAAGCTCCACCGGCATCGCAAGCATTGGTCATGGTGCGGAATTTTAAACAATCGAAGACGTTCTCATCCAGACCGGGCCGAGGATGCCGGAAAATCACTGGACGGCCCATGAAACACCTCACCAAGATCGCGGTTACAACCATTACTGGAGCGAGCACGACTAACATCACTCCGGCAATCGCTAGGTCGAGGAAACGCTTGGTGCTGCGATAGATGACTCTGTCGTGTGACTTCTTGAAGGACATGTTTTACGGGGGTTCAGCTCTGCGGACTAACGATTCAGGGAGTGTATTCAAGGGCGAATACGCGGACGTCGAGGGGAGCCAGACGAGCGGGAATTCGGATCTCCCGGCGAGAGGCCGTAAAAGCCGTGGCTTGATCGAAGATATATTCCATCACCCGGTTAAAGCCGTTGGGCCGCCGGATTGCAACTTCGCCCACCCAGTCAGTGGTGGAGTTATTGACAAGGGTGACGACAATCTTTCCCGTGGCTTCGCTGACGACGTACTCAATGGGCGGCCCGTTGACACGGGCCATAGAAACTCGTAAGACAAGTGAATCGAGTAACTGTTGGCCAACCTGCAAGATCTGATCGCGCGCCCTGGATTGAAGATGGTCAGGAGTCGTGAAGTAAACCTCGCCCGCACCGATGCGATGGCGGGTAAGAAGAGCATCGGCGAATTCATTAACCGCCAACACTTCGGCGGTTGTGGCGCGTATCACCGAGTAATCATAGGCCGCCTCATTCACCCCGCTCGTCAACGGAAGCCAGCGGGAGGACGACGCACTCCTATTGGCCGCACCTTGTATCGACACTCCGATGAGGTCCTCGTCAGCGGCCACCGCTTGGGAGGAGTTGATGACGAGAATTCCGCCGCGGTTCACCCAGTTACGCAGATCGTCACGCAAACGCGGGTCAAGGGTCACATCGCCGACCATGACAATTACTTTGTAGTAACTCAGCGCCGCAGCGGAGATCTGATTGGTGATGACGTCCAAGTTGTCGCCCCAGCGGGTGAAGGGCATCGGTTCATACGCCCTGGGATCGCCCCCGGCTCGCAGAAACGCGCGGAATTTGACATCATTCGGCACGCCCTCACTATCGGCAAAAGGAGCGCCGGGAGCCAAACCATGTTGCCAATGTTGGGGAAAGGCCAAGCGGAAGAAGTTATCCAACATATGGTCGCCATCGGAATAAGGAATATCCTGGTACCACACAGCTTCGTTCTGGTTAAACGGGCCGTGCTTAGGGTCGAATCCGGTGTGGTGATCGATGAGGATCGCCGTAGAAACGACGGGTTGGCCAACATCGGGATGCCGGCGAAGGGCGTAACCAGCGAACTCCTGCGTGACGTCGCCGAAAGGATTTAGCCGGCCATCGGAATAACGGTAGATAGCCGCCTCATTCTGAATGGTTCGCGCGCCCGCGGCAAACGCGGCGTAGTAATTGCGCCGGAGATAGTGGTGTGACCATCCTCCTTGCAGAACACCCGAGTCGTTGTAAGTGGTGGCGCTATTCGTCGAGCTGCGCCAGCTGGAAAAGTCAATGCCCCAGGCTCGCCCGTACTGCCGGGCCGCGCCGCGCAGGAAAGCGATGCCGGTCGACAGATCACCCAGCTCATCAATACCGCGTTCGAGCAGTTGTAACTCGACACCCAGCTCGAAAGCACGATACACGCTGGGCGAATGGTCAGTTACGGCGGCTAACTTATAATTTCTGGCGCTGGGCGGCTGACGCAGATAGCCGAGTAGACTCGGGAAACTGTTCTGGTAATAGGCGAGGAAGGCGGCGTCGGCCTCCGTACGGGAGAGGCGACGGTAGCGCGGCCGGCCTCCGGACACCCAGGAGCCTCCCGACTGGTCCCATTCGGGCAGCAAATTCCAAAGAAAGCCGTAACCCGGAGCGCTGGCTGCCAGCCGGTTAAACTCAAGGCGCTGCTGCTCGATGGCCAATTCTGAGGTGGCAGCGGGCGCGGGCGCGCCAGCGAGACGAAGCATCAATCCCGCTCCATAAGCGCCAGTAACTTGGGTGACGCCGTCTTCTACCGGAGGCGAAAATGTCAGGCCATTCATCATGCCGAGTTTGAGGTTCTGTTCCACTTGGGGATCAGAGTAGCCGCGCCGCCCAAAGAATTCGTGATAGAAAGCGTTGGAGGCAGGCTCCTGTGCCCACGCTGATACAGAATTGAAGACGATGATAAGTCGAAGTACGCGCATCAGATACGGTTCTCTACCTGCGCCGCCGCCGGCTCAAAACCCGGCAACGATGCACTAACTAGCTGACGATACTCCGCCATCCAAAGCTGATTGACCCTCTGAGCAGAGTATCTCAATTGAACACGTTTCTGGGCTGCAGCGCCAAGTGAATCGCGTAACTGCGGATGGTGAGCTAAACGTACGATGGCAGCGGCGAGGGACGCGGCGTCTCGCGGCGGCACCAACAGGCCAGTTACACCATCCTCGATGGCATCCATGCCCGTAACTTGGGTGGCAACAATGGGCACGCCCATGGCGCCAGCTTCCAAGGAAACCTGCGAAAGCCCTTCGCGAAAGGTGGGCAGGACGAAGATGTCCGACGCGGAGTAGGCGGTAGGAACATCTTCCGGGACAATGGTGCCGGGCAGATGGACGCGGGGGTGCGCGCGGAGGGCATCGAGCAAGTTAGCCGGCAAAGCATCGGTAGCGTCGGCTTCACCGGCCAGGAGCAGATGAGCATGAGGCAGCTGCCGGGCGATTTCGGCCCATGCTTCCGCCAGTACGCCAACGCCTTTGTCACGGGAAAGGCGACCGATGAAAGTAAGTAACAAGGCTTGGCCCGAAAGGCCCAGCCTTTGGCGAAAAGCCGCGCGAAGAGCGCGACAATCAGTTTGAGCATCAAAGCGCTGCAGGTCGACCCCGGCGCAGGAGCCGTCGCCAATAACAGCTAATTTCGAAGCAGGACATAAGTTCATTTCGAGAATTCGTTTTTGCACTGACAGGCTGATGGCATAGGTTTGCGTGGAGAGCGCCGCGCTGGTACGCTCGGCGGTTTCGAGAACCCGGCGCCAAAGGCCGGTTCTCGTCTCGAGGGGCAATCCATGAACGGTGTAGAGGCGCACGGGGACGCCGGCGGCCTTGGCGGCGGCCATGCCGAGCAGGCCGGCCTTCGGCGTATGGGCATGCACGATTTGGGGCCGGACCCGGCGGATCAAGCGGTAGAGATGGAGTAATGATCGGCTATCGTGCCAAAGATGTGGCTGGCGCTTCATGGCGATGGCATGGGTGGTAACGCCGGGAATACTCTGGAATTGCTCAAGGTCAGGCCCGGGGGAAGATACCGCGTGGACCTCGAAGCCGGCTTCGGCGAGAGAACGCAACTGACGAGGGAAAAACGCCGCCAGGGTTTGGGGCACGGTGGTGATGACCATGACGCGGAGAGCGTTCATACGGGAGCACTTTCCAGGGATGTAACGTCGTCCGGCGAAAGCAGAGTAAGTTCATGCAAGATAAGTTTCCATTTACTTAGTTCGGCCGCATTCAAAGCCTCCTCGCGAAAACGCAGCATTCGGTAGCGCGTTCCGGTGACCGCTAGTAAGGCGTCGGCGGCGACCTTAAGCGATTCAGCTAACGCGGCGCGATAGAACAGGCCAGGCCCCACTTCACTTCTCCTCGCATGGAGATAACGCAGACGCCCAACCCTAGTTTTAAGACGCTTGCGGAAGCCGCCGCACAGCTCGCGATAGCCATAGAGTAATTGGGGCAGATTGGCGAAGCGGCTGGTGCGGTATGCGCGATAGAGTAACTCGATATCCTCAAAGCGGAGCGCGCGCGGATCATAAGCATACTGGCTATACCAGTCCGCCCGCGCCATCCAGGTGGGATGAGCAAGACCAAAGCCTGACGCCGGGTGACGGACGATCCGCTCGTGATCGAGAGGCAAGGGACGCTTACCCAAGGCCACGCCGTTTTCGCCGAAGATGAGCATGCGGCAGCCCACGACGTCAATTTCCGGATGGCCCGCGAGGAAGTGTGCTTGATCGTGCAGGCGCTGAGGATAGCTGATGTCGTCGGCATCCATGCGAGCGACTAAGTCCCCGCGCGAGCGGCCGATGCACTCGTTCAAGCGAGCAGCTAAACCCTTCGTTTGACCATCGGACCAGACGGTGACGCGGGGGTCACGCAAGCTTTCGGCCAATTGAAGGCTGCCGTCGGTGGAACCGTCATCGCAGAGCAGTAACTCCCAACGAGTGTAATTCTGCTGGAGGATGGAGCGCAGCGCGGGGCCGAAGGCGGGGCCGGCGTTCAAGAACGGCAGGATGACACTGACGAGTGGCTGATTCATGAAGATTGGCTATAAACCTGTTGTAAGTCAGAGGTGATGGTTTCCCAGGCAAAGCGCTGGGCGTTAGTGACGGCGGCGGCGGCGAAGCGTTGGTGCATGGCTGGGTCGTCCATCAGAGTGCGTAACTGGCGGGCTAAGTCATCAACGTCGCCGGAGCGGAATAGCAAGCCGCTGGATTGCGGGACGACTTCCGGTAGGCCGCCGTGGTTACTGCAGACGACAGGCCGCCCGCAAGCTTGAGCCTCAATGGCCGACATACCGAACATTTCGTTGGTGCGGGTCGGCAGGACGAAGATATCGGCGATGTTATAGACCGAGGGGAGAATGGATTCATCGACGGGCCCGAGATAGATACCATCGTGCTGCTGGAGTTTGAGAGTGATGGCATCGGAGCCTTCGTGCCCGAACTGTCCGATGGGGCCGGCGACGACAAGGCGAATCCGGCGGCCTTCGGCGCGCAATTGGGCGTAGGCATCGACTAACAAGTCAGTTCCTTTTTGTTCACAAACCCGGCCCACGTAGAGCAAGACAAATTCATCGGTGAGACCGATGGCTGCCCGGCGTTCGGCGGCTGCGGCAGGATTGGGCGTGAATTGTTGTAAGTTGACGCCGTTATAGAGGACTCGCATGCGCGTTTCAGGAATTGACCAGTAAGACGCTGATTCGCGGCGGCAGAAATCGGAGACGGGCAGTAAGGACGAGAAAGATCGCAGCGCGCGTTGGTACCAGGGGAACAGGGGATTTTGTTTTCCGCGGCGAAAGATGAAGTAGTCAAAGGACAGTACAGTTTTGGCGGCAAGCCCACGGGCAAATACTTTGGCGAAAGCAGCACCTTCGGGCAGGGCATGAAAGTGGAGGACATCGGGCCGCAGGGCGCGAGCGTCGCGCAGGCTCTTGACCATAAGTTCTGCCGCGCGTAACAGCCCTTGACGGGTGCATTTAATGGAGCGAATCTCGACGCCGCAATAGTCTTCGGACTTAGTAAGTTGGTCAGCGGAGTAGACGACGACGCGCGCGCCGGCTTGGGCTTGGCGGGCGGCCACTTCCCGGATGCGGCGCTCAGTAGCGCCGCCCAGCGAATAAAGAATCGGCAAATGGGGGGGGCCGATGTGGACAATGGTCATGATCGTTCCGAAGCAATCACCGGAAGTTTTTGGTGCCCGGGATGGCCCGCACGTCCCCAATGATGCACGGCGGCCCGAATCAGGGCATCGGGACGAAGGGAATGGCGGGAGGCGCGCCGCACTGGGCCGCCGGCCAGGGTCTCGTAGAGACGCAGGTGGTCAGCAATCATGCTAGGAATAGAAAAAGTGCGGCGGGCATAGTCACTCATTTTCTGTGAAGAACCCGAGTAACTTGCGTAGTTCTTTAGCACGTGGGCGATGTTATCGGCTAGCATTTGTACGGTGGGCCGAGTGAGTAAGGAGCCGAAGCCGCCGGACTGCTCGGGAATGCCGCCGACGGTGGTGGTAACAAATGGCAGACCCGAGAGCATGGCTTCGGTGATGACGGAGGGGAGCGCCTCATTCTCGCTGGGCAGGACGAGTAAATCGCTGCGCTGGTAGAGATCTGCCAATTGAGTGGGATCTTTTTTCCCAGCGAATATGACGCGATCTGCGACGCCTAACGAAATAGCGAGCGCCTTTAATTCCGTTTCGAGGGCGGTGTTCTGATAAGCGAGAGTTAGCTCGACGTCCAGGCTCAAACGGGCGATGGCTCGAATGGCAAGATCACAACGTTTGAATTGAATCAGCTGCCCGCAAAATACTAAGCGCCAAGGTTGGCCATTGCCAGCGCCATTCAAGCGCCGGTAAGGATATTGTTGCGCGTCAATCCCGTTCGGGATCGTCACTTGATTGGCCCCTTGGAGGCGATAGGTACGGTTTTGAAAGCGCGCTTCGGCGGGCGACAGGCAAACGGTGGCATCGGCGCGGGATAGGACATACCCCATGGCCATCCTCCGCGCGGCACTGAGCTTCCAACCGCACATATGGCTGGCATCGTGGGCAGTAAAGGCGAACGGGGTGGAGGAAGGATCGCTGGCCAAGCGGGCAGCGCCGTAACTGAGGTGATGCACATGGACCACGTCGAAACGGCTGAAATCGACGGCGTCGTAGTGGCTTAAGGTAGTAACTTCGTGGCCAGCATCGCGGCAACCGGCTTCGAGGATGGTCTCGGGCGACACTTTGATAAAGTCGGTGCGGCCGCCGCCTTTAGCGTAGATACCGCCGACGATGGCGATTTTCATCGAGTAACTCCGATCTGGGGTTGGCGATACAGTGCGGGGCGGGGGGACGGCTGGAACTCCCGGAGCCAAGCGCGCGCATGAAAGACCGCGAGGTAGAAATAGATAGGGCAAAAAAAGTAAATCATGATTTGGCTAAAAACAGAGATGCTCCAGACCACTAAGAGAGCGGCCCACATGGAAACGTACTGGATAGAGAAGGCGGCGAAAGTGGAGGGCGCGGCGTAGAACCAGCGCTCCGCCTGACTAAGGAAGAGGCCGAGTAACATGAAGCCGGCGATGACGCCCGGGGCATGAAAGTTAGCGAACAGTTCGGCAGCGTAAGGAATGATTTGATCTTCGATGCCATGGACGCCATAAAGAGCGAAATTGAAAAGCGCCGGGCCATTCGTTTCCCGGAAACTTTTGCCGAGCAGGGGCACCGGTGTCATGATTGAATCCCGGATGGTAGAGCCGAAGTAAAGGTGCTCGCCCCAACCGATTTTGTCGTAAAAGAGGCCCGCGTATTGAGGCCCGGGACTGTAAGCTTGAATATTTTCGGAGAGGCCACCGATGACCGATTCGAGGGTGATTTCGATTTTCTTCGCCCCCGGTTGGAAGCCGGCGCGGTAGGTTTCGACCGCGATGAGGGCCGGTAGAAAAATGACGATGGCCATCACCGTCGCTCCAAACGGAATGCGGCGGACGCGCGCACTGTAGACGGCGGTCAGGCAGATTAGTGGAAAGACAAATGCGGCGCGGTTAAAACTGAAAGTAAGATTGGCGGCGGTAATTCCCACTGCGGCCACGAAACCGTAGATGACAGGCCGCCAAGAAGCACCCTTTCGGGTTCCCTGGGCAATACTCTCATCGGCCACGCGAGACCACCAAGATACAAGCGCATAGGCGAAAAACGGGCGAAGAATCGTGGAAAACAGGCCGATCCAGGTGCCTTCCAGGGTTTTGTGTAACTCGGCAATTTGATCGGGATCGGAGAAATAGAGTAAGAGGTTGTAAGGAATACCGAAAGCCCAGAAGAAGCCTAGCATTCCGATGGCGGCGAAGGACCAAGTCATTTTGCGGCCGGGTGTTTCGGACAAAAGGTGCGCGATTACGGGGGACCGGGGCATCATCAGCCGCCGGGGTGCCAGGGCCAAGCTGAGACAGAATGCAGTGTAAGCTAACGTGTCTATGAGTAATGCGCCCTCCATCGTGTTCAAGGAGGGCAGGACGGAGAGCACGCGGCTTTCCGGGCCGGTCGTCATCACGAGCATCGGCACGGCGGCCAATCGCAAGAACATCAAGACGATGGCAATATTCAGTGGGCAAAGATAGTGATCGATGCGTAAGCGGCAGGGCGGGAAGATCCATTGCATCAGGGCGTAGATGGTGGTGGAGATCAGGGACGTGTAGAGCAGCCGTTCCTTTGGGCAAAGCATGAGGAAGGTAAGCGCCAGGAAGGGAAGGATCAGTGTCCAGCCGGGATGGAGGAGGCGGGGTTCAGTTTTTGGCATGAGTCCGCCGGATGAGCAGCCACAGCAGGAAAGAGGCGCTGGCGTAGGAGATGGCGAAGGCCATGGCAAGACCGGCGGCGTTCCAGCGGGGCACCAGAACCCAGGTTGCGCCCAGGAAAATAATTGCCAGAACGACATCGGCGCTAGCACGGGCCCAGGCGCGGCCATTGCTGAGTAAGGCGGCACCGAGTTGCGTATTCAGGACGGTGGGGATGGCTGAGAGGGCCAGGATGGCGAGGATGGGCCAGCCATGGCGAAAGGTTTCGCCGAACAAGGCCATCAGTGTTGGGGCGAGCCCGATGCAGAGCAACGCCGGCGGAATGGTGGCGGCGAGACCGAAGCCCAGGTTCCAGCGGAAAGCGTCTCGATAGCGCCCGTGGTCGCCGGCCGAGCGAAAGCGGGAGAGGGCGGGCATGGCGATGCGGGACACGGCGAGCGGCAGGAAAATGAGTAAGTAGCGAAAGCGATCGGCCGCAGTGAACAAGGCCATTTCTGAGAAGCCGCCCGGCTGGTGAACTAACATCGCACTGCTAAGCCAAGTAACTGGCGCAACGATAATTCCGGACAGGTAAGACGGTAAGCTGAACGTGAGTAACATGTGGCGTTCGGTGCTTAGATTTTTGAGGGAGGGCTGAATGCCCCACTTACGGCATTCAGCCCGCAGCGCAATGGAATTTAAGACGCACGCCAACGCCACGGAAATGGTAAGGCCGGCGATGGCGCCGGAAGCGCCGTAGGCGTAGGCGAGTATAGCCACGGACGGAATCGAGAGCACGCCATTCCAGATACTAAGGCGCGCGATACGGGGGAATGCTTCGAGGCCGGTGAGGGCGCCGGTCTGGACGGCTTCGAAGACCCCGAAAGCGAGCAGGCCTGAGGCTTGGATGAGTTGGCGGGACAGGCCGGGCGAGGCAAAGCCCTGGGCGGCCAGGCGCGGCGCTAAAAGAATCAGGGCACCGGTGAGGACCAATCCGGCGGCGGCGGCACCGCATAGCGAAAGAGCCAGGATGCGTCCGGCGCGGTTGGGGTCGGTGTCGCGATATTCAGCTATAAATTTGGTGGTGGTCATCGCCAGGCCGAGTCCGGCGATGGGCGCGAACATGCCGACGGTGCTTTGGATGATGGCGACTTGCCCAAACTGTTCCTGCGCCAGCACACGCGCGCAAATCACGATGGCGACTAAGTTCGCGCCACGGGCAATTAAGGCGGATAAGAATGACCAACCGGCCACGCCGGCTAATTCGCGTTGCGCCACGAACGAGCGCCACAGTGCGACCACCGGCGGGGACTGGCTTGAGAAGGGGGCGATGAGTTTAGCGGGTACCAAGAGTGTCAGTGGGGTCGTTGGAGAGATTGATTCAAAACGGTGCCTAGCAGGACGGTGCCGTCTTGCTGCAATCGCAGGGCCGCAGTTTGCGCGGTATCGCGCGTTGTTTCACCGGCCCGGACGACGAGCACGACGCCGTCGGCGAGCCGGCCGAAGATGCGGGCATCGGGAAGTTCGCTGATGGGCGGGGCATCAATGATTAAAGTGTCGTAGGAGTGGCGCAGTTCGGCCAGCAGCGGGGCCATGGCATACAGTAAGTCGAGCGCGCTGCTCTCGCGTGGTCCTGAGGCAACTAGAGAAACGCCGGGCATGGGGGTGGAGTGGGTGACATAGGCCAGTAAGCTGGGATTGATTTCCGGCAGGTCAATCAAATCGCTGAGGCCGTAATCTTCGCTGAGGTCGAAGACGCGATGGAGTCCTCGTTCGCGGGAGGCGTCCACCAGTAGCACCGTGCGGTTCATATGAGCCAGAGCGGCAGCGAGGTTAGTCACTAAAGTAGTCTTGCCGTCGCCCGGCTGCGCGCTGGTAACCACGATCACTTGAGGCACCCGTCCGGCCACCTGCGAAAAGAGAATCGACGTGAGGACCGCACGAAAGGCTTCGGCCTCTGCGGAGGTGCGATGATTCCAGGTGGTCATGGCACCGGCGGCGAAGCTGCCATTGAGGGGGCCGTCGGCAGCGAGGCGGACGATGCCGGCTCTGGCGCTCAGCCGTTGGGGCTCGCCGGCCGCCGTCAACAGGAAGCGGGGAATGGCACCGAGTTGGGGGACCGCCAAGTGAAACGCGAGGTCAGCGGGCAGGTGAATGCGGCGGTCGGCGCGATTACGAACGGTGACCAGCACCAAGCCCATCAGGCAACCGGCACTGGCACCCCACAGCAGATTCAAGAGGCGGCTGGGGCGGGTCGGGCGAAGGGGGACGTTGGCCGCGTCAACCAGCCGGGCGCTGCTGGCGCGCAGAGCGGACGCCACCTTAGCCTCGGCAGCCTTTTGCATCAGCGTGTTGTAGAGTTGGCGATTCGCGTCCACCTCGCGCTTCAGAATGCCGTATTGAATGGCAATTTCCGCTTGCTTGGTCACTTGGCCCACCTGCCGCTGATAGCTATCCTGCAGCAGCGTTTCGCGGCGGATGGCATCGGCGTAATCATTTCTGATGGCTTGCAGCAACGACGAAGTTTCGTGCCGCTGGGCCGTTTCGAGGGCGGCGATTTGGGCGTCCAGACGCTTCACGCCGTCAAAGTTAGGGGTGTAGATCGTGCTGAGGTCGGCTTGCTGGCGGCGCAACTCGGCGAGCTTCGACTGGTAGTCGTGGAGGGAACTGCCGAGAGGCGTTTCGAGAGAGTCAAGCGGGGCGGCGATGGCAGTTTCCATGCGGGCTTGACGAATAGCCCGGTTCTCCTGAGCCTTCGACAGGGTTTCTTGAATCTGGCGCAGTTTCTCTTCGTCCGGACGGTGCTCTCCGGTCATGCCGACCAGGCCGGAGGTGCGGGCATAGCTCTGCAGACGATTCTCAGATTCGGCTAATTTGCCACGCAATTCTCGCATTTGGCGCTCAAGCCAGACGCTGGTACCTTGCGAAATTTCGATACGCGACTCAATGCTTTGGCTGATGTACTGTTGCGCCAGCCGGTTGACGAAAGCGGCAGCATAGGCCGGGTCAGGGCTTTCGAAGGTGAGGTCGACGATGCGGGTTTGCTTGGTGTCATGCACTTGGAGATTTTGCACGGCGGACTCGACGCGGGCGTCCAGCGTCGGCGGCGAGTTCTTGTGGGCCAGAAGCGAGGCGAGGCCCGCAGGAGGGGGAATCTTCTCGTCTGGCAGATGGCTCAGCACGCGCTCGAGCAGGCTGCGGCTTTGCAGGAGGCGCAGTTGCGTGGGCAAGTCGCTTCCGATGGAGGCGTGGTCTTTAACGGAGACCTGTGACACATCTCCAAAGTTGAGAAAATTCTCATTCAGATCCTGGATTTCAAGGGCCGCCATGGCGCGGTAGATGGGGGCTTGGCTTATCGTGACGAGGTAGGCTAGCAAGAGTCCGAAAAGCGTGGCGAGGAGGAGGGCCGCGTAATGGTCGCGCAAAAATGCGCCGAGATCGGAAACCGGATCTTCGTCGTCGCCAGCCCGCGTGGTGCGGGCCGGAATCACGTGCGGCAACGAGAGCGACGCCGAATCCGGAGAAACAGTCCGCACCCGAGGAACGCGAACAACCGAAACTGAATCGTTAGGTGGCATATAAAATACTTATCGGAGCGCCGAACTTATCAGCGCGGGCCGGAAAACAGGCTGGGCGGCGGGCCAGATGGGTTCCACCATAGCTTCGTCGATTTCCACGCTGACGGCGCGTTGCAGCAGGGTGATCGACACCACAAGGCGGTAGCGATTCTTCACCTCCACCACGATGCCCCGCACCCCAGCGAGCGGGCCATGCTTCATTTCGACCTGCTTGCCCACCCGCAGGAACGGGGCGCGAAGCACTTCCAGGCCCGATGCCAGGAAGGTACGAAGGCCGGCGATCTCGCCATCATCCACCGGGCAGCATTGCTGACTAAAGCGAACCACCGAGACGATGCCCGTCGTTCTTTCGACATCGGGGCGGCGCGATGCAGCGAAACGCGCAAAGATGTAGCCGGGAAACAGAGGCATGTCGACCGTACGAACGCGGTCGGCCCAAACCCGCCGTTGAGGGGCGAGGGCTGCGAGCACTTCGATGTTGCGCGACATCAACGCCACCGCCGCTAACTTCTCGCATCGCGACCGGACTCGGATCGCGTACCACCGGCTATTGTCGTCGTTCAAGATCATCGTCATTATCTGTTTGGACATGCTCCCGCCCTTTCAGTCCATACCCCTCCGATGAGGGTAGGTGAGTGGACCTAATGCGGGTAGTTACCGTTCCCACTAGTGTGGCGACCCTTACCTTAACTGTCAACAGAAAATGTTGGAAATTCCTCAAGTAAATAAGCCGTCTAGAATGTTGCACTTACAAGTGAGTCGCCGTTGATATTTCTGTTGATAAAACCAATTCTGAATGGTTCTATCATGTTAACTATTAGTACTAGTAGTACCTATTTCTGCGGCTTTTAACACCGTGTTCATAAACGGGGCGTGTAGGGCCATCCGGTAGATTAATTAGCGTACATTTGGTGGTCGGCTTGGTCTGACCTTGCAGTGGCTGTCTCGAGGTTTCCGAACGGAGCGCAGTAGCCGCTTACTGTCGTGCGCGGCTAGAATGTGAGCGTCGAAAACTAGCTAAACTTGGAGTGGAGATTGAACATCATGATCAGATATTTTCTTTCGCTGTGTGTGGCCACGGCATTACTGAGCGCAGCGGAGCCGGTGATGACCGTCTATAAAACGAAGACCTGCGGCTGTTGCGGGAAGTGGGTGGAGCATTTGCGCACAAACGGGTTCACCGTGGAAGTAAAAGAGGTGGAAGGGACGGAGGAGATTCGCCGTCAGTTTGGCGTGCCCGAAAAGCTCGCCTCCTGCCATACCGGCGTGATCGGCGGCTATGCGTGTGGAAGGCCACGTGCCGGCGGTCGAAGTGCGCCGGATGTTGAAGGAGAAACCGAAGGCGAAAGGCATTGCGGTTCCCGGAATGCCGATGGGTTCGCCCGGCATGGAGCAGGGCCCTCGCAAGGATACGTACTTCGTGCTGCTCTTTGACGAAAAGGGCGAGAGCAAGGAATATCGCAAGTATCCGCTGCAACAGCCGTAGTTTACTTTTTCCGGCGCGACGATCCCGTATACTGCTGGTTTGATGCGCCTATTTACACTTTTCCTACTCGCCGCCCAACTGATTCTGCTGGCGCAGACCTATGGGCCGCCCTATTATTCCATCGCCACCGTGGCTGGTTCGCGACCGTCTGGCGATGGCGGACCGGCCACCGAAGCGCTGCTGCTGAACCCGGAATTCATCACCAGCGACGCGAGCGGCAACCACTACATCACTGACTCCGGCCAGCATCGGGTGCGGCGATTCTCGACAGGCGGCGTCATCACCACCGTGGCAGGCACGGGGCTGCGGGGTTACTCGGGCGACAATGGCGCGGCGACGGCGGCACAGTTGAATAGCCCCACCACATTGGCTCTCGATAGCGCGGCGGGGGTGCTGTATATTGTCGACACGGGCAACCACGCCATTCGCGCCGTGACATTGAGCACCGGGGTGATTCGCACGATTGCTGGAGGGACCGCTGGGTTTGCCGACGGGCCCGTAACGCAGGCGCGCTTCAATTCCCCCTACGGCATTGTGCTCGATGGCAGCAACAGTCTGATCGTCACCGACGCGGGGAACCATCGGCTGCGGCGAATCTCGGGTGGGCAAGTGAGCACCATCGCCGGCAATGGCGTGGCCGGTTTCTTCGGTGACGATGTCAACGCGGCGGTGGCTCGCCTGTCGCTGCCGCGGGCCATCGCGCTGGGGCTCGATAGTGCGATCTACTTCGCCGATACAGGCAATCGGCTGATCCGCCGCATTTTGCCGAATGGCCTCATCCAAACCTATGCCGGCAAAGGTGCTGAGGTGAACATCGGCAATGGCGACGGCGGCCCCGCTTTGACGGCGTTAGTGGATGCGGCCGGCTTGGCGGCTGACCCGGCCGGCGACCTGTTGATCGCCGATGCCGAAGGCCAAAGGTTGCGTCGTATTTCCTCGCGTACCGGGCTCATCTTCACCATCGCGGGAAGCGGCGAAGTGGGCTTCTCCGGCGACGGGCAAGCCGCGATTCTGGCCCGGCTACAATCGCCAAGTTCGCTGTTCATTGATGCCCGGGGCAATCTAAATTTCGTTGACCGGGGCAACCATCGCATTCGCCGCGTGATTGCCAGTTCAGACGCCACCGGTGGCCGGACGGAGACCATTGCCGGCCGCGGCCACGCCAGCGGCGACGGCGGCCCGGCCACGCTAGCGCAGTTGCTCTTTCCGGAAGCGGCGATCCTCGGCCCGGGTAACGCGATTTTTGTCGCCGATACCGGCAATCACTGTGTCCGCCGCATTACGCCTGAGGGCATCATCAGCACCTTCGCGGGGCGTTGTGGATTGCCGGGCAATGCGGGCGACAGCGGGGCCGCCGTGGACGCGCGGTTGAATCAACCGGCCGGTTTGGTATTCGACAACGAGGGTAGCTTATTCATCGCCGACCGCGGTAATGACCGGTTGCGCCGCGTGCAATCGAACGGAACGATTACGACGCTGGCCGGGCCGAACAACAACATCCGGCGTCCGCAAGGGATGGCCTTCGATCCGGCGCTCGCCCGCTATGTCTACTTCACGAATGAGTATGGCGGCACGCGCGTGTCGCGCTTGGATATCGTGCGGCAGGATGTGGCCACCGTGGCGGGCGGCACCAACGACCAATCCGGCTCGTCGGGCGATGGCGGAGCGGCGGGGACCGCCCTCTTGAATGGCCCATCCGACGTGGCCACCGACGCGCGCGGCAACATCTTTATTGTCGACCGGAACAACGGGCGTCTTCGCCGGATTGACGCAGCGACCGGAATCATCAACACCGTGCAGACGCTGGCCACGCCCGCCCGCGTGGCCGTCGATGCGGCGGGAACGCTGTTTGTCACGCAAACGGCAACCGACCAGCATCGTTTGCGGCGCGGCGCGGAGACCCTGGCCGGCGGCACGGCCGCGGGCTTTGCGGGCGATGGACTCTTTAGCGCCGCCGCCCTGCTCGACACGCCCGCCGGAGTGAGTGCGCTGCCGGACGGGCGCGTGCTGGTGGCCGATCAACTCAACCATCGCATCAGGGTGTTGACGCCGCGCGCGGTGCAGTTACTCGAAGTGCGCGGGGGCAACAACCAAACCGGTGCGCCGGGCTCAGTGTTGAGCCAACCGCTGGCGGTCCGCGTCTTGCTGGCAGGCGGCGTGCCGGTGCCAGGGATTACTGTCGCCTTTGCCGTCTTGTCTGGCTCGGCCACGCTTTCGAGCGGGCTGGCCATCTCGGATTTGAATGGCGTAGCCACGGCGCAGGTGACATTAGGCGCTGTGGCTGGCCCGGTGGTGGTGACGGCGACCGTGGCTGGAATTGAACCGGCGCGCTTCACCTTGACCGCGACGGGCTTGGCCGGATCGACGCGGCCGCAAATCAATCCGGGTGGCATCGCGGGCGCGGGCCTAAGCGTGCCGCGCGTCACCTCAGTCAGCCCGAACGCGTTGGTCAGCATTTTTGGGTCAAGCTTCTTATTAAACGGCACGGGTCGCCGTGTGAACGGCGAAGAGTTGGTGGGCGCACGCTTACCGGCAGAGTTCCTGGGCGTGTGCGTCACGTTCGACGGCGTCCGCGCGGGCATGCTGGACGTGTTTCCTTCGCAATTGAGCGTACTGGTGCCGCCGTTAGTGACTGTCTCTTCAACGACCGTCGTTCGAGTGCGGACGTCCTGCGGCACGGCCAACGAATTGGTCTCCGATGGCGAGACCGTTCCTTTTGCCATGGCCTCGCCGGAGTTCTTGTTCTTCGTCACCAATGCCAGTGGCATCAACCCGGTGGCGGCGGTGGAGGCAGTGACGGGCGCATTGGTGGGTCCGGTGGACGTGTTGGGAGGGGCACTTTCGCCGGTGCGGCCGGGCGACGTCGTGACGATTTATATGACAGGCCTGGGGCCTGTGAATCCGGCGTTAGGGGCCGGTGAAATTCCGCGCACCGCAGCGCCGTTAACCAGCCCGGTGACGGTGCGGCTAGGCGATTTGACGTTAGCGCCCAACGAAGTGCTCTATGCGGGAGCGGCACCCTTGCAGGTAATTTACCAGATCAATATCCGGGTGCCCGCAGCGGCCCAGGCGGGAAACTTACCCATCGCGGTGAGCATCGGAAGCGTGAGTACGCCCGCCGGCGCATACCTCGCGGTACGTCGATTTTAGTTTTGAGGAAAGATCAATCATGGCCAAGGCAACTGGAACGTTTGAAGTGAAGCTGACCCCGCAGGAGGCGGCCAGCGGTGAGGATTTGGGTGTGGGTCGCATGACGATCGTCAAACAATTTCACGGCGTTCTGCAGGCGGCCAGCACTGGACAAATGCTGGCGGCGCAAACCAGCGTGAAGGGTTCAGCCGGCTACGTGGCGATGGAGCGCGTCACCGGAAGTTTGGATGGCCGGGCCGGTACATTCGTACTGCAGCACACGGGCACGATGAATCGGGGCGAGCCTTCCTTGTCGGTGACGGTAGTGCCCGATTCGGGCACCGGTGACTTAACCGGGCTCTCGGGCAAGATGGCGATCAACATTGCAGACGGCAAGCACTCCTACGTGTTCGACTACACGATTTAGGCGAGGAGTGGCGTGGGCCTCCAGCCCGCGTTCTTTGAAGTCGAGCCGCGACCGCAGGAAGCAGGCCACATTCTAAGCGAACTGCGCGCGGCTGAAAAGACCGGAGCACCCGCTGCTAATGCTCCTGATAAAGGGCGCATACGGCACCCGCTGGATCCTCAATCACCGCGTAATGTCCCCCGCTCGAACTGCGCGTCTGCGCCAGCACTTTGCCGCCCAGAGCCTGCACATTGGCCAAGCTGGCATTGATGTCGACCACCGTCAGATACACCAGCCACACCGGGGGCAGGTCAGCGTTCGCGCCCCGGCGATGGCAAATGCCCGCCACCGGCTGGCCATCGGTCCGGTTCTCCTTCGGCGGTGCCATGCAGTAGTCAGAGTACTCGCCCATGCTGACATCCTGCGGTTCCCAGCCCACCACAGCGGAGTAGAAATCGCGCACGGCGGCGGCATCTTCCACGGTAAGATCCATCCACCCGATTGTTCCAATTTTATTGGGCACTCCCCTGATCATAAACCCGGGCGGGTGGCGGCTTCAAGTTGGGTGAGCCAGATGAGCGCGTCTGCGGCTGACTCGCGGCACATTTCAGAGGCGGGCCGCAGGGTCTGGCAAACCATCGGGCGCGACGCCTGGCCGAAGAGTTGGCAGCGGTAATCCAGGCTGAGTTGAATGCAGCGCACGCCGGCGGGCTTGCCATTCGGCATGCCGGGAATGGGCGACGAGATGGAGGGCGCGATGCAGCAGGCACCGCAACCGGGGCGGCAGTTCATTGGGCACTCGTCAGGCGCGATTCGAGCGAGATCAACGCCAGCAGCAGAAACACCGTCAAGGTGCCCAGTAAGGGCAGCAACATCACGGCGCTGATGCCCAGCCAGTCACACAAATAACCCACCGAAAAAGGAGCCAGAATCGCACCGGCATTGGCGAACGAGAAGATGCCGTTGTAGAAGCCCGGATGATAATCATGAAAGCGCTTGCCGATTTTCTCCGTCACCAACGGATAGATCATGGCAAAGCCAGACCCCACGAAGAAGACGGCCATCACCGCGCCAAAGACGTTCACCGTCGTAGCCAGAATCAGGCAGCCCACCATGGCGGCCAGCACGCTCACCACCAACAGGCGCGGATGGCTGACACGCGGCAGCAATGCCTGGGCCACGCCACGGCCCACCACCAGAAAGAACCAGTATTCCGCCAGAATCCATAAGGCGGTGGAAGGGCTGACGCCGAGCCGTTGCACCAGCAGAAGCGGCAACCAGCCGGCCAGTGCGCCCTCGTTGCCGAATTGAAAAAATAAAAGCAGCCCAAACAATACCGCGCCCGGCGATTGGAAGTCACGCGCCACGCTCTTCAAAGACCGCCGCTCTTCGGCGAGCAAGTTTTGCACGGCGGGGGTTTTGGGGAATTTGCCGCGCCGGAAGTAGACTCCCAAGAGCAAGGCGATCAGGGCGATCCAGTAGAGAATGCTGCCGGGCGTATAAACGTAATAAGTGGCAGCGACCAGCAGTGAACAGGCCAGGCTTCCGGCGCCATAGAGCATGGCGGAGAGGTTCAGCGTGCCCGCCGGATCCTGCCGGTAAACGGGAGTGATGGCGTGGAAGACGGTGGTACTGAGCAGGCCGGCCGAGGTGCCAATAATCACGAGCCCCCCCATGCGCCACCACATCAGGCTGGGTGGCGGGTAGAGCCCCAGCAGGATCAGTCCGGCGGCCGCGCCGAGGCTGGACAGGATCAGGATCGATTGCACGCTCAGCCGGCTGAGCAGGTAGCGGGAGAGGCGGAGAGCGAGCAGCTGTCCGGCACCGAGCACCAGGAAGTAGTAGCCCACCAGCTTGAACTGGCTCAACAGATGGTAGCCCCAGGCGGGCAGAATCATGCCCAGGAACGAGAGCAGCACGCCGCAAAGAAAAAAGCCCGAGAGCGAGCGCCGGCCAGCCGAGGTCGTGAGGATTTCGAGCTCGATGGCGCGGGCCGTAGGGGCTGGTTGCGGACTCACCCTAAGAGTTTAACCTGCGGCCGCGGCCGATGGCATTTGCGCACCGCTGAAAGTTTCCCGCAAATTTTGAAATAAGTTGTGCCCAAATAAGTTGTGCCGGACACGCAATCCATTCTTGACTTTCGGCGGCCCTGGATTTAGGATCAAATCATCACTGAGAAAAGGAGGTGGTTCAAACCGAATGAGTACTGATAGTAAACGTTCTAAGCAACCTATGCGTGAGGTGGTCGACTGTTGAAGTTGATCCTCTAACGTTCAGGTCTCGTCCAGTGCCGGGACCGCTATTCCTGTGGACCGGCCGCCTCACGCGAGACGAGTTGAATCGGAAGCTTCGGCAACCGGTGAAGCTCCGGTAATTTGAGCGTAAAAACAATGCCCCCGATGTTCTGACCCTGCCATGGGCGGAGCGTCGGGGGCATTTTCATTTTCTGCCTAAAACGAACCCCGACCGTCAGCGACGGCATGTTGCGATAGGCCCGAGCAGTTAGCCAATTGCACACTCATGGCACTACCTGCCTCCGGCTCGCCTCAATGTAACTTGGCGTGTAGCCTTCCCACTCCCAAGGCGTCACCGTATTGCCAAATATCTTTTCCAGCAAGGTTCGGAAAGTAAGTTCGCCGTTGTCGCTACTCGTCAGCAGGATCATGCAGGCCTGCCGGCGTTCGAAGCAGATCATGTAAGTCTGCGCCCCATCGCCGTGGCCCTCTTTAAAGAACGCCGGCCCATACTTGGTCTGCGTCAATAAGCCCCAGCCGGCACCGTAGGCAAGGCCCGTCGGGGTACCTTCGGGCTCATCGGGCTTGAGCGCGAATTGATGCCGCGTGCGAATGCGAATCACGGGCGCGAACATCTTCTTACGCGTCGTTGGCTTGATGATCTTCCCGGCGAAGAGCGCGGAGGCGAAGCGCGCCAAATCCTCAGCGCTGGTGGTCATTGACCCGGCGGCGCGCGCCGGAAAGCGCTTCGTTTGGGCAATAAATCCCTCGGCGGCATTGTACCGGTCAGCCACGTTGCCGGCAAACTCGGCGCGATAGATGAGTCCGGTGCGCTTCATGCCGAGCGGGGTGAAGAGTGCCTGTTGCATTAACTGGTCGAGCGGCTGGCCCTTCTTCTGCTCAATCACGAATTGCAACAGGTTCAGGCCCTCGCCCGAGTAACTGTAACGCGCCCCGGGCGGCGAGTGCAGATGCAGCTTCTTCTCTGGCTCCAGAAAAGCAAAGTTCAACAAACCGGACGTATGCGCGAGTAACATCCGCGGCGTGACTTTAAGAAACTGGGGATCCCGCACCAGTTCGGTGGCCGTGTCCTTGTAAGGCTCATAGGTGTGGAGCGCCTGCGAAAGCTGTTTCGCGATGGGAAGGTCGAGTGAGAATTCGCGGCGCTCCGCCAATTGCATGACATAGGTGCCAAAGAGGCTCTTGGTAATCGAAGCCGCCCAAGTGGTCGTCTCGCGATCCATGGGTAAGGCACCTTCGCGGCGGCGCAGCCCGTAAGCGGCACTCCAGACGAGCTTGCCGCGATCGACCACCGCAATCTGCGCGCCCGTAACGTGCGCCGCAGCCAGAGTCTGGCGAGCGAAAGCGTCGGCTTCCTTCACCGTGATCCGGCTGCCATCGAGCCGCCGAATCGAAGAAGCCGCCCCGTCGATTCGAAAGCACCAAAGGATCGCAAGAGCAGCAAGTCGCTTCATCAATTAAGCATACGAGCCAACTCCCCCCGCCATCGCGAAAAACACTACCCCCACGCTCCCCCTGTTTTCAGGAGGCTGGGGTCGGTGGTGCTGCGACCCCATTGTTATGGAATCAATGAGTTAGCAGCTACACGGGGGAGTGAGTGTTTACGATGACACCGTTAACGGCAAAACACAAACATCCAAGTACAGCACTATCAACGACTTACCGCAATTCCCCGCTCTGGGACTTGCAAGCGTGCGCGATACTGTAATGGGGCCTGTACACTTCGCTGATTTCACAAGCCTTATGCGAAATTGGCTTTGTTTCGTGATCGGCCGTTAAGTCGACCGCGGACGGTAGCCGGGCCGGCCCTTGACGCG
>JANLPT010000155.1:0-2143 GCA_031367405.1 Bryobacteraceae bacterium
AGGTGCCGGGTTTACGAACATTGCCGACGACAAAGACCTTGCCGGCCTCCGGCACGCGGATCTCTTCGCCGCCGGTGAGAGTGAGGTTAAGGCTGGGGTCGGCTAAATCAATCAGGCCGCGGATGGGAATGCGCTTAATAAGTTCGCCGTGGGCGGGATCGTGGTGGCTGACGAGAATATCGGGGCCCGACGAAGGAGCTAAGCCTTCGGCGCGGCTTAAGGCATCGAGTAACTTAAGCGGCCCCGAGGCCTGGAAAGTAAGTGGCTTGCGGACGGCGCCCATGACGGAGATGGGGCGCGAGAAGTATTCAACGATCGTGACCGTAACGGCGGGTTCAATGAGGAGGCCGGTGGAGGTGAAGGCGGCGGAGATACGCTTTTCGACTTCGGCAGGCATGAGTCCTGCGACGGGGATGCGTTGCTTCACCATGGGCACCTGGATGTCGCCCTCGGCGGAGATACGAATCAGGCGGCTGAGCTCGGGCGAGTTATAGACGGATAAGGCAAGTAAGTCGCTGGCACCGAGTGGTTGAGCCGGTAAGTTACCGGTGGCCGGTTCCGGGCGGCTTTGCGCGAAGCCAAGAGACAGAAAGAGACAGCAGGCGGCAAGCTTGATGATCATGTGTTTGGTTTGGGTGGGGCTCACGCACGGCGAGCCACAGTGGGCTACCGGACGCACAAGCGGAAGAGGATTCCGCCTACAGAGCTGTGATCGACTTCGTTTGCGAAAAACTGTAGGTGGGTATTAGTGGCTGGAGAGGGGTATATCTATTTGTTTCGTGGGGTATGGATGTAGTTGGCGGGTTAGCTTGGACGGGCCGGGGGCCTGGCCGGGGGCCTTGGCCCACTGGTTTGCTGGTTTGAGTGTAAGGGCCACTTACTGCGTGCGTGGCTGGAGGTGTGCGCGATAGGGAGGGTGTGGCGAAGTGTGGCGATGGGGGGGGATTAATGACAGAAGAGGGTGAGTATGATTATTGGGTGAAAGCGTGGAAGGCGACAACATAGGAAGAGGGGTATTTATGCGGAAAGTTGCTCAGACGAGTCCGACGGTGGACGGTGGACGAAATTGCTGAGATGGCGACGCGAGGCGAAGATGTATCCGGCTTTTTCACGAACCAATTCACCGTGGTGCGGCTGGTCCGCCGGGTGAATGTCGACCTGACGCATGGCATACTGTGCGATTTAGACGCCAAGGCAGCCAAGCTCAACATCAGCCGGCAGGCGGAGATTAAGGCTTTGGCGGAGGAGCAGCGGTCGAAGAAGGGGAGTTAATGCCCCCGCGCTGGTTCGAGGTCGATCCCTTGGGCCGGTGAGGCTTGCATGGCAGCCACCAATTCGGTTCCCATTCGCCGGACGTACGAAGCGCATCGAGAATCATATCCTGGGGATCGGCAAAGCGACCGCTACTCAAGCGCTGGCAGATGAGGGCTTCGACTTCGGGGCGGGTAATTTCAATGGTCATGAATTTGCTCCTGTCTCCAGGGTACCTACTGAATGGAGAGCGAGGAGACGTCGATCATGAAGGGCATGACGGATTGGCGGGCGCGGCGGCGGAGGAGCCATTTGTCGAAGCCGGGGACTTCGGCGCGGGCGATGTCTTGCACTAGGGCGGATTCGGCTTCCTGACGGCGGCTGGAGTCGGTCATTCTTTCGAAGCGTTCCTGCTTGGCCAACTCATCGAGCTTTTGGCCTAAGAGCACTTGGCGGCGGACGTCGGCCATTTCTCCCATCAGTTGCCGGGCGTAGGCTTGGCGGAACTCCTCGTATTCGAGTAAGAGAATGCGCTCTTCTTCGTCGCCCTTCAAGCGGCGGAGGTTGTCTTCACGGCGGCGGAAATGGGTCTTGAACTGGGCTTCGGCGTGTTCGTCGACGAACTTCGAACGGGTGAGGGGATCTTTGACAATTTTGACGAGCAGGCCGCCGGCGTTGCGGAGGGTCTGCTTGGACTGCTTTTTCCGCTCAACCACATGGAGGGCGATCTCGCACCAATCGAGTTGATCGCGTCCGGCCATCGATTCAGGATCGGTGGTGAGCGACTCGAAGGCGCGGCGGACGAGCGAGAGAGCAACGGGCATGACGACGCCTTCGGCGATCATGGCTGTCACCAAGCGGGCGCCGCGTTCGAGGGAATAGAAATGGTCGG
>JANLPT010000173.1:0-10819 GCA_031367405.1 Bryobacteraceae bacterium
TGGCGCACGCTCGAAGCGGTAGGCGGGCCGGTTGGGGTCAGCGCGATTGGGAGTGCCGATGACTAAGCCTTGCGCGGTGGCTAAATAGACGCGGCCGGTGGCATCGCTGCTGACGCCAGACAGGGGAGAGACGGGCTTCACCAGCGGGTCCTGGATGACGATAAAACGGCCCCCCGAGCGAACGGCGACCTTGCCGTCGATGGCGGTGACCCACAAGCGTCCGGGCTCGCTTTCGTGCAATCCCACAATGAAGTCAGCCGGGAGGCCGTCGGCGACGCTGAATTTGCGGAAACGATATCCGTCGTAGCGGTAGAGTCCGTTGGGGCTGGCGACCCACATGAAGCCGCTGGCATCCTGTTGAATGGCGACCGGGACCTGATTATCGAGCCCGTGCTCGGGTCCGTACTGCTTAAAGGCGTAGCGCTGCGCGAGGGCTGGGCAAGCCAGCAAGGCGGCAATCGCGGCAATATTCAAGAAACTTCTGCGCATCGAGAGACACCGGTAGCCATACCTGGCCTCAGGAATATCTCGGCAGAACTAAGCGTTTTTTACAGAGCGGGAGTAAGGAAAAATCACCTTAGTACTGACTACCCTCACCTAGGCCTTCACACCGGCCGTCATCGCGGTGGGAAGATATAGGTCCGAGCCGAGCTGGCGGAATTCGGCTGCCTTTTGGGCGAGTCCGGCGGCGGCGAGGTCGCGGACCTCTTGCGTCAGCTTCATGGAGCAGAATTTGGGTCCGCACATCGAACAGAAGTGGGCGACTTTGGCTCCCTCTGCGGGCAGGGTCTCGTCATGATATTTGAGGGCGGTATCGGGGTCGAGCGAGAGGTGAAACTGGTCGCGCCAGCGGAAGTCAAACCGGGCACGGCTGAGGGCGTCGTCGCGCTTTTGGGCGGCGGGATGGCCTTTAGCGAGGTCAGCCGAATGGGCGGCGATCTTGTAGGCGATGACGCCTTGTTTCACGTCCTCGCGGTCGGGTAAGCCCAGATGCTCCTTGGGAGTGACATAGCAGAGCATGGCAGTGCCGAACCAACCGATCATGGCGGCGCCGATGGCGCTGGTGATGTGGTCATAGCCGGGGGCGATGTCCGTGGCCAGCGGGCCCAGCGTGTAGAAGGGTGCCTCGTGGCAGACTTCCATCTGCCGATCGACGTTCTCCTTAATCTTGTGGATCGGCACATGGCCCGGGCCTTCCACCATCACTTGCACATCACGCGCCCAGGCTCGTGTCGTGAGCTCGCCCAGGGTTTCCAGTTCGGCAAACTGGGCGGCATCGTTAGCGTCGGCGATGGAGCCAGGCCTTAAGCCATCGCCGAGCGAAATCGCGACGTCGTAGGCGCGGCAGATCTCGAGGATCTCGTCGTAGCGTTCGTAGAGAAAATTCTCCTTGTGATGCGCGAGGCACCACTTGGCGAGGATCGATCCGCCGCGGGAGACGATGCCGGTGATGCGATCGACCGTGAGGGGGATGTAGGCGAGACGGACGCCGGCGTGGATAGTGAAGTAGTCGACCCCTTGCTCGCATTGCTCGATGAGGGTGTCGCGGTAGAGCTCCCAGGTAAGGTCCTCTGGCTTGCCATTACACTTTTCGAGAGCCTGATAGATCGGTACGGTGCCGATGGGGACGGGCGAGTTGCGCATGATCCATTCGCGGGTTTCGTGGATGTTGTCGCCGGTGGAGAGGTCCATGACGGTGTCGGCACCCCAGCGAATGGCCCAGACTAGCTTGTCGACTTCTTCGGCGACGGAGGAACTGACGGCGGAGTTGCCGATGTTGGCATTGATCTTCACCAGGAAGTTGCGCCCGATGATCATGGGCTCGGTTTCGGGGTGGTTGATGTTGGCGGGCAGAATGGCGCGGCCGCGGGCGATTTCCTCGCGGACGAACTCGGGCGTAATTTTGCCATGGGCGTCGCCGAGGTTTTCACGGCAGGCGACGTATTCCATTTCGGGAGTGATGATGCCGGCGCGGGCGTAGGCCATTTGGGTGACGGCGCCGTTGACGGGCTGGCGATTGGCGATCCACTTGTGGCGCAGGGGCGCGAGGCCGCGGGCGAGGTCGATGTCCACCGTGGGGTCGGTGTAGGGGCCGGAGGTATCGTAAAGCGTCAGAGGCGGCTCGTCGCCGGACAATTTCACTTGGCGCATGGCAGACTGAAAGACACCGTAGTGCACCTTAGTGGAAGCGGGCAAGGCACCGGTAGTGACTTCTTGCGGAGCGATTAGCTGAGTACTCATGTTCGATCTCCCCTGACGGACAGAATTTGGAGATCCGGGCAAACGTAACGGTACAGGGACCTATCCCTTCGCCGGCATAACCCGGATCAGGTTCGAAGGGTCGCTGCGTTGCGCGTCACCGCGCGGGCAGCCTCTCAGTCCCCTAAACGGGACTCCCCTCGGCCTCCCTCAAACTTACCAGAAGTGTAGCGGTGCCGAGGAGCGTCGTTTTACTGTGGCGCAGCCGAGTAGAAAGTTCCTAATCGAGCCAAGGAGAAAGTTCCGCTTGACAGCCGCGAGGCTATAAGGATGGAACGAATTGCGATGAGCAGAATAGCGAGACAAGTTGGAGTGGCTAAAACGAGCCCAGGACGGCGAGATCAGTCAGCGCGAGGCGGCCGGGAAGATGGGCGTCAGCGACCGGTGGGTGCGGACCCTGCTGGAGCGGATGAAGAGGAGCGGCGACGCGGTAGTGGTGCATGGCCTGCGCGGCCGGGCGGGTCTCACCACTAGCGCCCTTCGCGTCAGAACGCCCAAAGCCTCAGCTCGGGAATTTCACCAGTCGCAATGCGCCCCCTTGAATAGCAAAACCCTCCCCACGATTTCTCTTCGTGGTGAGGGCTTCCACCGGCTGCTACCGGAGCCAACTCCGTCGCCTCGGCTTTGGGCACCTCACCAGGCGCGACCCCGGCCAGGCTGTGCCAACAGATCATCAGGGTTTTCGAGCAACCCTCGAAATCCGCGTGCGGATCGCGGGATCGAAGCGGCCGAGCGCCCGCTGCCTCGTTCAGGATGAGCCCGACCACCCTGCGCCCAACCCGTCCCCCAAAATGCAGTGGGGGAGGTTTCCTCGCGTCGACGTCTAATCCGAGCCGGGCTGTGAGTGAACCTTCCTGCGGTTGGCAAGGTAGTAGAGGCTCGGCAGAACCAGCAACGTGAGAAACAGAGTGGAGAACAAGCCGCCGACGACAACCGTGGCCAGGGGGCGTTGCACATCGGACCCGATGCCGTTCGCGAGCGCGGCCGGCACCATGCCCATGAGTGCCACGAGGATCAGAATCAATCGTGGCCTTAGTTGGCTCCGGGCTCCTCCGATGATGGCATCCTCAAGAGTCGTTCCCACATCGTTCCGGCGGCGCTGAATTTCGGCGAGATAGAGCAGGCCGCTCATCACCGCCACGCCGAAAAGGCTAATGAATCCGACAGCCGCCGAGACGCTCAAGTGAATGCCGCGCATCCATAAAAAGAGCACCCCTCCGACCAGAGAAAAGGGGACATTCACCAACACCAGCGCCGCGTTGGCGACCGAGTTAAAGGCAAAAAACAAGATGGCGAAGATCACCAGGATGGTAACTGGCAGAATGATCCGCAGGCGCTTGGAGGCACGCTCGAGGTTCTCGAACTGGCCTCCCCATGTGACGCTGTAGCCTTCCGGCAAGGTCAACGTCTTGGCCAAGCGCCGTTGCGCATCCTCGACAAACCCGCCCTGATCCCGGTTGCGAATATTGGTCCGCACGGCCAGGATCCGCTCATTATCCTGGCGGGCGATGATGGTTTCACCGCTCACCGCTTTTATTTCGGCGAGTTGTGAAAGCGGTACCATCGAGCCGCTGGAAGAACGAATGAGAATTCCCCCAATGGAATGGGCATCTTTGCGGGCATCCGGAATGTAACGAATGGCGATATCGAACCGGCGCTCGTTTTGGAAAAGGGTGGTTACCGGCTTACCGGCAATGGCCATCTCGATGACGCCTTCCACATCACTGATGTTCAGCCCGTAGCGAGCGATTTCGTCGCGGTCGAGCGTGATCTTCAACTGTGCTTGCTGGGCTTCCTGTTCGATGAAGGTATCGGCGGCACCGGGCACGGAACGGAGCACGGCAAGGGTTTGTGCGCCCAGCCGGCGCAAGGTGACCAAGTCAGGACCGCGCAGGATGACGGCCAGATCAGCGGGCGATCCGGTTACCGCTTCGGTGACGTTGTCGATAATCGGCTGGGTGAAACTGAAATTAGCGCCCGGGACCGAATCCGCCAGTTTGGCGGATAGATCATTCACAAAGTCGGCCTTGGTTCGATGCTTGGCCCATTGGTTATAGGGCTTCAAGGCCACAAACAATTCATTGCGGTTCGGCCCGTACGGATCGGTGCCGCTGTCATTCCGCCCCGTTTGAGAACTCACGTTAATCACTTCGGGAAAACTCCGGATCACGTCGCGGATCGTGCCCGCAATCTTGGCCGATTTGACAATCGAGATGCCCGGCGGGAGATTGGCCCGCACCCAAACCGTCCCCTCATCCAACTGGGGAAGAAACTCCGTTCCCAGTTGCATACCCAGCACCAGGGACGAGGCCACAATGGCCATGCCGATCCCCACGGTGAGCCAAGGGCGCCGGAGCGTGGCGGCCAGAATCCTTCCGTACAAGTCCTGCGCCCAGGCAAGCACGGGGTTCTCCCAAATGGTAATTCCGTTGCGGAAAAGATAAGTGGCGAGCACCGGCACGAGAGTCAGCGCTAAAATCATCGAACCGAGCAGCGCAAAGCAAATCGTGTAGGCCATGGGCGTAAACAGCCGGCGCTCCACCCGTTCCAAAGTGAAGAGCGGAATGTAGGCGGAGATAATGATCATCAGCGAGAAGAAAATGGGGGACTCCACTTCGAGCGCCGCGTGCCGCACCACGTCCTGGATGGTGTCGCTTTGGGACCGCGATTTGTTCTCCTCGAGCGTGCGGACGATATGCTCCACCATCACCAGGGTTCCGTCCACAATGACGCCAAAGTCCAGCGCGCCCAGGCTCAGCAGATTGGCCGGTATGCCGGTGAAGTGCATGCAGATAAAGGCAAATAGCATCGCGAGCGGAATCACCACCGCCGTGATGACTGCCGCGCGCCAACTGCCCAGAAAGAGCAAGAGCATCGTCACCACAATCACCAAGCCCTCGAAAAGCGTATGCGAGACGGTATTCAAGGTGTTCTCCACCAAGTCGGTCCGATCATAAATCGGTTCAATCTTCACTCCGGCGGGCAGGCGTTTGGCATTCAGTTCGTCCACGGCCACGTGGATGCTCTTGAGCACTTCTGAGGGGTTTTCCCCGCGCCGCATCAGAATGATGCCTTCCACTCCTCCCGGCTTATCGTTGAGGCCAAAGATGCCCGTCGGCGGCGAAGCGCCAATCGTCACCACTCCGATATCGCGGACAAAAACCGGGGTTCCTTTCACGGACAACAGGACAATCTTTCCGATATCTTCGGCGTTGCGGATCAAGCCCACGCCGCGGACCACCATCGATTGCTGGCTGTTGTCGAGTAGCGCGCCACCGCTGTTGCCATTGTTGGCACCGATGGCCTGGGAGACCTGCGCGATCGTCAGGCCGAACTTGGTGAGCGCGTCCGGGTCTACCGCGACCTGAAACTGCTTGACCAGACCCCCAAATGGAGTGACGTCGGCCACGCCAGAAACCTGCAGGAAGCGGGGCTCGATCACCCAATCCTCCAGTTCGCGAATCTCGATCTCCGACTTTCCCGGGGCCTTGACGATATAGCGGTAGAGCTCACCGATGGGAGTCGCCATCGGGCCCAGTCCGGGGTTCACACCGTCGGGCAGGGTGGCATCGCGAAGCCGCTCCAGGACCACTTGCCGCGCGAAATAATCGTTGGTGTTGTTTTGGAATGTAAGCTCCACTACGGACAGTCCCGTAATGGTGCGGGAGCGCCGGGCGATGACACTGGGCGTATTATTCAATGCCCGCTCGATGGGAATCGTGATTTGTTGTTCCACCTCTTCGGTGGCATGTCCCGGATAGGTGGTGATCACGACGACTTGCGTGTCGGAAATATCGGGATAAGCCTCGATTTTCAATTGGCCGAAGGACCAAATCCCCATTCCAACCAAGCAGAAGCCAATCAAGATAATGATGAAGCGTTGAGATAGCGCGAAACGTAAAAGTCGTGCGGTCATGAGAGGGAATTAACCTTGTCTAGTTACGAAGGGTCGAGTTACTTGGTCACGAGGGCTCTGGCGATTAGGCGAGAGGGAGAGGGAGAGGGAGAGGCCGACGGGACGACTTCGGCGTCCAATAGCAAAATCGTGTTGTGCGGCGCGAGTGCCCGCAGGTGAGGAATCGCGTCCCGAAGCTTCTTTTCGCTATCGGCCGCGGTGACTAAGACCGGGCGGTTTTCATCGCGTCCGATGGTTCCGTGCAAGCGCACCCGGCGCGAGCGTCCGAAGCCCATGCGGCCCGAGTGAGCCGTGGAACCTTGGATGCCGAGCGAGCAGAGTTTGCGCACGATGGCTTCAAAAAGCGGAACTTCACCCCAACTCTCCGCTTCACTCAGATAGACGACTAAGAACTTTGCAGGATCGGCCATGACCGATTGTCCGCGAGAAGGCATAAACAAGGCGTAAACGAAACATCTACGTTTTATTGGCGATCGGCTTCCCCGGAGGATGGATTCAGTTGCGCGAATACATAGCCCACCCATGGCTCGGTGAGGACGTAGGCCGGTTCGGCCGGATTCGGTTCGATCTTCATCCGCAGGCGATTGATGAACACACGCAAGTAGCCCACCTCATCGCCGTAGTCGGCTCCCCAGACGCTCCGCAATAACTCGCGATGCGTGACCGGTTTGCCGGCGTGGGCCACGAGATAGCGCAAGACCTCCGTCTCTTTTGGGGTTAAACGCACGCGTTTGCCATCGAGGACGATGCGGCGGCTGGCGAAGTCAATTTCCAAACGGTCATCCCGGAAGGTGAGCGATTCCTCCGCAGGACTGTGGGTGCGTCGCAGACAGCGCCGCACGCGAGCCGTTAACTCGGGCAAACTAAACGGTTTCGTGACGAAGTCGTCCGCACCGGCGTCGAGCAGCGAGACCTTATCGGTCTCCGCGTTGCAGACGGATAGGATGACGATGGGCAGGTTCGGGTCGGCCATGCGGATGCTGTGGCACACCTCCTGACCCTTAATGCCCGGCAAATTCAGATCCAAGATGACCAGGTCGGGCTTAATTTCCCGGAGCAGGTCGTGGGCTTCGAGGCCATTTGACGCCTCCCACACTTCGTAGCCCTGTTGGGTGAGCCCGAACCGGAGCATCCGGCGCACCTCCGGTTCGTCATCCACAATCAAGATGCGTTCGGTATTCAAGCCGCGTTCCCCGCCGGTGTAGCCAGTTGCAACGTGAACGAAAACGCCGACCCTTGCCCCACATGACTCTCCACCCAGATCTTGCCTCCATGGGCATTCACTAAAGAACGCGCAATCATCAAGCCGAGACCGCTTCCGCTGCCTTTAGGCACTTGTCTGCCGCGGTAGAAGCCCTCAAAGATCTTCGCCAAGTCTTCGGACCCAATTCCGGAACCGAAATCGCGTATGGTGACCAAAATATCGACCTCCCGGGCTTCCGCTAAGACGAGGACTCGAGCATCCGGCGGGGAGTAGAGCAAGGCATTCCGCAGCAACTGGCGAAACACTTCCGCGATGCGGTCGGCATCGGCAAAACTCTCCGGAAGGTTCGGCGGTAGATGGATCTCGATCCGTTCGCCATCTTTACCAAACTCCCGGCGAGCCTCTTCCACTAGACGCCTGAGCTCCACCGCGCCCCGCTGGAGATGGAGGTTGGTGGCCTGGATACGGCCCAATTCAATCACTTCTCCCACCATCCGGTCCATCCGGTTGACCTCCCCCAAGGCGACATCGAGCAGTTCGCGATGAGTGGGGACATCCACCAGGACATCCACCTGGCTCTGAAGAGCCGTAACGGCACCCTTGATCGCGGTCAGTGGCGTACGAAAATCGTGGGCGATCGCCGCCAGCAGCGTGTTGCGAAATTCATCGCGCTGGCGCAGTTCCTCTGCGGCCACTGCGGTTTCAATGGAATTGGCTCGACCGATCGCCATCGCAACTAGGGCCGCCAGCGCCTCCAACGACGACGGCGAGATCTTGCGATCACTGATCATCAGAGTGCCCAAAATGGCGCCCCCGGCAATTACCTTCGCTTCACCGCGGTATCCCGTCGCTGAGGAATATCGTTGCCCGCTAATCAGTGAACCCGATTCTCGCACCAGAAATGCCGCTCCGGCCCGGTCGAATACCGTTTCGACCAACGCGGGCAGACTCTCGACGATCAGGGCGGCATTCGGACGATCCATCTGCATCAACAGCTCCGCTACTTTGCGGACCGCGTTAGACTCAGCCACTCTGACCGCGGCGACCTGGGAAAGCCGGCTCACGGTATAGGAGGTGACCAGAAAAACGTTCAACGCCAGCCAGTCTTCCGGCTTATCGATCGCCAAACCCGTCGCTGGTGGCAACAGATAGCCAAAGCCAACGGCGGCACCCACGGACCCGACTACCCCCTCGACGAAGCCCCACCCCGTAGAAATCCCGAGAATCGCCAGGATCAGCGTTAGAGCGCACGTGGTGCTATTCGCAAAGGGCAACTGCAAGTTGGTCCCGACGATGACCGTCACGATCGCCAACGAGGCCAAGCTTCGAAGGACGGTCGTTTGCGCTTTTTGAGAAATGTTGAGGCTTGGCCGCATGGAGGACGAGATCGCTTGCCTCTCTTCACGATAACTCGAATGCACGAGGAGAGCGCGCGAAGGGGCGCTCGCCGGGAAGTCCGGACGCAGTATTCGGGATGGTGTAGAGCGGTGTAGAGCGGTGTAGAGCGGGGGCAAGCAGGATGCGAGCGACGAGCGACAGAGCGCCGAGACTGGGGCCGTTGGTGTCATGGTTAATCGGTGGCATCCCCAAGGGGATACCCGAAAGTCGTGGCATCCCCGAGCATCCCCGACTTATCCCTAACCAATTCAATCAAAACAGTTTACCGCTAAGATTATGAGACGAGACTCGATCTCGCCGCATTTTCTACCAGAGAATATAGAGAGAATATGCCAGAGGTGTCCGCTTCGCCGATAGCGCGCGTTAAAGTATTGCGCATACCTTCCATGCACACGGCGAAATAGGACAGCGAGCGAATCGCCTTGCTCCGGCGTCACGATCAGGTGAACGTGATTGCTCATCAAGCAATACGTCTGCACGCTCATGCCAGCGTCTTGCCACTGGTCGCGTAACAGGTCCACGTAGACGTCCCGGTCGCCCGCTTGGCGGAACACATTTTGCCGATCCGTGCCTCGCTGGGTCACATGATAGGCGTATCCAGGTAAAACATAGCGTTGATTTCTCGGCATCTACATATAAGTGTGTTTTGCCCGCCATTATTCTCATTTTTGTTGCGGGTAGTCCGCCTACTCTTTTGCGTGTACAGTGGGGTCATTGCAGACTGTCCCCGTCAGCTTGTCCCCGTCAGCTAGCACCGTCAGCCGTCCGTCCCCGTCAGCCCCGTCAACCCAAACCGCCCTCGCCGAAAAAGCCGAAATCCGCCGCCTTCATCGACATCAACCTCGGCCGCCTGCAACCCTGACGCAAGCCGCCATCAAACGAAGTCCACCACCCAAAAGATCAACACGTTGTGGCAGACCTCTCAACTAGGCCCCCGGTCAGCGCGCTCTCCAGAGCCTTTCCCATTTCGAGCGGGATGACGGCCGGGGGCTTTGCGCACGATGGCGGGTTGATGATTAGCCTGGTTCGGCCGCCTCTCAGAAGCCGAGTTTCAGTCCGAATTGAATGATCCGCGGATCCCTGGCGCTGGTGATTCTCCCGAGAGCCGAATTGCCCAGTAACTTGCCCGGAGGATTCCAGTTGGCATGGTTCACGGCGTTAAAGAACTCCGCGCGAAACTGCATCTTCACCTTCTCGGCGGAGAAGGCAAAGTTCTTGCGCACGGCCAAGTCGATCCCGATGGTGCCAGGGCCGGTAATGACAGACCGCCCCGACGTGCCGTAGCGCAGCGGGTTCTGCTGCACCACGCAGGCGGTGTTAAAGAAGCGATCGATGGTCTGTTCGCCGCGCTGCAGGTTGGGATTGCAGACGAGGTCAGGCCGCAGGGCCTGGTTGGTTCCCATCTGAGCGATGTCTCCTGAAAACTGCGGCGTCATCGGGAGCCCGGACTGCAGTTGGATGATCCCGTCCGTCGCCCAGCCGGCAAACACGTGCTTGATGAGGCCATGCGTGTTCTTGGCAAATGGCAACTCGTAGACCGACGCCAGCGTGAAGCGCTGACGATGGTCGAGATCCGCCAGCCCCTTTTCCGCTCTGATGTTGAGGATGTTCTGCGCTCCCGCGGCGGAAAGCCCCTGGCCTCCTCCGCGCCAGCCGGGATTGTCGGACATGGCTTTCCCGAACGTATAGGTGCCGAGAAACGTCAGCCCCTGGCTGAAACGCTTCTCCACTCTCAGGGTCCCCGCGTTGTAGTTCGAGAAGCCGGTGGATTGTTCTTCGAAAACGTTCTGCAGCGGAATGATCACGCCCTTCTCAATCGTCACGGGCACCAGGCGCCGCAGCTGATTGCGCGAGTCGCCGATGTCGGCGCGGATGCTGGTGTTGTTGGTCAAATCCGGAATCGCCGCTTGCGGACCGAGCGGCTCGGCCAGGTTCAGCACAATCTGGCGAATCAGCCGCGTGGCCTTCGATCCCGCGTAGGCGACTTCCACCACCACCTGACCCGGAAGCTGGCGCTGCACCGAGAAGTTCCAGTTCTGAAT
>JANLPT010000199.1:0-2380 GCA_031367405.1 Bryobacteraceae bacterium
GGCGCTGGCGGTTTGCGCATCGTCCGCTTTCCCTTTGTTGTTTCCGCCGCTCTTAATTAATGCCGAAGTCTTGCGCTGCAGCAATGCGGACTTTCCCGGTTCGGATTTCCTGACCGACGGAGGAGTATACGACAATCTCGGCATTCGTCTTGTTCACGAATGCCTGGAGCAGTGGGATCTGAACGACGACTGTTTGGTGCTCATCAGCAACGCCGAAGCCTACTTCGATTCGCCAGACGATGCACGCCAGGTAACCCCGCTCTTAGAGCGCACTTTTCGATCCAGCGACATTGCGGCTAACAACGTTACCAAGCTCGCATGGGACGTTGTTGGCTTAGCGGACTCAGGGTCTCGTATTCGCTCGAAGGAGCATAACCTTAGCGTGCCCGTGCTTCACCTCAACATCTCGGAAGAATTTGATGCAGATTCTTATCTTTCCCCTGAAGAGCAACGGGCTCTTCGTCACGTAAGGACCGACCTCGATTGTTTCTCTCAGGGCGAAATGCATGCCCTCATCTATCACGGATATCGCGTAGCCCAGTCGCACCTGGCCAATGATAATCCGGCCGGCCGACTCACCCCGCAAATGCTGGCCACCTCTAAATTTGCGCCCGTCACTTCCGCGAGCCTATGGCAAGCAAGCCGCCGCCGCTGGCGTCTATGGGCACCCTCTGATTGGATCAGCTGGGTCCATCTACTCCTCGCTGCGATCTTGGGGTTTGCCGCTTACAAAAGCGTCTTCGAGCCCAGGATCGAGGAGATTCGCCAAGTCCGGCAAGCAGAATACTTCCGTTCCCACGCGACTGCCGCCGGTCCGGGGTTGAGCGTTTCTTTCGAACCGCTCTACACAAAGTTCGACGATTGGGGCCGGCTGGTCGAGCTACCTCTCCGCGAGCCAACGCACATCCAGGGGATGATCTGCTGCATTGTGCAGAAGCAGGGCCGGCGCTTCGCTGTTGCGGCAAAAACCGCCGTCGGATGTGGCGTGCGCGATTCACCCGTCGATCACGACGTCCCGGAATGGAGAATTCTTCAACCCGCTTATTCGCTTGCCCAGTGGAGTGGTGACCTTCCCAGGGAAGGCGAACTGCGTTACTTACAAATCGGAACCGTCACCGAATGCGCTGAGGATCTCGACGTGGCGTTGGTCGAACTGAGGGTAGAAAGTCGCAATTCCATTCCGTGGTTCACGCCATTTCGCCGATCACTGGAATTCGCCAGCATGCTCGCGCCAAGCGCATTGTCCGGCAAGAGTCTCCTGGTGGCCTATCGACATACGGGGGTTGAGGCGTGTAAGTTGGTTTCGCCGAACGAGAAGGGCCTCATTAGAATCAGACACGGGCAGCCCGGACAGCCCGGACAGCCCGAACAGATGGATCCTCGCAATGCGCCCGTAGGTGGCTCGCCAGTCTTCACGCTCGAAGGCGAATTGGTCGGTATGGTCACTATTCACGTTCATGGCGGAAGCTTGGTGCTGCCGATAGAGCGTATCCTGAGCCGATTTAACGTCAACTTGGCGAGGTAAATCGTCGATCCTCCGAAAAGTCACTTGGTGCGAGTGGCCGAATTGCTGGCCGGCACCACCGGATCCGATCGCCGCCATCGGCTTCCAGTGCCGCGGACCTCTGGCCTAGCTAGGCCCATTTACTTTCTGCCCGATTTAGGCGGCCAGCGACGATCCTAGCCCACGGCGTCATTGCGACGGATGATCCCCTCGGGTGGTATTGCGCCGCAGAAGAACCGTATTACCATTTGATCATGTGGACGATTTCCCTCAGGTTGCCTGACGACCTTCTGGCCGACCAAGCGAAGGCCAGACGGGTGACAAAGTCGTCCCTGGTCCCTGAACGCTTAACCAGGGTGCTTCACGAGCAACCTCCAGCCGAAACCGCGTATTGCTATCACCTGGCCCTCGATCTGTGTGGCACCGCCAAGGGTCTGCCCGAAGACTTGGCCGACAACCCCGGGGCCAATCCTCCTCGATACCGACCCTCGGTGATCTCGATCCGCTTCCAGGTCGCGAGTATGCCTCACGGACTGAGGCTCCCAGTGGGGCGGGCTTCCGGCCTAATGCCATATAGTTTTCCCGAGAACGGGCAGCTTCGTTACGATAAGTCGCGGTCTTAGGCGGGAGCCACTTACTCTCCATGAGGCTACTCGCAAACCCATTGTTTCTTACACCGCCACCAGCCGGGAACGAAGTGACGGACGCGCTGAGGGGTCGCGTCATGAGGGGCAGAAACCACCCCGGCATCTCAGCCGCGCACGAAGTAAGCGGCTCGCGCTCGCCAAATTTTTCTCTTATGAGAATCAACAGGTTACGGGGTGGTTTCTGAAGAGTGACCGGGTTGTCGACGGCTGAGCGGACCCGGTCACTCCG
>JANLPT010000207.1:0-38742 GCA_031367405.1 Bryobacteraceae bacterium
CGGCGGCCCCGGCTTCGCCCTCCAGAAGAAAGGCGACGCCGGCTCTTACATTTACAAAGCCCTGGACAACGACGGCCCCGCCGTCTGGCGGCGCGCCGTCTACCGCTTCAGCGTCCGCGGCGGCGAACGCATCATGATGGATAGCTTCGATTGCCCCGACCCCGCCGTGGCAACGCCTCAACGCAGCGTTTCCAACACTCCCGTCCAAGCACTTACTTTGCTCAATAATGGCTTTATTCTAGGACAAGCCGGCGCCATCGCCCGCCGCGTCGAACGCGAAGCCGGTTCGGCCCCCGCCGCCAAAGTCAATCATCTCTACGAGCTTCTTTTCGGACGCACCCCCAACGCCAAGGAACTAGCCCTCGGTGCCCGTTTCATGGCGACGAACAACCTGGCGCTTTACGCCCGCGCTTTAATTAACACCAACGAGTTCCTCTATGTCCCATAAGTGCGAAACATCCACTTACTCCCGCCGCGAAGTCCTCTGGCAAGCCGGCGGCGGCTTAGCCGGACTCGCTCTCACCCAAATGGAAGCCCGGGCCGCCCGCGCGAGAGTCCCCCAACCGGACTTCGCCCCCAAAGCCAAAAACATCATCATGGTATTCCTGCCCGGCGGCTTCAGCGCCATTGACTCCTTCGACTACAAACCCGAACTCGAGAAATTCCATGGCGTCGAAATAAAAGGCACCAACACCATCACGCCTTTCTTCGGCAAGCGGGGCACCGTGATGAAGTCACCCTGGGCCTTCAAACCCCGCGGCCAAAGCGGCAAGATGGTCTCGGACTTAGTCCCCCACTTAGGCGCTCTCGCCGACGACATGACTTTTCTCCATTCCATGGTCGCCCGCTCCAACGCCCACGGTCCGGCGCTGTTCCAGATGTCCACCGGTTTCATCTTCCAAGGCTTTCCCTCGATTGGTTCCTGGGTAAGTTATGGGCTCGGTAGCGAAAACGAAAACCTTCCTTCGTTTGTCGTCCTGCCGGACCGCCGGGGGCTTCCACCCTGTGGCGTGGCCAACTGGGGCAATGGCTTTCTGCCGGCTGCCCACCAAGGCGTCATCCTGGGCGACGAACTGCAACCCATCGCTGACCTGGCCCCGCCGGCCAGTATCTCCCCCGCCCATCAAAAAGCCACTTACGACTTACTCACCGAACTCAACCAGGAGCACTTACACCGGAATCCTGGGGAGGATGCCCTCGTCGCGCGGATCAAGAGTTATGAACTCGCCGCCCGCATGCAGCTAAGTGCGCCCGATGTTACCGACACTCGTACCGAATCCGCCGCCACCCGCGCGATGTACGGCATCGATCACCCCGTCACGCGGGACTTCGGCTACAACTGCCTGATGGCGCGGCGTCTTGTCGAACGCGGCGTTCGCTGCGTACAACTCTATTGTGGCGGACACTTCGGCGAGCCCCGTGTGAATTGGGATGGCCACGAGGATATGCGCACCAACCACGGCAAGAACGCGGCCATTCTGGATGCTCCCTTAGCCACGCTCATTAAAGATCTGAAGCAGCGCGGCATGCTGGCTGACACGCTGGTCGTCCTCACCACCGAGTTCGGCCGCTTGCCCATCACCGAAGGCCTCGGCGAAGGCGGGCGCGATCATAACCCGGAAGGCTTTACCTCGGTGATGGTGGGCCCGGGCCTAAAGGCGGGTTACGCGCACGGGGCGACCGATGAGTTAGGCTATCGGGCGGTAGAAAGCCCGGTCACGATCTATGATCAACACGCGACGATTCTGCACTTACTCGGGCTCGATCATCAGAGCCTCAGTTGGTATCACAATGGCTTGGCCCGGCGGTTGACCGACGTCCACGGCCATCTCATCCAACCGATTCTTAGCTAACCGGCACGCGCCGCTTTGGCCACCGCTTGTTGCACCCGTTCCAGGTCCGGCAGCGACAAGGTCACTAAGGTTTTGTCCATGTCTTCCCAAGTCCGGATCATGATTCGTAAGTGCGCCGTCGCCAGGCGCATGCACCATGGGTCAGTCAGCGCGACGCCCGAAGACTTCGATAGCTCCAGCAGCAGGGGATGCGGCAGCGCAATCACTTTCTCCTGCGTATCCGCACCGGAAGTAAGTTCGAACTTCACGTCGACCGTATCGGCATGGCGAATGGAGATACCAGTCTGCAGCCAACGGAACTCGACTTGCCACTCCCGCTTGAAGGGATCGGTGGCTTTGAAATTTCGGCTATTGAAGCGAGGAGGCGTCTCTAACATATACCTTTTTAGGGTATCACCAGCTTATTGGAAGAGCTTGCGTTCCCGGCGCAAGAATGCCGGGATGTCGATATCGTCCTTCGGCGGCTCGGGCTTCGCGGGTTCGGGCTCCGGCGTCGAGGTGGTTTCCACGATGTCGGGGCTCGTCTCGGAAATGCTCTCGAAGCGGCTCATAAAGGCTGGCCGCTCTCGCCGGAAAAACTCAAAGCGCGGCGGAGCCGGTGGCGGAACCGGCGTCATCGCCGGCGGTTCCACGGGCGTCGCCATCAGGGGTTCCGGCTGTGCCACCTCATGCCGCTGAGGCGCTACCGCAGCGGCGGCTGAGGGCCGTGAGGCGGCCCACGCGGCTTCCGCCCGCTGCACCAGTTCGATGATCTCCGGTGCCTCGACGGCTTCGATCTCCTCAGAGAATAGCTCTTCCTCTGCCACCAGTTCTTCGTCGGGCTCCGGCTCAAACAGCATCTGCGGATCGGGCGTGATGAGGCGCGCATTGATCGGCGTATCGACGGTAGTGGCGAAGAAAGTCCGTCGCTCGATGACCGGCAGGTGCGGCCGGTTGAAGCCCGTGGCAATCACGGTAATCTTGACGATGTCGCCTAACGCCTCGTTCATCACCACCCCGAAATTGATCTGCACGTCGTCATTCTTAGCTGACTGCCTAATCAGCGAGCAAGCCGCATTCACGTCGTGAATGCCCAAGTTACTCGAACCGGTGATGTTGATCAGAATCCCGCGCGCGCCTTCGACACCGCCTTCCTCCAGCAGCGGCGAACTGATGGCCTGCCGCGCCGCCTCCATCGCCGCATCCTTACCTTCGGCCGAAGCTGAGCCCATCATGGCGTAGCCCATGCCGCTCATGATCGCCCGAATGTCAGAGAAATCGCGATTGATGAGGCCCGGCGTCGTCATAATGTCGCTGATGCCCTGCACGCCCTGGCGCAGGACGTCATCCGCAATCCGGAAGGCGTCAAAAAAGCTAGTGCCTTTGGGCACTAACTCGAGTAAGCGGTTGTTAGGAATCGAGATAACGGTGTCGACGGCCGCCGCGAGATCGGCCAAGCCCTTCTCCGCCTGTTTCATCCGCCGTGGACCCTCGAATTCAAAGGGCTTAGTAACTACCGCCACCGTCAGCGCATTCATCTCTTTGGCTAGCGCCGCCACCACCGGGGCCGCGCCCGTACCAGTGCCGCCGCCCAGGCCCGCCGTGACAAACACCATGTCGGCCCCGTCGAGTATCTCGATAATACGGTCAGTATCTTCGAGCGCCGCCTGGCGGCCGGTGGCGGGGTCGGCGCCGGCCCCGAGGCCGTTCGTAATCTTCGTGCCGATTTGTAACTTATTCGGTACCGGCGAGGCCAGCAGGGCCTGGCGATCGGTATTCAGAATATGAAAGTCCACGCCGGTGACGCCTTCGGTCATCATGCGCGCCACGGCATTGGAGCCGCCGCCGCCGACGCCGATCACCTTGATCCGCGTGCCCGCGCGCCGCTCCTCATCCTCCTGCAATTCAAAACGCATCGGATTGAATTTCGTAATTTCGAGTTGTCCCATGGTCAACGGTCCCTCTAGCGAAAAACGAGTCCCAGAAAGCCGGGTGCCCGCTTCGTCGATTCTTTCCTCAAACGGATTCGGGCTGAGTACATCGCCAAGCCCGTCGCCGTCGTCCACGCCGGATCTTCCAGAGCTTCCGGCAGATCCGCGATTCCATCCGCATCCACCACCGCCGGACGCACGGGACAGCCCAGCACCCGTTCGGCAAGTTCGAGTAACCCCGGCAGCCGTGATCCGCCGCCGGTGAGTAAGGCACCTTGTAACAATTGTTGCGTCATGCCGCAAGCGTCGATGGCTTCGTGTACTTTCTCAAAAAGCTCCTCCGCGCGCACTTGTAAAATCAAGCTCAGATCCCGCCGTAGCGCCTCTCGCGCCGGCCGGCCTTCGGGGGATGGTATTTCGATGATACTCTTCGCGGAGGTTAAGTCAACCATGGCGCAGCCCACTTGGATCTTGAGTTGCTCAGCATCTTCAGGTGCCACCGTGAGGCCGTAAGCGACATCGTTGGTAAACTGCTCGCCCCCCATCGGGATAGAAGTAGTGCAGAGCAGAGAATCGCCGTGATAGACCACGATATCCGTCGATTGCATGCCAATATCGAGCAACACGACACCCTGCCGGCGCTCTTCCCAACGCAACGCCGCGTAGGCGGCGGCCATCGGCTCAAATACCGTTTCTTCCACCCCCAAGCTGGCCGAATGCAGCGCGTTAACGAGGCATTGATGCTCCTGCACCGATGCCGTCACCAGATGGACATGGGCTTCCATCAACTCGGCAGTCATACCTTTGGGGTTACGAAAGCCGGCGCGGCCATCGACGGTGAAGTCCTGGGGAAACACTTGCAACAGCAAGCGATCCTCTTCCATTTGCACGCGGGACGCGCGGCGGATGGCGTACTCCAGGTCAGCGGTATCTAACTTACGCGGCCGCCCAAATTCATAGGTCCAGCGGGCCGCGCCACCGACGACGCCCGGGCCGCCCAAGCCGATCACCGCCGACTCCACCGCGTTCATCGCGGTCTGCTCCGCGCCGCGGACGGCCCACCTGACGCTCTCAGCCACGCTCTGCTGATCGGCCAATTTACCTTTAATCCAGCCGCGCGAAACATGCTCACCATGGCCTAAATAGCGAACCCGCTCGTCTTCCACGGCGAGAATGACACAACGCGTCCGGCTGCTGCCCGCGTCAACGCCAGCCGCGAGAATTGGTTTTCGCTTGTTCATTGCGACCGCTCCTCCGCCTTCGCCGGTGCCGCCTTTGACGGCGGGCTCAGCGCCACGATCTGATTCTCCGGCCGCAGATCGAAGCCTGGAATATCGGCACTCTGGGGCAGTTTGTCCAAATTCGTAAAGTAATTCTCCAGCCTTACGAAGAATTTCTCATGACCTAGTAGTAACACGATCTCGCGTTCCTTGAATTGTTGAAACAACTTCAAGTTATTCGGCTCCGACGCATCGACCCGCGCGACCCGCTCACGATAGATGCCCGCTTCGCGCATCAGCTTCATCACCCGCTGCATACTCACTTTGCGGTCTTCAATCGGCATCTCGGCAGTGACGCCGGCCACCACCGGAGCCGGCGGGCGCGCGTCGCCATAAGGGGTAAGAATCGCGCCATCGGCATCGATCAAGGCCAGATGGAAGTCGTGGCCTAACTCGGTATCGCGGGGAGTGGGCGGCAGATGCAACGACGCGACGGGCACGCGCTCAGTTAACTGCACCTGAATTCGATTCGGCCAAATCCGCAAGACCGCCGCATCTCGAATCCAATCGACTTTGGTTAACCGTTCGCGCCTCTCGGCCAACGGAACTAAGTAAATGCTTTTCCCTAAATCTGGCGCGAAAATTTTGAGAATCTCTTCCCGGTCGGCTCGCTTCAAACCGCCAATTTGTAAATTAGGGCTGGGCTCACCGGCTTCCTGGGGTACGGCCAGCGCGAAGCGCCGGTCAAGGGTAAGAAACTCGTCTACTTTGGCACCCGTCCACAAGAACGCCAGGATAGCTAAGACGCCGCACAAGGCCCACGCCAGATACTTCCAGGACGGCCGCTGGGGCTCTTCCTGTTTCTTGGTCCGCTCGCGCTTGAGACGGTCAGCAGCCTCTCCCGGCGCGGCGTCCGGCCGCAAATCGGGGTTCGTGCTCCGCTGCCGGGGACGTTCGTCATTCGAGTCGATAATCATACGCGGTCCCGCAGTCTACTCAAGATTAAATCACCCGCCTGAGAAACGCTGCCGGCTCCCAGAGTAATAATGACGTCGCCGGCCTTCGCTTGCTCTGTCACTTGCTCAACGCCCGCCTCCAGCGTCCCCACATACGAAGCGCCACGATGACCGAAGTCCCGCAAACGGCGGGCGAGAGCATCGCCAGTGGCCCCTTCGATCGGCTGTTCGCTGGCCGCGTAAACATCGGTGATGTAGACGCCGTCCGCCTGATGAAAGGCGCGCGCGAACTCATCCATTAAGTGGTGGGTGCGACTGTAACGATGGGGTTGAAACAAGACATGCACCCGGCCAAAACGGCACCGCCGCGCCGCGTCGAGCGTCGCCCGAACCTCAGTAGGATGGTGGCCATAATCGTCAATCACCGTCACGCCGGCCACCTCGCCGCGCACCTGGAAGCGCCGGTCCACACCGGTGAAACTCTTCAGGCCGGCCGCGATCTGCTCCGGAGTTAGTTGCAATTCCAGGCCCACAGCCACGGTGGCGGTGGCGTTGAGTACATTGTGCATGCCCGGCAGAGGCACTTCGAACTCACCCAGATTCTGGCCGCGCAGCTCCAAACGAAAATGGCTGGCTAAGTGACCATAACGGGCGTCGCGGATCACCAGATCTGCCTGCGCGCTGGTGCCATAAGTAAGCACGCGACGTCTTACTTGCGGCAAGACCTGCTGGATATTCTCGTCATCCAAACAAAGAATCGCCACGCCATAAAAAGGTACTTTGTTAATGAAATCAATAAAGGCCTGGCGGATTTCTTCCAGGCCGGAGTAATGGTCAAGATGCTCACGATCAATATTCGTAACGACGGCGACAATCGGCGCGAGTTTTAGAAACGAGCCATCGCTTTCATCGCTCTCCACCAACAGAATTTCGCTTTGACCCACGCGCGCATTCGAGCCGCCCATCATCCCCACGCGACCGCCCACCACCACCGTCGGATCTAAACCGGCGTGGCTCAGCACCGCCGCCGTCAGCGACGTAGTGGTCGTCTTACCGTGGCTGCCCGCCACGGCGATGCCGTATTTCAACCTCATTAACTCCGCCAGTAACTCTCCGCGCGGAATCACCGGGATCCCGCGCCGACGCGCCTCCAAAACCTCGGGGTTACCGGCACCGACTGCCGAACTCACCACCACCGCCTGGGCTTCGCCAATGTGCGCCGCCGCATGTCCCACGGCGATCCGGGCACCCATGCCCGCTAGCCGCTCGGTCAACGGCGATAACTTCAAATCGCTGCCACTGATCTGGTAACCCAAATTCAAGAGCACCTCGGCAATGCCGCTCATGCCAATGCCAGCGATGCCCACGAAATGCAGATGTTGCTGCTTAAAAAACATTCTCACCCAAAATTGTTTCGGTTTTCACGAGCGATGTCAAATTCGGTACCTCCGGTACTCGCCGCGCGCGGACGGTCCGGCACCTCAGTTTTCTCCGGTTTCCGGTCAAAAGCAGGCTTCAGCACGGCCTCCAGCAACGCCCAATCGATCTTTGTCATTTCTTTCCTCCGCTCGCTAACTCTTCCAATAAATCGGCGGCCCTCTCTGCGGCACCAGGCCGGGCGAGCGTTCTCGCCGCTGCGGCCATGGCATCCAATTCACCGCGATGCTGCCGGGCCCAGGAGATCTCAGCGAACAGCCGATCGCCGCTCATCTCGCCGTCCAGCACCACTCGCGCGGCACCTCGCTTCGCCATCGCTTCGGCATTGACGCGTTGATGATCGTCGGCGGCGAACGGATAGGGCACTAACACCGACGGCCGGCCCGCCGCGCATAACTCACTTAGAGAGCCAGCTCCGGCCCGGGCGACAACGAGATCCGCTTTCGCGAATTCCGCCGGCATATCCTCCAAAAACGCTCGCACTTCGCCACGCATACCGCTCTGCGCCAACTCGGCCGTCAATTCGTTTTCCATGGCGCGGCCACACTGCAGAATCATGCGGACCGGCTCATCTTTGAATTTTTGCCAGGTGGCGCGCGCCGCTTGGTTTAGAGTGCGCGAGCCTTGGCTGCCACCAGTGATCAGCACCGTGAAATCGGCGTCGCGGGCGTGCTGACCCACGGCGAAAAATTCGTCCCGCACGGGTAAGCCTGTAAGTTCAGCACGGCCCAAGGGAAAGCTTTGCGCCGTCTGCTCAAAACTGATCAACGCCCGTGCAGCAAAACGGCCGAGCCAGCGCGACGTCAGCCCCGCGACCGCATTGGGCTCCATGAGTAACATGGGCACACGCCGCGCAATCGCGGCTAACATCGGCGGAGCCGCCACGTAGCCGCCCATCGAAAAGAGAGCCGCCGGTTTCCGGCGCCGCAGGATCCGGCGTGACGCAAACACGCTCGCGCGTAACTGCCACAAAGTTCGCAGACGGCGATTGAATCCAAGCCCTTTCAACCCGCCGATTTCGATCCATTCGAGGGGGAAGCCTTCGCGAGGCACTAAGCGTGACTCAATGCCGGTGCGTGTGCCAACGAAGAAGGGCTCATGGCCGCGCCGCCTCAGTTCACGCGCCACCGCGAGGGCCGGCATCACATGCCCGCCGGTGCCTCCGCCCGCCATGAGAAAAGTCCAACTCATCCCGAGTGCTCACTTACACTCATCAGCATGCCCAACATAAGCAGCGTGCCCAGCATCGAACTGCCGCCATAACTGATGAGCGGCAGCGGAATTCCCTTCGTCGGAGCCATATCGAGCACCACGCTAATGTTAACGAAGGCTTGCAGAACGATGGAGACAGTAATGGCTAACGCGAGATAGCGGCCAAAGTCATCGGGTGCCACAAAGAATAGACGCAAGCCGCGGTAGAGTAACAGCAGAAATGCTGCAATCACGGCCGTAGTTCCTAATAGGCCCAGCTCTTCACCCACTACCGCGTAAATAAAATCGGTATGAGCTTCGGGTAGGTAGTGCATTTTCTGTTTACCTTCCATCAAGCCCAGGCCGAGGACGCCGCCGGAACCCACGGCAATCTTCGATTGCTTCACCTGATAAACCGCGTCGCGATTCGAGCTGCCGCTATTGATGTACCCCTTCAGCCGGCCCTCGGGATCTATCTTCATGATGATTGAGTAGTTTGGGTCTAAGTAGCCCACAATACGCTGCAATCGGTATGGTTTGAGTAAGATTGAGGCGGCAATGAGAGGAATCAGCGCGACACCCGCCATCATAAAGTAACGGCGCTCCAATCCGGCCACATAGAAGAGCGCGGCCGCAGTACCCACCATCACGAACGCAGTGCCTAAGTCGGCCAGTAGCACCGCACCAGCCGCTAACCCTGTGGCCAGAGCCGCCGGACCGAACGTATAGCGGCTATTGATGTCGTTTAAGCGCCGGCAGATAAACCAGGCGAGAAATAGGATGAGCGCCGGCTTCACAAACTCCGAAGGTTGCAGGGAAAGCACGCCTAAGTCGAACCAACGATGCCGTTTTCCAAAGAAATAGGCGAGTAACACCAAGGGCAGCGTCAACCCCAACGGCGCCAAGGCCCAACGCGACGAGTTCCACTGCCGGTAGTCGACCTTCTTGATGCCCATCAGGACGAGGAAACCAAGCACGGCGACGTCAAGTTGCTTCAGCGCGTTCCAGCGCAGAATCGTCTGCCAGTCAATGGGCAGGTCGGTGCCCAGGCCCAAGGCCGAAGGTTGTTTGAGTTCTTGGGCGATTGATTTTACGCTGGACGCGCTATAGACCATCACGAGCCCAAAAAACACGAGCCCTAAGGTGGTGCCGAATAGCGGCCAATCTGTACGTACTTTGGCTGCCATATTAGTCGCCTTCCAACTCTCTTACCATGGTCTTGAAAAACAGCCCACGCTCTTCAAAGTTTTTGAATTGATCCCAGCTGGTGCAGGCGGGGGCCAGTAACACGACATCGCCGGTTTGGGCACGTTCCGCCGCGTAGCGGACCGCCGCATCGATCGTCCCAAGCTGTTCCATTGGTAACGCGCCGGCCAACTGCGTGGCAATTTTCCCGGCGTCTTGCCCGACTAACAGAGCGGCCCTCGCCCGCTTTATCAATGGTTCTCGCAGCGATGAAAAATCGAGCCCTTTGTCTTTGCCGCCCAGGATAATCCACAACGGTCCTTCGAGCGCTTCGATCGATTTGAGGGCGGCGGCCGGCGTCGTCGCCTTTGAATCATTGTAATAACGCACGCCGCGCCGCAGACGGACAAATTCGAGCCGGTGCTCGACGGCCTGAAAGCTTGTTACACTGCGGGCGATGCCGACCAGCGGCGCGCCCGCTTCCTGGGCCATACGGGCAGCGGCCAGCACGTTCTCGAGATTGTGGCGGCCCGGCAGCGGCACGTCGCTAACGCTCATGAACGGTACGCCGTTGACTACTAACTCGCCGCCGGCGAGCCACGCGCCACCAGCCATGGCTTGGGACAGGCTGAACCAGGCCACGCGGGCGGGGGTGCAGTCAGAGTAACTAAGTGACGCGGGATCCTCTAAGTTCAGCACAGCTAAGTCAGCGGAGGTCTGATGATTAAAGATGCGCCCCTTGGCCGCGCGGTACGCGTCCATGGAACCGTGCCAGTCCAAATGATTCTCAGAAATATTGAGAATTGCGGCGATGCGAGCGTGCAAGCTGGAAGTCGTTGCGAGTTGGAAGCTCGAGAGTTCCAGCACGTTCCATTGGCTATCTCGCGATGTCTCTACCATCGCGGTGGGCGGAACGCCGATATTACCGCCGACTTGCGCGGCGATGCCAGCGGTGGCGAGTAAGTGCCCCAAAAGTGCCGTGGTGGTCGTTTTGCCATTCGACCCTGTGATGGCCGCCACCGGACCACGGAGGAATTGGGCGGCGAGTTCTACTTCGCCGATCACCGGAATGCCCTTCGTTCTCGCTCGCATAATATCCGGGGCGTTGAAGGGTACGCCCGGAGACACGACGACTAAGTCAGGCTGTTCGAATAGATCACTACACTGCTGCACAAACGGGATTCGCAAGCGTTCCAGGGCCGCGCCGGCGTCGCCGAGTTTCTCGAGCGGGCTCGCGTCGGTAGCCGTTACTCGCGCTCCGCGCGCCAAGAGAAATTCCACCGCCGCCAGGCCCGAGCGAGCCATCCCGACCATCACGACTTGGAGTCCGTCTAGTTTCATCGCAGCTTCAGCGTCGTTAGCGCGAACAATGCCATCACCAGACCAGCAACCCAGAAGCGGATCACGATTTTCGTCTCACTCCATCCAAGTGCTTCAAAGTGATGATGCAGGGGAGCCATTTTAAAGATACGCTTGCCTCGCAGTTTGAAACTGCCGACTTGCAAAACAACCGACAGAAGTTCAATGACGTAGACGCCCCCGATGAAGACCAGTAGGAATTCCTGTTTGATCAGAACAGCGATGGTGCCTAAACCGCCGCCCAGAGCCAGGGCACCCACGTCGCCCATAAACATTTCTGCGGGATGCGCGTTGAAGCAGAGAAACCCGAGGGAAGCACCCATCATGGTGGCGCAGACAATGGTCAATTCGCCCGCATTCGGCACGCGGGCGATATCCAGATAGGTGGCAAACTCCCGGTGGCTGTTGACGTAGCAGAGCACGGTCATGGCACCGGAAGAGATGATCATGAGGCCGATGGCCAAGCCGTCCAGCCCGTCCGTCAGATTCACGGCGTTAGATGCGCCGACGATGACGATGACCATGAAGATGAAAAACGGAAGGAAGCCGAGAAAATAGGTCCAAGGATTCTGCAACAGGCCACTGAGGAGTAAGTCTGGCTTGTAAGTCTTAAAGAATGGAACATTCAGCTTTGTGTCATACCCTGCTTTGGCGTGCATTCCCAGCAGAATCAGGCCAATGACCATTGCGACGGCAATCTGCATGAATAGTTTCTGTTTTGAAGTGAGACCCAAATTCTTTTTCTTCGCGATCTTTGTGTAATCGTCCCAGAAACCGATCAGTCCGAAGCCAACAATCGATAGGAGCGCAATCCAAACGTAAGTGTCCCGCAGATTGGCCCAGAGAAGGGTGGGCAAGATGGTGGCGGCGAGGATCAGGAGGCCGCCCATCGTGGGAGTACCGGCTTTCTTTTGATGACTTTTCGGGCCGTCTTCGCGAATATGTTGGCCGAAGGAAAACTGACGCAACATACCAATCATCCAGGGGCCCAAAGCAATCGACATCAATAACGCAGTGATCGCCGCGAACGCCGTCCGGAAGGTCAAATATTGAAATACGCGGAAGGGGCTGAAGTAGGGGAATAATTGTTCAAAGAGTAGCCAGTAAAGCATTCAACGGCCCTCCAGAAAGCGATTTAACGCCAGTTCCGTGCGCGTGCCTCGCGAACCCTTGAAAAGGATGACGTCGCCTGCGCGGGCGATGGTCCGCAGATAGTCTCCTGCTTCTTCCGGGCTCTCGAAAAAAAGTGCGGCGCCGGCGTCCAAGCCAGAAGCTCTTCCGGCATCGATAAGATGCCGGGCGGCGCCGCGAATTCCGAGCAGCACAGTAACCCCGGTCGCCGCGGCGTAGTTTCCGGCGCTGCGGTGTAACTCTTCGGCCGAAGGGCCGAGTTCTAACATCTCTCCCAGCACCGCAATGCGGCGGGCCGCCGGTGCTGCTGCCAGCACGTCGAGCATGGCGCGCACCGCGTCCGGGTTGGAGTTGTAACAATCATCGAGAATCGTAATGCCGTCCACCTGCCGGCGTTCGCCGCGCATCTTACCGGGCTCGAGTAAGTTCACGGCATCGCGTAGGTGGTCCAACTTCGTACCGAGTTCCCGGGCGACGGTAAGGCCGGCCAGGAGATTGGAAAGCGAATGGCGCCCGGTGAGTTTGCTGCGGAAATTGACTCCATCCAGGCGAAACGTTGTTTCCACCGCACCCAATTGAACTTGATCGGGCCGGACGTCGGCACCCTCGCCGATGCCGTAGCGAACGCGCCTACCGGCCGGAGCGAACTCCCGCACTCGGGCGTCGTCGTAGTTCAATACCGCCAGGCCATCAGCCGGCAAGGCCTCGACTAACTCCCGCTTAGCGGCGGCAATCTCTTCGATTGAGGAGAAATTTTCAATATGCGCATATCCTACATTCGTCACGACGGCCACGTTCGGCCGCGCGATAGCACATAAGTGACGAATTTCGCCCGCGTGATTCATACCCATCTCAAGCACTGCGTAGCGCGAGGAATCGGCGAGCCAGAGAAGCGAGAGGGGCACGCCGAGATGGTTATTCAGGTTACCGATCGTCTTACCCGTGGGATGTTCGACACTAACCAAGGCCGCTACAATATCCTTAGTGCTGGTCTTACCCGCCGAACCAGTCACCCCAATCACAGTGCCATCCCACCACTGACGAGCCTGTGAGGCGACAAGGGCCAAAGCTTTTTCTGAGTTACATACCTGCAGGACGGGCAGGCCGGGCATTGGACGCTCAACAATGGCGGCCAGCGCACCTTTTTGGAGAGCGGCAACGACATAGTCGTGGCCGTCACTATGAATACCCGGAAGGGCGAAGAAAATGTCGCCGGGCAGTGTCATGCGGGAGTCGATGCTCCAGCCCGTGATGACTCCCAACGCCCGGACATCAGCGCAACCGAGGATTTGGGCAAGTTGTGCGAAGGACATGGTCACTTCCGGTATCCCATCCCGGCCAAAAGCGCCCGCGCGACTTCGCGATCGTCAAAGTGAATCGTTTGGTCACGAAAGGTCTGATGGGTTTCGTGCCCTTTGCCAGCGAGAATTACGATATCGCCGGGGTGAGCAGATTCGAGGATCAAACGGATAGCTTTCGCCCGGTCCGGCTCCAGTAAGTGGGGAGTATCGAACCGATTTATCCCGACCAATGCGTCATTCATGATCGCGAGTGGGTCTTCGGAGCGCGGATTATCGCTCGTCAGGACGACTAAGTCAGAGCCTTCGGCGGCGGCCATGCCCATCAAGGGGCGCTTAGCGCGATCACGATCGCCGCCACAGCCAAACAGGGTCAACACACGCTTGGGTTGCATGGCCCGGGCGACGGCAATGATATTGCGGAGGGCATCGTCGGTGTGCGCATAATCAACGGCGACGAGATAGGGCTGTCCCGCGTCCACGCGCTCGAAGCGGCCCGGAACGGCGCGGCATTCGGCAATACCGGCCGCAATTATCGCGGGCTCCAGACCGTAACTCAACCCTACCGCACAGGCCGCGAGAATGTTATAGACATTGATCTTTCCGGCGAGAGAACTTTGCACCTCGAAACTAGATAGCGGAGATACCACCAGGAACCGCAATCCATCAAAGGACTCTTTGATATTCACCGCCCGGACGTTAGCCTTTGAGTCGAGGCCATACCAGTAAGTGCAGGTTTCAGTAGCTAGGGGTACGCGCCTGGCCCACTCGTCATCGGAATTGAGAACGGCGCACCGGGGAGGTGGAGCGCCCTGCCCGCGAAATAACTCGCATTTGGCCTCGAAATACAGATCCATGGTGGAATGAAAGTCTAAGTGGTCGCGGGTCAAGTTGGTGAGGACGGCAGTGTGAAATGATAGTCCCCAAACCCTTTCCAACGCAAGCGCATGCGAGGATATTTCGGCAGTCAGCGCGTTGCCTTGCTGAGCGCGTAGTTCGACAATCAGTTTATATATATCGAGTGACTCTGGCGTGGTGTTGGGCGCGGGCCTCGATTCACCCGCGAGGCGATATTCGATCGTCCCGATCAGCGCCGTTTTCCGCCCGGCCGCTTGCAAAATGGCATCGACCAAATAGGTGGTGGTGGTTTTGCCGTTCGTTCCGGTGATGCCGGTTAGTTCTAAGTCACTAGTCAGATTGCCATAGAAATTGCGCGAAGCTAACGCTAACGCTCGCCGCCCGTGGGGCACTTCAATCCAAATGGCACCGGCGTTGAGCGGGGGAGGCGGAAGTTCGCTGACGATCGCTACCGCGCCTTGCGCGGCGGCGGCATCGGCGAACTTCCGGCCGTCGACGTTCACACCGGCGAAAGCGAAGAAAATATCTCCGCTCTCAATCCGGCGCGAGTCGTATTCGAGGCCCTTCACCATTTGCGAGCGCGCGGCTGCGGGCAGAGGCTGATGCAGCCCCACACCGTCTAGCACTTGCGCGACGCTCATCATTGGATCGGGCGTGTCTCTTTCTGTTTCGCCGGAGTTACTTCCGGCAGATCTTTTGGAATGTCCAGAATGCGCAGCACCGGCTCAGCCACTTCTTTGAAAACCGGCGCGGCGAGTGCCCCGGCCATTTGATTAGCCCCGTTCAGCGTGACGACAATGACTAACTGGGGGTTGTTGAGAGGCGCGAAGCCCATAAATGAGGCGTGATAACGGCCATGCAGATAGTGGCCAGTTTTGGGGTCCACCATTTGCGCGGAACCAGTTTTTCCGCCGGCTGAGTAACCGGCCGGTTTCGCTGCGGTGCCAGTTCCACCTGGTAAGACCACCGCCTCCAGCACCTGCAAGACTTTGATGGCAGTTTCCGGGCGGATCACCTGCAAGGGCTCTTCTTTCTTTTCTAACTCGAAGCCCGTCCGCAGGAATCGCGCTTCAGGAGTCAACTGACTCTTCAGAATCGTGGGCCGCACGAAACGGCCACCATTGGCCAGCGTCGACATAAACTGAGCTAGTTGTAAAGTAGTAGCCATCATTTCGTGACCTACGGCGACGTAAGCGATTGAATTCTGCCGCCAAGTAGCCAGGGGGTGGACGACACCGGCAGTTTCGGCCGGCAGTTCCACACGGGTTCGCGAACCGAAGCCGAAGGCGCGCATGGTGCGATAGTAACGTTCTCGACCTGCCAGCGTAGCCATCTTGATGGCACAGCCGTTAACTGACCTCGCAATCGATTCGCGCACGGTCATCGTGCCTAACTTATGGCCATGCGCCTCGCCCGGCATTTTGCCGAAAAGTTGCTCGCCGCAATTGATCATCGTATCTGGCGTCACGACTCCGGCTTCGAGCGCAGCCGCCAAGGCGACCACCTTGAATACCGAGCCTGGTTCAAAAGGCACTTCAACGGATAGATTCTGGCGTAACTTTTGCTCCACGTCATTTCGGGGAGTAACGTTAGGATCGTAAGCTGGGTAATTCGCCATCGCGCGAATCTGGCCGGATTGAGGATCCATCACAATGATTGACCCATCGTGCGCGTTGGCTTTTACAGCCTTCTCCAGCGCTCTTTCGCAGATATATTGAATTCGCCGGTCAATTGACGTCTCGAGCGACTCGCCCGCCAAAGCGGCTTCCGCCACTTCCATGCCGTATCCGCGCTGCTTGGAGTCGACCGCCAAGCGCTTCAGACCGGCGTGGCTACGTAACTCTTCATCTAACGCTTTTTCCAAACCCGCATAGCCTTGTCCATCTTCGTGGATGCCGCCTAATAGCTGAGCGGCGAGGCGGCCATTCGGGTAAAGACGCTTATATTCCGTACGAAGTTCGATCCAATCCAGATTGAGGCTGCGGAGCTTGTCGGACTGCTCGGGTGTAATCTTACGCGCGATCCAGAGAAACCCTTTTGGTTTCGTTATCGGCTCGCCGGGTGCGGCGACGCAAGAAAAGTTAGTTAATTTTTTGGTGGCCGAGGGCCCAGGCGTCTTACCCTTGGCCCGCAGAATTTCCGCACACAGAGTTACCGGGTCAAGGTTGAGAATGCGGGACAGAATGGCGACGGCGGTGTCGGTGTCCGGCAGCCGCATAGGGTTTAGCGTGACGGAGTCCACCGGCAGGCTCATTGCCAAGGGATTACCTTGGGAGTCAAGAATCATGCCTCGCGGAAGCTCAACTTCTACTTCGCGAATTTGTTGAATCGCTGCCTCGGCGGACAACTTCTCGTGATTAACAATCTGGAGCTGCACTAAGCGCGCCGCAATCAACGCCGCCCAGACAAATCCGAGGCGTGCGAGAACGCTAACGCGGTTACGGGACCGCTGATCCGTCTCACTCATCTTTTATTCCCTTGCGTCAGGTTAGGGGGGAGGTGGCCTGTCGCGCGAGTACCGCCGTTTTAACGGGCGGCTTTCGTTGGCTTCGAAATGTTGAGCGCCAAGGCAGGCTTACTATTGCCGGGCGCCAAATACTGCACAGTCTGAGGCGCGGGATCTACCATTTCCTGGTAGCGCGCGATTTCTTCCAGCCGCTGCGGCGTCAGCAGGGACGCCCGCTCCAGGATGAGCGCGGATTTTTGCTTGAATAGCTCATCGCGCTCGCCCTCCAATTGCTGTAACTTATAACCGGCCAGCAGGCTGAACACGCTGGGCAGCAACAGGACGATGAGCATCGTGGCGCTGAAGACCGTAGCGCCGATGGCCTTCCAACAAGTGTCACGCGCGGCGGGATCTTCCAAACGCACTACTTGACTATTGTCAAAGCTCTTGACGTGTAAGTACACGTCCTCGGCGGGGAGGGGACGCAGCCGGTACCGCTCCGCATCGCGCCGCGGAGAGGCTTCCGCACCGCGTTCCGCCGCCATCTCGCCAAATATGTCCCAGATTACTGTCCAAGCCGCCATGTCTATCTCCCCGAGTATCCTTCTTGTTTTTGTTCTTACTCTTCGTCTGCCGCCATCTCCACGCAACGCAATTTTGCGCTTCGTGAAGCTGGATTTCTTCTAACTTCTTCTTCCGCCGGTGCCACCACATGCTTGGTGAGCACCAACGCCTGGCCGGAACGGCCCAGCGCTTGAAAATGTTGCTTTAAAATACGATCTTCCAGCGAATGAAAACTGATGGTGACCACTCGCCCGCCGGGCCCGACTAACTCGGGTAGCGCGGCCATCAAATCCTTGATTTCGTCTAACTCGTGATTCACCGCGATGCGCAAAGCCTGAAACGTTTTCGTTTCCGGCGCAATGGTCCGCGATGTGCGAGGGGTGACCTGTGTGATCAGCCGGCAAAGCTGACCAGTTGTTGTCACAGGCCGCCCGTTCGCGATTGCCCGGGCGATCTGCCGGCTTCTCCTCTCCTCGCCAAACTCGTAGATCAAGTTGGCGAGCTCTAGTTCGCTCGAGTAGTTGCAAACATCCGCGGCTGTCTCGCCCTGACTGCGGTCCATTCTCATATCGAGAGGTCCGTCGGCCATAAACGTCATTCCGCGCTCGGGCGTAGTTAACTGATAGCGGCTCACTCCGAGGTCCGCCACCAAACCGTTGGCTAAGCCAAGCCCCATTTCCTTCCAGCGCCGCACCAGCGTGGAGAAAGGGCCGGCCGTGAACCGGATCCGCTCCGGCGTGTCGACGATGCTCCTCCGAGCCATCTCGAGACTCTCCGCATCGCGGTCGTTCGAAACCACTAAGCCGCTGCCGACATGGGCGGCGATCGCCCGGGTATGCGAGCCCAAGCCGCAGGTAGCATCGATGAACAGGCCCCCTTCGCGCGGCACCAGCCACTCCAAAACTTCTGCGGTCATGACGGGCACATGCTGCATACATCGCGCCTTACCTCATCCCCAAACGGTCGAGGGTGCGGGCATTACCTTCCCGGTTCGCGCGAGCCGTCGCCAGTTTCACGGCCATCGTGTCATCCGACAACACTTCAATGTGGCCGCGCATCCATCTCACCTGGACGGTGGTACCTTCAAGCTTCAACCCCCGTCGTAAATTCGTCGGCATCAAGACCCGATCCTGATGGTCAACGTCACTCGTGTCGCCGTAAAATTGAGCGAGGGTATTGACACCCTCAAAGGCGTCGTACTCGTCACCCTGCAGGTTTTCGAACTTCGCCAGTTCCGCCAACCAGATGGGCATGGCGTAAATCCGGGCCGCCGCTTCGTCAAAAGTCGTAATGAATGCCGTCGAACCTTCACGCTTCAAATACTCCGAAAACTTCACCGGGAGCTTCAGACGGCCCTTCTCGTCCACCCGTGCCGGATGATAACCCTGGGGAGGGCCATCGTAGGTTCCAACTTTGGGATCCGTTTCCGCCACTTTGCTCTCACTGCTCCGTTTTTGACGCTTACGCCTGGGTCGATTCTAGCACTTTCGTCCACTTTCGACCACCTCATCATCATACATAGGTATCGGCCAGCGGTAAATCCTTTTCTTTGCACTATTTAGCGGAAAATTTGGCGAATAAATAGCGAAGGATAAAGAGGGCCACTACCCCTAGTAGGCATTTTGCGAAAAGCACTACCTGTCGCCCCTTTCAACATTGACTTAGATTTTAGTGTCACTAAACGCCACTATTAACAGTATTTATAACGAAAAAAGCCCTGCCGGGCGAACCCGGCAGGGCGATTCAGTCTTCCTGTGAACAGCTACTACTTGACGGAGACCATGTCCTTAAACTTCTCATAATACTGGTTTTGGACGATTTTCTTGCTCGACAAGTCATCGACGCTCGAGATCGGCCGCGCCTTAATGATCTTGTCTGCGTTGGCTTCGCCAATACCCGGCAAAGCAATCAGTTCGGCGCGCGTGGCGGTATTCAGGTTCACCTTGCCGCCCATCGGCATGGCGGCTTTAGGGGCAGCCTTCTTTTTCGGCTCCACCGCATCAGCGACCTTTTTGGCACCGGCTTTGGTGGCGTCGGCAGTTTCGGTGGCGACGGTCTTGGCGACTTTGGCCGTCTTCTTGCCGACGGCTTTGGTGCCGTCAACGGTCTTGTCGGCCACGGTTTCGGCTACTTGAGCCGTCTTCTTACCCACCACTTTGGCACCGTCGACGGTCTTTTCCGCAGCGGTTTCGGTCGCCTTGGCGACTTTCTTCGCCACTTTCTTGGTCCCTTCCACCGTATCCTTCGCTACGGTTTCAGTAACCTTGGCCGTCTTCTTGGCCGTTTTTTCGACCGCCTCTTCCGTCTTCTTCACCGCCTGAGGGGCAGCCACAAGACCCAACGCGGCCACCAGGGCTAAAGCAAATCTAATCATAATTCATCCTTTCAATTTTCTTAACGAGACCAGCGCGGCACGGTGCTGGAGGCGTTGTCCGGTGACGGAAACGTCTTCGAGAGCAAATCATGCCAGGTGAGCCGCTCCTGGTCAACTAACGCCCAAAACAAACCCAAACCCAAGGGCAAGGCGCTGAAGGCACCCCACGCCACGCGCATGAACCGATCCTGCATGGTGGGCATGTCCCCATCGAATGTCACCAGTCGCAAACCAGCCCAACGCATGCCCGGAGAATCTCCCCCGGCCAGGATGAAGAGGCTGCGGTAAAAAACGACGACGGCCAGCATCAGCGCGCCATAAATCGCCCATCCCAAGGCTGACTGCGGGACGGGGCTGGCCCCCAGATTGGAGGTCATCAAGGCGTAAGCGATGGCCATCAAGCCGAACGCGCCTAACATCACCATGCCGTCGTAAACACCGGCCATCACGCGAGCCAGCAAGGGTGCCACATGGTCATCCGAGTAAATTTCTGACTCGGGCGCGCGCTCGCGCTGCTGCGCCTGTTGAAAGCTGAGCGAGCCCCATTCACCTTCGCCTGGCAACCCGCCCAGCGGGAATTCGCGGCCGGCGGCTGGGGCCACTTTGAGGGCAACGGGGGGGCTATTAGTGGCCGGGGAGACCTGTGCCATGCGCGTGGCCGCACCGTTACCGCCGCCGTCAGAAACTCCGGCCGGCCAGCTGCTGGGCGCACTCGCGCTGTCGCCAGACGGCGGAAAGGGCTCGGCGGCGGCGGTATGGACGGAGGAGGCGGGGGGCCGGTAAGAGTCAGGCGCCGCACGCGCGTTCGCCAAATGTAGCCGCCGGCCACATCGAAAACATCGATTTTCCTCACTCGCGTTGGAGGTTCCGCAGAATCGGCAACTGATCATAATCGACTTTTCGGTACGCCCCGCATCGCCTTTCCCGCTGAATGTTGGTTGCGGCAGCTTCACCGTCCATGCCAGAGTACAGAAGGGACCATCCACCGCTTGTATTGTCGTAACATATTTCACCACACTTGTCATCCCAAGTTCTTTTCATTAAAGGGGATGGTACTCCTTACATTGTGGGCCTGCGGCACCCTTAACGCGCAATTCAACCCCCGCAGTTACCCGCTACCCGCCGCCTCCCCCGTACCCCTGGAACCAAACCAGCGGATTGAGCGTAAGCGGACCGATGCCCCGGGGCCAAACGATATCAATGTCCATGGCGTCATCCAAGAAGTGTCGGGCAACAAGCGCATGCTGCGCGGCAACGTCGAACTGGAAACCGTCGACGCCCTGCTGAAGGCCGACGAAATCGACTACGACACCGAATCGGGCGCGGCCGAAGCTCGCGGCCATGTTCACTACGAGAACTTCACTAGTGGCGAGATCCTCGATTGCGATCGTGCCGAATACAACCTCGAAACCCAAGAAGGCAAGTTCTACAACGTCCGGGGATCGTCGCCGGCCAAGATCGACGCGCGGCCCGGTATTCTCACCACTTCCAACCCTTTCATTTTTCAAGGCAAGTGGGCCGAGCGGCTGAAGACGCGCTATATCCTTTACGACGGATTTATCACTTCCTGCAAAATTCCGCGCCCCTGGTGGCGCCTGGCGGGCCCGAAGTTCGATATTATTCCGGGCGAGCGGGCGATTGCGCAAAAGTCGCGTTTTCTCGTCGGCAACGTGCCGATTTTCTTTTTCCCTTACTTCTATAAGTCGTTGGCCAAGCAGCCTCGTCATAGCGGCTTTCTGACGCCTAAGTTCGGCACATCTTCACGCCTTGGTTTCGTCTATGGGTTGGGTTACTTCTGGGCCATCAACCGCAGTTACGATGTGATGTACAATGCTACTTACTTCACCCAACGCGGACTCGCCCATGCGGTCGATTTCCGGGGCAAGCCCACCGATAAGTCAGACTTCAATCTGAACGTCTGGGGCATTAATGACCGCGGGCGTTTATTAGGCGATGGGGTAACGCGCGTCAAAGAAGGTGGTTACAATCTTACCTTCACGGGCCGGGCCGAATTGGGCCATGGTTGGCACGCGCGAGGGCAAGTGAATTACCTTTCGAGCCTCACCTTTCGCCGGGCCTTTACGCAGACTTTTACGGAGGCGATCGCTTCGGAGGTGAAGTCGATTGGCATTGTCGATAAGCATTGGTCCAGTTACAGCATCCACGGCATTCTGGCGCAACAGGATAACTTCCAGAGCGATTTGCCCGGCGATAAAGTCTCCATCCGGCGGCTGCCGCAAGTGGAGTTCGCCGTCCGGGAGCGGCCGTTATTCAAAAGAGAATTGCCCATCTGGGTATCGCTCGATAGTGCCGGAGGCTTGGTGCGCCGCAATCAGCCGCTCTTCCAAACACGAGCATTTGTGGAGCGCCTGGACGTCAATCCGCGCATCGAAACGCGACTGCGCTGGAAGGATATCGCGCTGATACCCAGCTTCGGCGTCCACGGCTCCTATTGGAGTTCCAGCCAGCCGGACCGGCCCACGCAAGTGACCGGACAGAACCGGAGCCGCCTCGCCAGCGATTTTGGCCTCGACCTGATTCTCCCCTCCTTCGCCAAGATCTTCAACGCGCCCAAGTGGGCCGGCGTGAAGATGAAACACGTCATTGAGCCGCGCGCCAGTTTCCGCGCTGTTTCCGGCGTGGCCGATTTCAATCGCATCATTCGCTTCGATGAAATCGAGTTACTGAATAATACTCGTGAGGCCGAAGTCTCGCTTGCCAATCGTTTCTTTGTCAAGAATAAAGACGGCGTCATTCGCGAGTTCCTGTCCTGGACCGTCTGGCAGCGCCGCTACTTCGACCCGACTTTCGGCGGCGCGATCATCGATGGACGTCGCAATGTCCTCGAGAGCCAAACCGGCCTGACGTCATTTTCTTTTCTCAGCGGGGCCCGCAATTACTCACCGGTCGTCTCGTCGTTTCGCATGAATCCGATTCCCAGTGTGGGCATTGAGTGGCGCACGGACTACGATCCGCTGAGAGGGGGCATTACGAATTCCAGCTTCTCGGCGAATGGCCGCATCAACGAAATCTTTCTTTCCGCCGGCCACAATCAGGTGAGAAATAGCGCGCTGTCGCCGCCGGCGAATCAGTTCACCGGACTGATCGGCTTGGGCCGCGAAAATCGCCGCGGCTGGAATGCGGGCTTTAACGCAATTTATGATTACCGGTTACGGCAACTGCAATTCATTAACTCGCAGCTGACTTACAATTCCGATTGCTGCGGGCTTTCCTTCCAATTCCGCCGGCTGGACTATGGGCCGATTCAATACAACCAATACCGGTTCGCGTTCAGCGTCGCCAACATTGGTTCATTCGGCAATCTGCGCCGGCAGGAACGATTCTTCTAAACGGCGCGATTCGGCGCTATGCTGGGGGCGTGGCACGGATTGCGGATCAGGCTGTAAACACTTGGCGCTTGCCGTCGTTTCGCGCGGAGCATTTTCCGGGCTCCGGCCCCTATCCTTGGCTGGATCGGGCCGACGCTCTCGAAAGCATCGCGGCGCGCAATCTCACGGCGGAAGAAACCGAACAGTGCCGGAATTGGGTCCGCGATGGGTACATCATCATCCGCAGATTGATCGATGCCGATACGCTCTCAACCGTCTGGACCGCCTATCAACGCGCCATTGACCGGGGCCGCATCGTGTTGGAGCCGGAACCCGCCGGGCCCGATGACCCTTATCCTGGCCGCTTTCTGAACCCGCACCGGAAGGCCGGCGCATTCTGCCGCATTGCCAAACATGCCGGCTTGTTACAGTGGCTTCGTCTGTTACTGGAGCGCGAACCAAGAGTGCTGCAGACCATCGCCTCGCATAAGGGTTCGCAGCAGCCGGCGCACTCGGATTCTATCCACATGACGACTTACCCGCTGGGCTATCTCGCGGCGGCATGGATTGCCTTTGAAGACATTCACGCCGATAGCGGACCGCTGGTTTATTACCCAGGGAGCCACCGGTGGCCGTATCTGTTCAGCCACGACGTCGCAATTTCCGAGAGCGAATTTCAACGTGAGGGCTACCGGAGTTATCAGGCCAAATATGAGCCGAAAATCCGGGAACTCATCGCCGAAGGCGGCATCGAGCCCCACTATTTCGAGGCGCGGCGCGGCGACGTCCTGATCTGGCACGCGAACTTAGTTCACGGCGGCTCCCCCCGCCACGACTTACAGCGTTCGCGACGGGCCGTGGTGGCACATTACTTCGGGAAGGGTGCCTTTGTGTATCATGACTTAGCCGCCACGCGTTCGAAGCAGCAGTATGTCAGTACCTGCCTGCTGCGAGGCTAAAGAAAGGGCCGCGACGAATCGCGGCCCTTTGTTGATTTGGGTGATGAGTTAGAAGCGATAGCGGAGACTGAATTGAATCTGCCGCGAATTCACCCGTTGACCGCTGACGCGTCCGAAGTCGCCGGCGTTAATGTTACCGGCCGGATCGGAGAAGCTGGTGGTGTTCGGAAGGTTATACATTTCGGTCCGGAACTCGAGGGCGTGCTTTTCCGTGATCTTAAATGTTTTGTGCAGGGTAAAGTCAATACCGACGATGCCGTCGGCATTGGTGATGTTCGGCGAAGCGTTACCGAATTGGTAGAGCGGCGGGCGGACGAATGCCGAGGTATTGAACCACTGTTCCGGCGTCTTCGGCCCGGCATTGGGATTGCCTACTAAATTGAGGCGCTGGGTCTTCCGGCCAGTATTGGCGAGGTCTTCGCTAGTGGAGACCATAAAGGGAGGTCCGCTTTCGAGGCGCGTGATGCCCTCGAGAGACCAGCCGCCAACGACTGCGTCCGCCACCTTGCCCATGCCACCGCCAAACTGGCGGCCACGCCCAAAGGGAAGCTCATAGACATAAGAGAAGACGAAGACGTGGTTGATGTCCCAACTGGAGCGGCTCCAGTCGCGGCGGCGATTGAAAGGGTCTTCCGTCTTATTGTTTTCCGCCAGTGATGACTGGTTGTCGAGTGACTTCTGCCAGGAGTAGTTCATGTTGAACTGCATACCATGGGAGAAGCGCTTTTTGAGGGTGGTCTGGAGCGCGTTGTAACTACCCGAAAACTGATTCGAACCGCCGTCAAGGTCACCGAAGTTCGGCAACAAACGGCGCGGCTGAATGGGGCCCGGCCCCGGAGTCAGCGCGTTATTGAAAGGCGAGTAGCCGATCTGCTTCTTACTCGCGGAGCCGACGTAGCCGACATCGAACGTCAAATCGCTTTGCAGCTGGCGCTGAATGAAGACGTTCCATTGGCTGGAATATGGCGAGCGGTTGTCCGGATTCTGCGGCCAGCCGCCGATAGCGGAGGTGTTAGAAAATCCTGGGCCAGGCGCGGTGATGGATTGATCAAGAATGCCACCGCGGTTGGGGCTGAACACCTGTTGCACCGTGTAAGGCCAGAACTTGCGAAGATCTTGCAGTTCCTGCACGAAGGTGGAGTTATAGAACATGCCGGCCCCGATGCGGATGACCGTCTTGTCATTCAGCTTGTAGGCCAGGCCGAGGCGGGGGGCCCAATCGTTCTTGTCGCTGCGGACGAGCGCGCGGCCGATGCCGTCAGTGCGGGCGGGCGAATTGATCACGCCGGTGTCCGGATTCGGCTGGGGGTTGACGGTGGCCCACAGGAGGCGGCCAGAGTACGCGCCACTGGTGGGGTCGCGGCTGACGACGAGGTTGCCCAAACGGTCGGAGCTGTCATAAGGACGGCTGCCGAACTGATACATCAAGCCCATGTTGATGGTGAGTTTGCTGGATACGCGCCAGTCATCCTGAATATGGCCCATGAGGAAATGGCCGATGCCGTCGGTAAGCGTATTGCCTTCGCCGCGCCGCACTTCGCCCGGAAAACCGAGCAGCGCGTCGCCCATGGGGAAGCCCGTGACGCCGCCCAGGAAAAGGGCGTCGCCATTCATGGGATTCGAGGTATTGGTGTAGAACTGGCGGTGATGATACTGACCGCCGACTTTTACCGAGTGCTTACCCATGATCTTCGTGAAATTGCCGCGCCATTGCCAGACGTTGTCGCCCGTAACATCGCCACCGGCACCGGGTGTGCCATAACTACCGAAGCTGATGTTCACCAAGGGATCGCCGAAGACTTCCTTCTGGTACATCTGCATACCGGTCTTGGTTAAGTATTCGGAGCGGGTTAGCGCGCCCTTCGTGGTGATGCCAGGGTTATTCGGCTGGTTGGTGCCGAAGCCTAGTTCGAGCGTGGTGGTAGGGTTGAAAATGTGAGTCCAGGAGCCGCCATAGTTCGTGGCGTTATACTCGCTGTTACTAATAAAGTTCGGCTGCAGGGCCGGGTTGAGTAAGGCGGCCTTTTGATAACTAAAGCGGAAATAGAAGAGGTTCTTTTCGCTCTTGTTGTAGTCATAGCGCCAATGGAGGCCATCCCGATTATTGGCGCGGGAGCCACTGGAGATATAATTTTGCACCAGGCCCGGGCGATTGGGCAGAGGAGTGGTGAGTTCGAGCGCGGTGGGAATCGCCGGATTGATGCGGGCGCGCGGAATCGTGTTGTTGTTGAAAGGTTGATTGTTATTGAGGGGGTCGCGAACGATAACGGCCCCGGCCCCGGTGAGGATCTCTGAGAAGTCGCCGTTGCGGAATGCCGCCGTGGGCACGTTGCCGATCTGCGTGGAAGCGCGGCGGCTGCGGAAGCCTTCCCAACTGGCGAACCAGAACATTTTGTTGCTCAGTTTCGGAATGGGGCCGCCGATCGAGACGCCGAATTGATTCTGCGTGAAAGGTACTTTCGGCAGTCCGTTGCGATTGGCAAAGAACTCGTTGGCGTCGAACTGCTTATTGCGCAGATATTCGTAGGCCGTGCCGTGCAGTTGGTTGGTGCCGGACTTGATGACCATAGAGACATTGGCGCCCATTGAGCGGCCAAACTCCGAGCCGGTGTTGGTGGCGATCTTAAACTCTTGCAGCGCGTCCATGGGCGGCGAGATGCCGGGCGAGTTCATCATCTGCATGTTGGCGTCGAAGCCATCGAGCGTGTAATTGTTGTCTTGCGGACGGGCACCGTTCACCGAGTACAGGCCGGTGCCGGATTGGGCCGTGCCGCGCGACTGGCTACGCGTCACCGAACTAGTGCCGGGCATCAACAGAATGAGGCGGGTGAAGTTGCGTCCGTTGACGGGCAAGCGTTCGAGTTCTTTAGCCGCGACGACGTTGCCGACCGACGCTTCCTCAGTTTGCAAAACCGGTGCCGCGCCGGTGATCTCGACGGTATCGGTGACCGAGCCGAGGGCGAGGTTGAAGTCCACTTCGAGGACGGCGCTCACCGGGAGATCGATGTCCTTGCGAACTTGTGATTTGAAGCCGTCCGCTTTCACCTGGAGCGAATAGCTTCCGGGGTTCAGCGGCGTGATGCGGTATTGTCCCGCAGAATTCGTCTGCACGGTACGCGCGGCACCCGTACCAGTGCTGGTGACGGTGACCGAGGCGTTGGGGATAATGTTGCCGGAAGGGTCAAAGATGTCTCCGACCAAGGTGGCGGCGGTTTGCGCGAATACGGCCGATGCCGTAAGCGCTAACGTTATCGCTGCTAAAAGCGACCGGGCTGAGCGATGCATAATTTTCTCCTGAAGGATTTTGGACAGCGGCGCTTATCATATCAAAAATTGGAAGACAATAATGGACTGATGGTAAAAGTCCCAATCCCGTATCGTCTGGGCTGGTTGCTGCTGGCTCTAATCGTGCCAGCCCTAATGCTCGAATCGCAGGGAGTGTCCACGAGAAACGCCCCCGCAGCCGCCAGGCAAGCGCCTTCCGGAAGGCCCTTTCTGGCTTCTTTCGAAGACTGGGGGGCCAGAATGGGACTGACGATGCCGGTGACCGTGGGCAACCCCGCCGTGAAGAAATACATCATCGAAGCCAACGGCACCGGCTTGGCGGCGATCGACTACGATGGCGATGGCTGGCTCGACTTGTTTGTGGTGAACGGATCGCGCCTGGAAGGGTTCGGCGGTGCGCGGCCGCCCACCAGCCGCCTGTATCGCAACACGGGCAAGGGCACTTTTACCGACGTGACGGAAGCGGCGGGGGCGGGCCTGAGTGGTTGGGGAAACGGGGTCTGCGCCGGCGATATCGACAATGATGGCGACGAGGATCTTTTCGTCACTTACTGGGGCCCTAACCGGCTGCTGCTGAACGATGGGAAGGGCAAGTTTACTGAGGTGGGCGCGCGCTTAGGCGTCGCCGGGCCCGACAAGGAGTGGAGCTCCGGCTGCACTTTTTTGGACTATGATCGCGATGGGCGGCTGGACCTTTTCGTCACCAGCTACCAGCAATTCGAGCTTGCCAAGACGCCGCCGCCGGGTAAGGCGTCCAACTGCGAATGGAAAGGCATGCCCGTTTTTTGCGGACCCCGCGGACTCCCTTACGGCACCGCGACCCTGTTTCATCAAAAGCCCGATGGCACGTTTGAGGACGTAACCAAGGCGGCGGGCATCTCGGCGGCGCGCGACTTTTACGCCTTCACGCCGGTGGCCGCCGACTTGAACGGCGACGGTTGGGTGGACATCTATTTCGCGAGCGATTCGACGCCCAGCGTGCTCTTCCGCAACGAGAAGAACGGCATTTTCCGCGAGATCGGGACGGAGACGGGCGTGGCCTTTAATGAGCATGGATTTGAGCAAGGCGGCATGGGCGTCGGCGTGGGCGACTACAATCGCGACGGGCTGCTGGATTTGGTGAAGACGAACTTCGCGGGCGATCACCCCAACCTCTACCGCAACACCGGTGGCGGCATCTTTGAAGATGCGGTGCTAGGGGCGGGGTTGGCGATTAATCCGCAGTTTGTGGGCTGGGGCGTGGCGTTTGTCGATCTGGATAACGATGGCTGGCAGGACATTTTTCAAGTAAATGGCCATGTTTATCCGGAGTTGGATCGCGGGGGTGGTGAGAGTTACCGGCAGCCGCGGGTGGTTTATCGCAATCTGGGCGACGGGCGTTTCGAGGACGTCAGCGCGCTGGCGGGGCCGGGTATCGCGGCGCGCCACTCCAGCCGGGGGGCCGCGTTTGGCGACTTTGACAATGACGGCGACATCGATGTGGCGGTAATGAACATGGGCGAGGCACCATCGCTGCTGCGGAACACCCTGACGGGCGGCGCGCGCTCCGTCAAGGTGATGCTCGAAGGGGTGCGGTCGAACCGGTCGGCGATTGGCGCGGTGGTGACGATTGAGGCGGGCGGCGGAAAGCAGACACTGCCCGTGCTGAGCCAGTCGAGCTTCTTGTCGCAGAGCGACCGGCGTTTGCACTTTGGCTTGGGGGCGGCCACTCAGGTGGATCGCGTCTCGGTGCGGTGGCCGTCCGGCGAGCGGGAAACTTTCGACGGAGGAGCGGCAGGTACGATCTTACGATTGAAGGAAGGCCGTGGCCGGCCATGATCGAAGTGCTAGCGATGGTGGCTCTTCTGGCCCAGTCCCCGGCGGATTCGTTATCGGAACAGGCGTTGGCCTCGGCCCAACGCGGCGACACCGATCAGGCCGCGCAACTGTGGCAGCAAGCGATTGAGCGCGACCCGAAGCACTATGCATCGCTCTTCAATTTGGGCGTGATGTGGCACCGGCAGCGGCGGCAGAGCGAAGCGGTGGAGTTACTTAACCGGGCGGCGGCCATCACGCCTGGCTATCAGGTGCACCTGATGCGCGGTTCCAATTTCCAGCAACTTGACCGGCGCGAAGAAGCGATCCGGGCCTGGAAAGCGGCGTTGGTTTTTCAGCCGCGCAATGTGAAACTGATGCAGGTGTTAAGCGTCGAATATAGCTACGGAAGATACTTTCACGAGGCGGCGGCGATCGCGCGCCAAGCGCTTCGCGTGGCACCGGCGGAGCAGAACTTGTATTTTCTGGCGATCAAGGCGTATCAGGACGCGGGCAATCAAATCGCGGCGGCGGAGTTGGCGGCCGAGGCATCGGCGCGTTTTCCGCAATCGGCGCGCGCCCAATTCGAACGGGGTTACTATTTACAGAAGCAGGGTAACACTGACCAGGGGATGAAGTACTTACAGCGGGCCATGGATCTGGATGATCAATATGAAGAGCCGTTCTTTTTTTACGGCGACTTACTCGTCAAGCAGTCGCACTGGCAGGCGGCCTTGACGCCGTTAAGGAAGTCGATTGCCATTCGCCCCGAGTATTCGCCGGCCCGGGTGGCCTTGGCACGCGCGCTCAGCAATCTTGGCCAATTACCGGAAGCGGTGGCTGAGTTAGAGCAAGCCGTGAAGTTAGACCCCCAAAATGCCCAGCCGTGGGTGATGCTTTCTCAGTTGTATTTCCGGATGGGCGATGAAGATCGGGCCCGTGCAGCCAAGGATACATCGCTGCGTTTACGCCGGGAAAATCCTGGAGTATTAGAAGCGGCGCAGGCGAGGCCGTTTCCGGTCCGATAGCCTTTAGCGCTTGCGCCGGATGGCGGCCCAGCGGCGGGCCATCCAGGATCGTCCACGTTCCCGCCAAGCGTGCCAGCGTTGCACAATCCAGCGCCCGATCGGGAAATTGCGCCAAAGCCCGTAAGCTGCCGCGCGCAACGCCAGCACTTTGGCTTCGCACCAGGCGAACCACGCAAGCGTGAGTAACTGGGCGCGAGTCAGCTGATAAATGCGCGCCACTAACGCCGTGCCCGCCACCTTGGCGACCACGATGGTGCCGATGCCGAGCCCGGGATGCCCGCCCGCCAGCCAATAAAGAGCGAGTAACTTAATCGGTGCCAGGGCGAGAGCGGGCAAGGCGAAGATCGCCAGGGCACCGGCGGGAGGTAATGCGGCAATCCACTGCTCTATTTGATGGAAGACGGGCAGTTTACCGAGCCAGGCAAAGATCGCCGCCAAGCGCCAGAGTAACTCCTCTACGACAAAGAAGAGGGTGGCGGCAACCAGTAAGATAGGCGTTAAAAGCCGTTTCAGAAATCGGCGCATGGCTTACTTGACGGCGAGAACGGCATCGACGGCGGAACCGGTCCGGCGGCCTTCAACGCTGGCGAAACCGGCGGTCGTGAGCAAGCGCCGGTACTCCGGCAACGAACGCTCCTGCCCTTCGGTACAGATGAGCATGTTCAGGGATTGCAGGTTAGCCGGCAGCGGACCTTGCTTGTCGTCATGGAGTAACTTCTCGGCGATCAGCAATGCACCGCCATCGGGTAGGGCGGCGTAGATTTTCATGAGTAAGAAGTAGATTTTCTCCTCGGTCCAATCGTGCAGAATGCGGCCCAAGGAGTAGACGTCGGCGGGGGGCAGAGGGTCAGTAAAGAAGTCGCCTGCGGTCAGCTTGACGCGCGGATGAGGATATTCCATAGCGAATGAGATCACACGGGGTAACTCGAAAAGAATCCCTTGCATTTTCGGATAGCGATCGCAGGCCGCAGCGACTAAGTGGCCGGTGGCGCCGCCTAAGTCGCACAGCGTCTCGTGATGGGAGAGGTCGAAAGCCTCCACCACTCGCGGCGAGCTCATCATGCCGAAACCGTGCATGCCACTGAGAAAGGTGCGCATGGCTTCGTCGGTTTTGAAGAAGCTGCTGAAGATGGGGCCTTCGAGGTTGAAGGTCTGCGGCCAGCGATGGGTACCTTCGCGTACAGCGTCATCCAGGTTCGCCCACAGACGAAAAAGAATGTCGTTGGAGTAGCGCACATAGCCATTCATGGAACGCGGGCTGGAAAGTACCAGATACTCATTAGTGGCCGGAGCATTGAGGTAACCACCATCGACGGCGTTCAACAAGTTCATGGCGACCAGCGCGTCCAGCAGGCGAGTTAAGGCACCGGGATCAAGCTTGAGTGCCGCCGCGAGAGCGCCAGCGGTTTTGGCGTGTTGAGCCAGGCTTTCAAAGACGCCGAGCGCTTCGGCGGTGAACATAACTTTCGAGCGGCGAAAGGCGTCAAGGAGTTCGAGAATGGGGTTGGGACCGGAAGTGATCATGGCCGTCAGGGGTTACCAGAACTCCATTGTAAGTGACGCGGCCCGCGAACCCGCGCGCAATTTCGCCAATGCGATACACACCGCGGGGAGGCTTCGTTTGAGGCGGTAAGGTGAAGAGCAATTCGTAGTCCTCGCCACGATGCAGCGCGCCGTCGAGCGTTGCGCGCCGGGCGATGGGGATGTGGTCGAGTTCGGCGGAGACGCCCGAAGCCAGGGCTAAGCGGTGGAGGTCAAGCGAGAGGCCGTCGCTCAAGTCCATGCACGACGTCGCATGGTACGTTCGCAACAGCTTGCCCAAGGCAAGCCGGGGCACGAAGCGCCACTTGCTGCGGCCGAGCGGACCGGAGACATAGATCGCGTCGCCGGGCCGCGCGCCGTTGCGACGAAGCGCGCGGCCCTTCGGCACCGTACCGCAAACCATCACGTCGACCATAAGGACGGGCGCACGGGAAAAGTCGCCACCGACAATCTCCGTCCGATCCCTGGTAGCAATGCCGAGCAAACCGCGATAGAAAGCGGCCACCCAACGTTCAGTGGCCCAGGGCGGCAACGCGACGGCGACGGTGGCCCAACGCGGGTCGCCCCCCATGGCGGCGATATCGGAAAGCGAACGCGCCAAAGCCCGATAGCCAATATCGGGGGCGGAGCGTTCGGTGCGGCGAAAGTGAACGTCCTCCACCAGTAAGTCAGTAGTGAAGAGTAAGTCCTCGCCACCGTGCCGGATGACGGCGCAATCGTCGCCGATGCGCGGCAGGCGCTTGGCCAACGCCGCCACCAGCGATAGCTCAGTCATTGAAGACGAGACCGGAAGGCAAGTCCTCCCCGTAAACCCGGCCGAGCGAAGCCAGATCGCGTGACGCGCCGCCCTCCAAAAGCGCCTTTAACAAGTCAGCATCCTTGTGTTTTGCGATCGCTTGGCGAGCCAGTTCCAAGGTGGAAGGAGTAACATCGCGCGCGCTGTCGCCCGTGGACTGCGCCATCTGCGCGACCGCCTCGGCCGCGCCGTCAACATCTGCCAGAGCCGACACCCAACGGTCAACCGTCGTAGACGGCAGCACCAGATTATTTGGGCCATGGAAGAGTTGGCGCGCGCCCAATCGAGCCAGACACCAGAAGTCGGAAGGCGTATGCTGGTTCGCTTTCACCTGCTTGATCAGCCCTTCGCCCAGCTCGGTCTTAGTGCCGACGGGTAGTAACTCCAGCGAACTGGCCGTGCGCCACATCTCGCGCCGCAATGACGTATTCACCCGCGGCGGACGCGCACTTCCACGCGGCAGTAAGAACGAGGAGATGCGCTGGTAGACGTCAGTCTGTTGATTGCGGTTTAACCCGCCCGCCACGCGGCCCCAGAAGATCCACCCTTCGATCTCGTTTTGCACGGCACTGGGAAAGGCGATTCCGGCAGCGTAGACGCGGCGCGCCTGCTCAATGCGTAAGTCGTCGCCCGGAGCGCCAAAGCCGGGCCGCAGGCAGAAGCCAGCCAGACTCAGCCAGCGGAATTCGTGAGCCGCCGATAAATTCCGTTGGTCACTTACTGACAAAAACACGTCGGCCAACCGGCGCAAAGTAAGTAGCGGCCAGGAGCCACGCCCCAGGCCGGCGGCCTGCTCCAACTTACCCGGCAATTCCTCCGGCGGAAAGGCTCGGGCAAAGCAATCGGAAATTAACTTTTCGGCGGCCGCCACGGCGTCATCGCTGATGACGGTGGCCGCCCGGGGTTTGGTGACGGCTTGAACGCCCGCGCGGCGTAACTGAAACTCCAGCTTCCAACGGTGCTCGCTGATCTTCGAATCGGCGAATAACTCGAGCGTGCCGATGGCTGTTAAATTGGCCGTCAATTGGATGGGCACTTGGCGCTCCTCACTGGGTTTGCCAAAGCGAATGACGGCATCGAGCGGCGCATGCTGATTAAAGTCCGGCTCAATGGCGACCACTTGGCCGGGCGCATCGTCCACCCGGCTGAGAGAACTATAGAGGCGAAAGCTGACGGGCCGGTTGGCGATCAGCCGCAAGCCTTCGCCCGCCGGATCAACCGTCACCGTACTGCCCTCCTCGGCCCCGCGCGGCACCAGCGTCACGGCCCGCGCCGCGTCAAGCCCGATGTAGTAACTACGCGGCAATCCACCGCGCACTAACACGCCTTGCCCCGTCGCACGGACATTGGCGTAGTAAGCCGCGCCAATCGCCACGGCTAAATCAAGGTCATGATTTTCGAGTAACAGCGGCTTTTGGCCGTACCATTTCTCCAGCACCGCCGCCACCCGCTCACGTAAGATGGCGGGGATGAAGAAGCCGCCATTAAACAGAATCGCATCGGGACGCACATCGCCGGCCTGGGCCAGAAAAGCGGCCAAATGTTTAGTGATCGCAGGATCACTTTCGTAGGGCAAACCAGCTTCCCGAAACAGGCTGCGCTTATCGTCCGTGGGCCGCTCGGCCAATTCGCAGAACGGCAGAAAGCCTTCCAGCGCCAACTCCAGTGCCTCTTCGCGGGTGATCTCGGCCTTCAGCGTGCCGCCGATCAGCGACGATCCACCGCCCAGCACGGTGACGTCCACTTTATCGAGCGCGGTCTCGCTTAGCAGACGCTCTTTGGCCGCGCCACAAGCGCGCCGCAACCCGCTGCGCTGCCGCAAGGAGAGCTGCGTATTCAGTTTGGATTCCACCAGCCAGGCGAGCGTCAGATCAAGGTTATCGCCGCCCAGCAGTAAGTGCTTCCCGACGGCGGTGCGCGTAAAATCGACGCGGTCGCCTTCGCGGCTGACGCGGATCAAAGTAAAATCGGAAGTGCCACCGCCCACATCGCAAACCAGGACATGCATGCCGTCGCGGAGTTGCTTCTGGCTCTGCGAAAGATGATTGGCGATCCACGAGTAGAAAGCGGCCGCGGGCTCTTCGATCAACGTTAAATTTTCGAGGCCCGCTTCCCTGGCGGCCATCACGGTGAGCGCCCGCGCTTCCTCGTCGAAGCTGGCCGGCACGGTTAAGACGATGTTCTGCAGGGCCAGCGGCGTGCTTGGATGACCGGCATCCCACGTCTCACGCAGATGCGTCAAGTAGCGCGCCGAAGCCTCCACAGGCGACATCAGCCGTCCCGCTTCCTGGGCATCCCACGGCAGAATTTTGGCGGTGCGGTCCACCTGCGAATTCGACAGCCAGCTCTTGGCCGCGTAGATCGACTTGGTCGGCACCAACGCGCCTTGATCGCGAGCAAAAGCGCCAATAGCCACCTCGCCATCGGCAAAGAGGAACGAAGGCAGCGTCCGGCGATTCTCGATACGCCCCGGGGCGACCGGCTGCGGGATATCCAGCGTATGGATGATGGGGTAGTCGTCGGATTCGCGAGGATCGGTGTAGGCCAGGGCCGAGTTGGTGGTACCGAGATCGATCCCAATGTTGATAGTTGAGGGCATGCTCTAACGCCTATTCTCCCAGACTGCCGCGTTCCTGTATAATTTGGATTGGAGGTGGACTTTCCCTCTCGGAATCGTCCCATACCGGTTGCCATCCGTAGTCTCCGGTCCCCTGCGGTCTTTTTTCGGCTGGGTTGGCAACTTACTTTACCCCGGCGACTGCCGGGTTTGCGCCTCACCCCTCCTTACCCTCACCCGCGTCCCCGTGTGCGCGAAGTGTCTAGCCGAGAGCCACCCTTTCGAAGCGGAAATCTTTTGTGTGCAATGCCGTACCCCCTTTTTGAGCCGCGCGCCGCTCGATGAAACGGGCTGCTGCACTCTCTGCCGGCTCGGCGCGCGCGGATACGACGCCGCCTACAGTAGCGGCGAATACGATGGTGCCCTGCGCAAGCTGATTCATCTATTTAAGTATCAGGGCGTCCTTTCGCTGGAACGTACGCTGGTTGACCGATTGTCCGATGCCCTGCCCCGCGATCAGCATTTCGACTTGCTGGTTCCGGTCCCGATGCATTGGTGGCGCCGTCTCACGCGCGGCCGCAACCATGCCGCGAGCTTGGCGCGCGGGTTGGCCCGTCGTACGGGCATCGCTTTCGACGATCCGGTGTACCGGAAGAAGCTGACTCCGCCGCAAGCGCAAGTGAGCCGCGCCGGACGGCGGCGCAATGTGAAAGGCGTGTTCGCCGTCCGGCGGCCCGCTACCGTGAGGGGCAAACGAATTTTGCTGGTGGATGACGTCTTAACCACTGGCTCAACGGCGGGGGCTTGTGCCGCCGCGCTAAAGAAAGCGGGTGCCGCGCACGTCGCGGTAATCACCATTGCCCGGGTTGACCGGCGGGCCTGGGTAGAGCCCTTTGTCACGGATCGAAGCCGGGCCGCTGCGGCATCTTGATTGGAAGGTGAATTATGAAGTCGATCGCGCAAACGATTAAACACGACCGATTCAGGGACCCTGATCGCTTGCACCGCCCGGTGCTCGTGCTGAACGCCAGCTACGAGCCCATCAACATCTGCGCCGCCCGCCGCGCCATCGTCCTGCTCATCAAAGGCGTCGCCGCCGCCGAAGAACATGACCATTATCAGGTCACCTCCAATCGCGCTTCCTTAAACCTGCCCACCGTCATCCGCTTGCTGGAATACCGGCGCATCCCGCACCAGTCGCGAGCGCTGTCGCGCAAAAACATTCTCATGCGAGACCGTTACACGTGCCAGTACTGCCAGCGCGTGACTCCCTCCGGCGAATTGACCTTAGACCACGTCATCCCGCGGTCGCGGTCCGGCGAAACCACCTGGGAGAACCTGGTGGCTTGCTGCCATCCCTGCAATAACCGCAAAGGCAACCGGACCCCCGACGAAGCGGGCTTCAAGCTCCAGCGCGCACCCCGGCCCTTCTCGTTACATACGAGCCGCCATCTAATGCGCTTGCTGGGCAAAGGCGACGACCAGTGGCGGAAGTATTTGTTCTATTGAGTCATTCAGCTTAGTAACATTCCGTCCTGGGAGACGGCGCTCGTCCGCTTACTCGGGTTCGATTTGGGGAAACGAGGCGCGGAGCACTCTGGCTTGATATTCGTCGAAGCGTTGGATTTCGGATTTCATGTATTGGGTACGGGCTTGTTCGGGGGTGAGTGTGGGTTTGTCCGGTTCTGGTTCGATTTTGGGGGCGATGGGTTCGATTGGCGTTGCGGTCTCCGGCTCTTGGGCGGGCGCGATGGGTTCGATTGGTGTGAGGCGTTCGGCTTGTAAGTCGCGGAGATCTTTGAGGCAGTTACGATAGTGGCGGTGGAGTTGGGCGTCGTAGCGGAGGTAGAGTTTCAGGACGGCTTCGGATTTGGCGATGCCGTTGGCGAGGTGGGCGTTCGCGTTGGCCATGGGGAGGGTTTTGCGGAGTTCGCTTTCGTTTTGGACGATGGCGGTTTCGATTTGACTGGTTTCGGCCATCCACAGGCGCTGCTGCCGCCACTTGGCATAGACGCCTTCGGTGAGTAAGTCGAGTTCATCGCGGTGTTGCGGGTTGTAAGTGACGACGTATTCGTCGAGTAAGATGCGGAATTGGGCTTCGTCCTCGATCTTAAGGAAGCAGCCGGAGGCGAGGGGGTTGATGTGCAAGCCGCTGAATCCGTGGGTGGTGGAGTTAGTGGCGGACTTAGCTTTGCCTTGGGCGGTGCGGCGGTTGGCTTCGATGCGTTTTTGGGATGTTTTGCGGGACATTTGGATTCTCCTGTGTTTAGCGCTGGGCCGGCGGCCGGCGTGTGGGTGGTGGCCCGTGGCGGGGCCTGATCTGAGTTTACTGGCCAGCTCCAAGCGGGTTTGGTATTAGCAAGTGTAAGTTGTTGATTGTGTTAGTTGACAATTTATTATTTTCGTTGTGATTGGATGTATTTCATGTTTGTTGCCAAAAGTCGGTGCGAACGGCGGGGGAATGTGCCCCACGGCTGACGCCGTGGGCTAGGGTCGCTCAAAAGTGGATGGCGTTAGGCTGGAGGTCGGCTTTGCTTATGGTCGTTGCAGTAGCCGCTTACTCTCCATGAGGCATACTCACAAGTCCTTTAATTTCAGTAAAACTGGAAAAGCACTTAAGCCGCACCGGAGGGAGCGGGCCACGACAAAGTTGGGCAACCATTTTCGGGGAGCTTAGTCGTGGCCCGCTCCTTCCGGTCGCGGCTCGATTTGCGTCTCACTCCAATCATGACGGGCTCCGCCCGCCGCTTACTTCGTGCTCGGCTGGGGCGGGGCGGTTGGTTGGGATGCGGAAGGGGTAACTGTCATTGTCAGAGGGGCATGGTGCCGGGGGGTGCGTCTCGATTCTCCAGGCCGGTGAGATCTCTGCGGGTTTGGTGAATGGCTTCGATGGCGGCGTCGTGGGCGTCGGGATGTTTGAGTAGGATGTTCAGAATGGCTTGGTAGTAAATGGGCCAAGCTTCGAGGTCGGAGGGGATATAAGCTGGGTCCTGGGCTTTGACGAGGTGAATCTGGTAAGTACCGTCGGGTTGTTCGCGGTGAGGACGGGAGAAGGCGGAGTAAGTCACGCCGGACAGTAGTTGGTAGCGGCTGATTGGTTGATAGGGCATGTGTGGTTATCCGATTCGACTATAGCCGATAGGAACAAGCGGCGGAGTGGGCGGGGCGGGTAAGTTATTGTAACGAGGGAAGATCAATTTCTTTGATTGCTGTTACTGTCTTTCGCCAGTAGTTCCGGAGGGGGAGGTGGTTTGGCCCGCTTCCTTCGGTCGCGGCTGGAGGGCGCGAGGAGTAGGAAAGTGATTCACAAGAACTTTTAGGCAGTTTGTCTATCGTAATCAAGGGCTTCCAATAAAACTTACTGAACGCGTCGAGCGCGTTGCCGCAATCCGACTTGCTGCGGGAGGAGTTACATCAGTTTGAACGGAAGAGCCAGCGCGGTGGGGCTTCGAAGTTGGGGGCGTCGTCGGGTCATGATGATCTGGTGATGGCGTTGGCTCTGGCGGGTTGGTGGGCGTATGAGAACAAGAGCCGGGCGTTGGCGGGGCCGGAGTTGAAGGCGCTGGATGATTAGGTTCGGGCTTGATGCGGGCTCCCCACATCTGGGGCGGCTGGGTCCCCGCAAAAGAGTTGAGAACTTTGGCGGGCGAAATCCACTTATTTGTATGAG
>JANLPT010000234.1:0-22445 GCA_031367405.1 Bryobacteraceae bacterium
CTAGCCGCGACCGAAGGAAGCGGGCCACGTTTCAACGCTCCCCCCTCACCAAAATCTCGCAAACCATCTCCGTGGGGAGGTGCCTCATTGACGCCGGTTTTGGGAGCCGCCAATACCGCCATTACCATTATTAGCGCCGCCGAAGCCACCGCTATTCGCGCCGCCATTTCCGGGTGACTGCCCGAAGCCGCTCGAATTCTGCAGTCCCGATCCGGGCAGCGCCCCGCCCGGCTGCTGGCCCATCGCGCCCTTCTGCAAACTCTTGTCCTTGCGGACGTCGTAAATAAATTCCCACTCGTGGATCTTCGTCCGCTCGTCAAGCACCTTGATGCCTTGGCCTTTGTGCTTACTCACAACTCCCGCAATGCCCGTCATCATCGCGCCGCCCAGCGCGCCCCCCGTCAGTTGTCCCACCTGCACCCCTTGCCTCGGCGTCGTCAGCAGTTGGTTAATCATCTGCAGTGCCGGATTCTGGCCGCTGTTCGACTGGCCGCCGAAAGGAGTCCCCAATTGCCCCCCGGCTTGCGAATTGGCCGCTTGGCCAGGCAACCCTGGATAAGGCGAAGCTCCGGCACCGGGCAACCGGTTCAACTGGCCGCCCTGCCCGTTTTGCTGCTGGAACTGTTGCTGCTGCTGCGAATATTGCTGTTGGGTGAGTTGGCCCGGATAGCCGGAATTCGGTTGCGAACCCGTGAACGCAGGATTGCCGTTCCCCGCGTAGGGATTCGGTGCCGCACCTGGCAAACCCTGATTCTGATTCTGATATTGCGGGATATTGGGGTTCGGAGCACCAGGACCCAAGCCACCAAAATTCGGCGGGCCGGGCTGACGGGACCCCGTTTGAGAATCCGGCGTTTGCCCGTTCTGATACTGGCCATTCAGGGGCTGGCCATTCTGATACTGCCCCTGCCCATTCTGATACTGCCCCTGACCATTCTGATACTGGCCATTCTGAGTTGGGCCACCCGGTCCGGGAACCAGGCCGCCGCCCTGTCCCCCGATTGCCAATTGGGCGCCGATGCCCGTGTCACTGGGGCGACGGTTCAAGGCGGGGTTCTTGTCCGCGCCATTCACGCCACCCCGGCCGCCGTCTTCGCCCTGGTTCAGGTCGCCCAAACTCGGCCCCGCCACCACGGAACCCGTACTCTGCTTGGGGTCCTTGTCATTTTCCAGACCGGTCTTCTTCTTGTTGTGGACCGAGCCTTCAATCTCCCCATTCGGGCCAAACTTCAGAATCTTCCAATCGGCCTTGCCCGTGAAAGGGTCCTTGTAACGGCGGCGGAGGTAGCGAACGCCATTGGTCTGTTCGAGCTCCTCAATGGTATTCGGATAGCGCTGGAACTTGGTGTAGTAGCGCTTAATGCCCATCTTGTATTGGTCGCCACGGTCAAAAAGCGTCTCTTCCTTAGCCCGTTGCGACTCAAACACGGAACGCGGCAATTCCATATAGAGGCCAATCGATATCGCTGCCGCCATCACAAAGACAATCAGTAAAGCGAAGCCACGCTCCCCATCCCGCCGCCGCACCGGACGCCTCCCGAGGCTACTGCCAGTAGGACGGGCCCCCTGGCCCGCCGGCGCTCCAGCGTCGTGTAACAGCACTTTCTTCATAAACTAGCCCCCCGCAGGCTCCTCCACCAGCGGCAATTGCTGACGGTCATCGGCGAATTGCGTGTCCTGCATTTCGGCCGACGTCAGGCCAATCCGCAGCACCTTATAACGGCTCTTAATCAGCTCACCTTCACTCACTACGATAATCTCTTCGCCATCCAAAAAGAAGCCCTTCCGGTTTGCCACCCGCCCGCTATTGGACACAAACCCGTAGTACTTCATCGTGATCGGCGGAGCGCGAGGCTTCGGCGGCGGCGGGGCTGGCGGCTCGTATTTCGGATAAATTGCCTGAGCGCGCTCCACCTTCGCCACCGGTTTCCGGCCCGGGATGATCTTGGGGTCGGGCGTGGTGGGCCCCGCGTCGGGCGCGACCCCGGAAAACTCAAAGAGATTGCGGCCGGCTCCCGTGTAAGTAACCGTCCGCAGCTTGGCCAGCAGTTCCATTTGCAGCGAAGGATCAATGGTGGCAGGGTCGCGCACTTCATCGGTGCGGGGCCGCAGCGACGGGCGGAAGTCCTGCGCCGTACGCCCGCGCTTACCCAACGCCGGCGCAGCCATGGTCTTTACATTCGGTGCGGCGGGGCGCTGTCCCCCAGCCGGTACGGCTACCGGAGCAGCCGACTTTGCGGGGCCAGCATCGCTGGGCCCCGACAGTACGTTGTCGTACACCACATAACAAAGTGCGAGGCCGAGAATACTCAGCACAGCCATCTTTCGCGGTTCCGCGCCGAACTTCATAATTTGGCTCCCTTGAGCGGCGAGCCGGGTAGTGGCGAACTACTCGGCGGAGTTCCGAGCACCCGCGATCCGGGCAGCGGCGAACTGGTTGGCGAGGTCCCCAGCGACCTTGATCCGGGCAGTGGCGAAGAGCTGGGTAAGGTCCCCAGAGCGCGCGATCCGGAAGGCGGAACACTCGCCGGAAGGGCATTAGTTTCAGGAGCCGGCGGTGTCCTTGGGGTCTCGTTGAGCCGCAGCCCCGGCAGCGGGGTTCCGGACAGCGGCGTGTCGGCCGCTGGAGCTCCCGGCAGCGCTGGCAAAGGGGCTCGAGTTTCGGGCGTCTTCCCGGCCTTACCCGGCAGCTTGGGCAACACCAAATCGGCCGTATTGCGCACGAACAAATTCATCTTCATCGTCACATTCAGCTGATTGGTGCCCTGCTGTGGCGTGGCCGCCAGACTGTCAATAATCACAAAACGCTCGCTGCGGTCGAGCCGGTTGACAAAATTCAGCAGATCGCCATAAGTGCCTTCATAGTTGGCGTTCACCGTGATCATGCCCAACGTCTCCGAGCCGTCAATATCTTCGTTCTGCAGCGCGTGATCCTTCAGCTTGATGCCCGCACTATCGGCCGCCTGCGTGATCTCATTCACCAACGTCGAATAGACGACGCGCCGGTCGGTGAAATTTGCCAGTTCAAAGTCACCCGCTTGACGCCGCGCGCCCTCCACCTTGGCGGTCAGCACCCGCAACCGGTCCAGTGACTTGCGCTGCCCCGCCGCACTGGCCTGCAGCGTCTTCAGTTGCTCATCCAACTCCTCCGGCGAGCCGCCCAGTGGAAAGATGACGAAGTAAAACGCCACTAAATTGCCCAGTAACAGGACGCCCAGAATCAACCGCATCAGAATACGGGGGTCGCGAAAATTCACGTTCTTAAGTGCGTCGAAGTTCATCGTCAAAGTTTCTGGGCGTAGCTGGCCGTCACACGGTAAACAAAGAAATTCTCATTCTGCGAAGGTGGACGCCAACTCAGCACCGTCGTCGCGCCAAAGATGGGTGACTGTTCCAGCTTCATCAGGAAATTAACCACCGGCCGGCTCGTCGTGGCGGCCAGCGTCATATCGAGCACCACCTGGTTACTCCCCTGAATCTGCGGACGTACGGCTACCAGCCGCACCTCGCCCGGCATCACATTCGACAGGTCAGAAAATATGCGCGTCCAACTGACGGCTTTACGCTGAATGAGGGTGTTGAGAAACAATCCCCGGTCGAGCACCGCCGCATTCTCATTTTGACGCAACAACGCCTCGAGCCGTAGCACTTCCGCCTGCTGCGTGCGGGTCGTCCGCTCCAACCGGTTGATGGCTAAGCGCGTGTCGTCGGCTTGGCTGCGTTGTTGAATCGCGAGGCCCACCAGCACAATCAGCAGAAAAAACAGCAAGGCCGAAAGCGCCACCGAGAAGACAAAGACTCCCCGGTCCCGCCGGAAGGGTTGGCTCGCGAGATTGATGTCCAGTCGTTTCGCCATGAATTTAAGCGGCCTCCGAGCCTTCGAGATAACCGAGCAAACCGGCGTTTTGCTGCGTCGGAGTTCCCAGCCGGCTGCGCAACGGCTCCACGCGTAGTCCAAATTCCGACAGCCAACTGACTTCATCGTCGCCACTGGCAAAGCCACAAACCAGCAGCGTCTCCGGCCGGGCCTTCAGTTCGTCTTCGATATAGGCGAGTGTGGGAATCAGCACGCCTTCCATCTCCTCGCGAGAGACGTCCGGCAGTTCGACGCAACGCACCAGCTTGATGCGCCCCTTCTCCACCACCGACACGCTCAACAGCCGTCCGCTGAGCCGCGCGGCCACCGCCACGCCGGGCGTCGAAATCAAGTCCAGCGCGGCGATGGCCGATGTCGTCACCAGCCCCGTCTGAAATCCCTGGCCATGAAAGACCGTCTCATAGCGCGCGATAATTTCCAGCGCCACCACGGCAGCCACAATTTCGTGGCGCTTGCCGTCCTGATGTTGCACCGCGAAGCTGACGGCGGCGGTGTCGATATCGTACGGCACGCTCTTCTTCATGCGGAACTTCACCAGCGCCTCACGCTCCTCCGGCTTCGACGGAAAAGTGTCGAAGTCGAGCACCATCACCCGCCCGCAATAGTCGGGCAGAATCAGCGCGGCGGTGCGGCGTTTGGCCGGCGAGGCCAACGCGATCTGCTCAATGGTTTCGCCGAATAGTTCGGCATCCAGAATGTTGTCCTTCAGCGGAGACACCTCGAGCACCGGGCTCGAGAAACGCTCGAATCCCAGGCTCGGCGGCCCATCTTCGGCGATCGCCGCCCACGCCACTCCGCCCTCGGAGATTTCGAAAGCGTAGGCAGGCGGCGGATCGGCCAACAACCGGCGAATCTTGGTAGCAAGCATAGACATATCTATCGAATCCCCAACGAATCGCCGAGGCAGTACAGCACCGGCCGACGCATCCATACGAACCCCGACCGTAAGGGAGGGGATGTAACCGCAAGGGATGCAACCGCCATATACCTAGTCAATGAACGTAACCTTGTTCACTTCTTTAAGCGTCGTAATCCCCCGGCGCACGCGATCCAATGCTGACTCGCGCAAGAACGTCATCCCCTCTTCCCGCGCCGCCTGCTTGATGGCCGACGTCGGACGCCGGTCCATAATCATTTCCCGAATGCGTTCACTTAAGTCGAGTAACTCATGAATCGAGCTGCGTCCGCGGTAGCCCGTACCGCTGCACTCAAAACAACCGGCACCCTCATAGAACACCGCATCGCGCCACTCCTCGGGTTTCATCCCGCTGGTGATCAATAATTCGTCGGGATAGGTGACCGGGTGCTTACAGTGCTCGCAGATGTTGCGCACCAGGCGCTGGGCCAGAATGCAATTGAGCGCGGAGACAAAGTTATAGAGCTCGACGCCCATGTTCAGAAAGCGGCCCAACACGTCGAGCACATTGTTGGCGTGGACCGTCGTGAACACCAAATGGCCCGTCAGCGCGGCGTTAATCGCAATCTGCGCCGTCTCCTGATCACGGATCTCGCCCACCAGGATCTTATCCGGGTCATGCCGCAGAATCGAGCGCAAACCCCTCGCAAACGTGAGGCCTTTTTTCTCATTCACCGGAATCTGCGTGATGCCCTTGATCTGGTATTCCACCGGATCCTCAATGGTGATGATCTTGTCTTCGTCGTTCTTAATCTCGCTCAACGCGGCATAGAGCGTGGTCGTCTTGCCGGAACCAGTCGGTCCGGTGACGAGCACCATGCCATAAGGCTCACGAATGTAGCGGCGAAACTTAACGATGTCGGCATCGGCGAAACCGACCACATCGAGCGATAGTTTTGAAAACTTCTCGCTCATGCTCTCTTTATCCAGCACGCGGAGCACGGCGTCTTCGCCATGCACCGTCGGCATGATGGAGACGCGGAAGTCGATCAGGCGGCCCTTGTACCGCACGCGGAAGCGGCCGTCCTGCGGCACGCGCCGTTCAGCGATATCGAGCTCCGACATCACCTTGATGCGCGACAGAATCGTCGAGTGCCAGTCCTTCGCAATCGGCGGCATCGCGTATTGCAGCACGCCGTCAATGCGGTACTTAATGGCCACTTCCTGGTCGCGCGTTTCAATATGGATATCCGAGGCGCGCCGTTCGAGCGCATTGAACAACGTCGTATCCACCAGCTTGATCACCGGCGCGATGTCGCTATCGGAGCCCAGCTTTTCGATGGAGAGCGTCTCGTCGGGATTCTCTTCGTCCCCTACGACGTCAAGCGCAAAACCTTCGGTCACCTCTTCGAGCACCCGTTGGCTTTGTTCGGTTTTCTTGAGCAGATCGGCAATCTGCCCGAGCGTGGCGACTTTAACCCGTAACTTCTTGCCCAGCAGGATCGTTAACTCGTCAATCAAGTTCAAGTTACGAGGGTCGGCTAAAGCGATGTCGAGGCTGGTTTCGTCCGCTGCCAGGGGGACGAAGTTGTAGCGGAACATCAAATCGACCGGCACGTTCTTAAAAAGCTCGTGATCGATCCGGGCCTCTTTCAGATCGACGAATTCGTAACGGTACCGCAATGCGAGTTGGCGCGCCTTCGCCATCTCTTCTTCGGCATCGTGAATGCGAACTCGTTCGGTGGCCATGGCGCTACTACTCTTATGACGTTCGCCACCGCCGGGGCGTGTACTTTGATTTCTTCCCTAACACCCCGCACGTCTCCTTCAAATCACCGCAATTGCAGCATACATGCGGCCGGCATCCTGTTTGTCCCGCCGGAACGAGTGAAATTCGCCAGGGGAACATTGGGTGCAGACCGCCTCCGCCGCAATTTGACTGTCCGGGACGCCGATCTCGATTAGTTTCTGACGGTTATAGGCGAAAAGGTCGACGTAACAGCGGCCCGCTAAACCGAATTGGCGCGCCACTTCGTCGCCCACCTCAAAGCAGCAGGGTCCGATGCCGGGTCCCATCGCCACCCAAACGTCGGCCGGGTCACTGCCCATGGCCTGGATCGCGGCGGCCGGAATCCCCGCCACCGTGCCGCGCCAGCCCGCATGCACCGCCGCAACCCGGCGCTGTCGCGCGTCCACCATCAACAGGGGCAGACAATCAGCCGTCCGGACCATGACATACAAGCCAGGAACAGCGGTGATGAGCGCGTCCCCCTCACCCTGCGGCCCGGCTTCGGTGGCCGTAATCACAAGAGTTCCATGTACCTGCACCACCGCCGCGTGGTGCTTCGGGGGCCACTGATTCGGGGGCCACTGAGGACCGAAACGTCCACCAAAGCCATGGTCAAGCCAAGCGAACTGCCCCAGAAGGGGCGCTCGATAGACGCCGTCAGTCTCCACAAGGGCCATGTCTTAATTCTAATCGGCGGTTAGGAGAATATTTGGTTCTGATTTGCCTTGGCCGGTTGGCCTGCCGTTGGCGCGCGATTGGGCCACCGAGTCACATCAGGTTTGTGGGATTGATCGCGATCGCCAGAATCATGGCCCCCGGCTCAGCGGAAGCGGCCAGCGAACGATAGTGAGCGGCTTCTGCGGCAAGCCGGAAAGCAACAAGTTCACCCGGTCGATGTACTCGTGCTTTGACCGGTTGATTTGTATCTTCCGTTTTGTCGCAAGACCCGCTCACTCTCGTTCGCGGCTGGTAAGCAGAGAATGTGCCCCACGGCTGACGCCGTGGGCTAGCAAACGGGCCAGAAACGAAGTTAGAAATCATGCGGTCGCGGTACAAGTGCTTTGACCGCTTGACAACTATCTTCTATCGATGGCAGGGCGTTTCGTCGTCGAGGCGGTTCAAAAGAACTCTTTTCACCCGGTCGAACTACTGGTGCGTTTGTCGCGGCAGTTCCTTCAGCGAATGGGGTGGCGGGCTGCTAAAGTACAAAGACGGCAATGCGACCAAAATTGACTGGCCCCGGATCGGGCAGCATAGAGAACAGTGGCGATGAAAAACTGGCTATCCGTCAGCTCATCACGAGTGGAAAAGCCAAGACGGCCTTGGATCGGGCTAAGGATCTGCATAAACGGCAGCCTTCCGCCGATTCTGAGGCGATCCTCATCGACGCTTATGCCGCCCGCATTCAGTCCCTTTGGGATCAGAACCTGGCGCTTGAGGCAAAGTCGTTGCAGCAGTTGGTACGGGAACGCTTTCCGTCGAGCATCGCGAAGCTCGATGCGTTGAAGGCGGCTCACACCGCGCTGGGCGGCGAAATCGATGCGTTGCTGGCACCTCTGGCGGGTACTGGCTCTGAAGTGTCCCCCGAAATCCGGGCCGGAATTGATTTGACTTTGCAGAACCGGGTGACCGATCTGAAGGCCGTCGCTGACTGTGCCGTGTTGCCCGACGAACACCCTCTTCGCGTCGCCGCTGCGGCTTTGATGCAGGCGTTCGCGGTGGTGACCAGCGGCCCAGTGACTCACCAGCAGCTAGCTCTTCCTGAAGTCTCGCACCGCAGCCCGTTCGCGCCCTGGAAGCTGTTGGTGCGGGCGATCGCGCTTTTGCACCGGCATGAAGACGAGGCGTGCCGCGAATGCCTGAAGCTGATCAAACCCGAGTCGGTGCCCGGCCGCCTGGTTGCGGCAATGCAAGCCCTGCTGGGTACGCCATCGGGTGAGCCGTTGAGCCCAGCGGCGAGCGCTTTGGTCGCGCGGATTTCCACCAGCCCCAAAGGCCTGCGGGCCGAGCTCGAAAAGCTCGAGCACGGGTTTGCCCATGAAGCCGGCCATGAGCAATTTGTCAAGCTGATGCGCGCCGCCATGCAGGAGTGCCGCCGTAGCGCGCCCGGCTTAGCGGAAGCGCTGAAGCGGCGGCTTTACGTGCGCTCCGCTATGGAAGGTTGGGATCGCGATCGGGTGATTGCGGCGCTGGACGGCGCACCGAAGCATACCGCTACCCTCTTGCGAGAGATGGCGCACGGCTTGGAGACCAATGGCGATGCCTCCAGTGTGACTGCCGCCTGCGAATATTGGGTTGATTTCCTGCAAGAAGCCATCCGGGAAGAGTGGTTTGCCGCCGATGGCCTGGAAGTGGCAACGGTCTATGTCCACATGGCAGCCCAGTTGGTGAAGCTTCCCCCGGACCGGTTAGAGCATTTTCAGCGGATCAACAGCCAGCACTACAAAACTTCCTACTTCCTTTCCCCCGCAGAACTCTACCAGCGTGCCAGCCAGTTAGATCCGCATCCGGCATCGTACGCGCCCTGGCTGGCCTGGGCGATGAAACAACCGGGCGCACAGGCTGAAGAAGTGGCTAAGCAGTGGCACGCCGCGCGGCCGTTGGACATTGAGCCGATCCTGCATCTGGCGCGGGAATACGGCGAGCGCGACGCCTTCCCCACGGCCCTGAGCTATCTGGATAAGGCGGAGAAAATCGACGCCGTCCATACCCAAGTGCGGTCCATGCGGTTTCGGTTGCTGGCCCGCGCCGTGTTGCGGCACCTGCAACAGAAAAAACCAGATGCGGCGGCGGAGAAACTGGAGCTGATGGCGGCTTTACCGGCCGCCCGGCAAGGCCAACGCCCGTTGTTTATGTTCGCGTTGCGCGACCTGATATCGGAGAGCCGCTACGAAGAGGTAACGCAGCACGAAACGGTCGTTTTATTGGGGTCCGAGGCGGCCTCGAAACTCTTGCTGGGAGCCCTGGCTTTTGCCGCGAAACGACCGGGATTGATTATCCCGCCGCCTAGGAAGAAATTGACTCAGGCCGAACTGACTACCCTACTGCTCGCCATGGTAGCGGCGGCGGGGATTTCCGAAGACCTGGAACTCCCTCAATTTCAAATTCCCTTTGCCGCGTTTCAAGAAGCGACCAAGCACTTTTCCAAAACCTGCGCTACCCTCAGCGCGACTCAGCTGCGGCAACTGGGCAAGATTGCCTTAGCCAATCGCCATGACCAATTCGCCTATCTGGTTTCGGTGGCCGGTTTGCAACGGGAGGCACCCACGCTGGCCGCCTTCCTATTCTTACGAGCCGAGTCAATGGCCAGCAAGATGGAGCAGGATCTGAACGATGAGGTGGACGATCGCATTGAGATTTGCGCTGCGGCGGCCTTGGTGTTGGCGCGGCATCATCGCGATTCAGAGTTGGCCAGCGAGGCCATGGCATTTCTCACGATTGAATTCGGCGGCGAGCCGATCCCGCTCACCTTAGACCAGGCAGAGGAGGTGGTGAAAAGGGAACGGTCTGCGCCCGTCTATCCCCGCCACGGCAATCGCGGCGGTCCCCGATATCTCGACATGTTGGAGACCCAGGTTTGCAACTGTCCTGATTGCCGCCGCCAGCGCGGCGAAACCGAGGAACCTGACCAGTTCGGCTTCGACGGCAGCGAACGGGAATTCGATGAAAAACGAATGCGCGAGTTGCTCGATCAGAAGGCACCGGAAGGCACGTCGCCGGAAATGATCGATCTTATTTTGGATCAACTCAAGAACGCTTACCTTAATCCCTCTTTCATGGAGGAAGCCTTGGCGAGAGCCTTCGGCGATCATGTGCCCGGTGGTGGAAAAAAGAAGAAGGGGAAACGGAAGTGACGGAAGTAAGCGACCCGCGCCAAGTATTGGGCGTCCGGTTGAATGACGGGCCGGAAGAGATCCGCGCCGCGTATCTGCGCAAGGTAAAGGAATTCCCGCCGGAGCGGTGCCCCGAGGAATTCGAAGCCATTCGCGACGCCTTTGAATCCTTAAACGATGTCCGCAAAGCGACGCTCGCCATGTTGCGATCAGGCGATCCGCGGGCCTCGATGGTCTCCGTGTTGGAGGGCGAACAGCCGCGCCGGCCCTACGCCGGGCCGCAGGCGTGGCTCGACGTATTGAAAGACCAAGGACTGAAACAAGGGCCCCGAAAATGAATCGCGAAGAGATCCTACAGCGCTTGGAGCAGTTGGTTGATTCGGCGCTCGCGGTAGAAGAGCCACCGGCGGGGATCGATCCCGAAATCTTGTCAGCGCTGGATGAGCCGCCCGGCCGGGCCACCTACGATTCCTATGCGCTGTGGGCAGCCGTCACGGCATTAACGCAGGAAGTGAAACTGCAAGGCCGGGCGTTTCAGGAGTTAAACCACACGTTGCAAGCCCAGACGAATAGCCTGCTGGAGGAAATTCGCGCCACTTACGCGGCTCGCGAGAGCACGCTGCGGCGCGACGCCGAATTGCGCTGCCGTAAAGAGGCACTGTCCGCGTTCATTGACCTGCGGGACCGCTTGGGCCGGGGGCGTGAATCCGTGCGGGCCGGTGAACTGGAGAGCCGCCAAGCCGCCAGTGCCGGTTGGTGGAAACGTGTCTTCGCGCCGCCCAATGGCAAGGGGCTCGAGACGACAGGCGCGCTGGTGCGGGGTTATGAGCTGGGGCTGGAACGGCTGGACCAAACCCTGGATGAGTACAACGCCCGGGAGATTCGTTGCGACGGCGAAATGTTCGATCCGCGGCGCATGAACGCCATTGACAGCGAGGAATCGGCGACGGTTCCCGATGGCCAAGTGCTGGAAGTGTATCGCAGCGGTTATGAGTGGAATGGGGAAGTGTTCCGGACGGCGCAAGTGAAGGTTTCACGGGCACCAAGGAGCGAAAACATATGAGTGAGTTAATTATCGGTATCGATCTCGGAACGACGAATTCTGAGGTGGCGGCATTCGTGGATGGACAGGTGAGAGTGCTGGGTCCGGGCGACCGGCGGATCTTGCCCTCTTGCGTGGGATTCTCCGCGTCGGGTGAGCTGCTCGTCGGCGAGGCGGCGCGCAACCAGCAGGCCCTTTATCCAGAGCGGACCGTGCGCAGCATCAAGCGCCTGATGGGCCAGCCGGAAACCGTCACCGTGGGCGGCAAAGTGTTCACGCCCCCGGAGATCTCGGCCCTCATCCTAAGCGAACTGGTGGAGTGGGCGCGGCAATCGTTAGGGGAGCGTCCGCAAAAGGCCGTCATCACGGTGCCCGCCTACTTCTCCGATGCGCAGCGTAGCGCGACGCGGGAAGCCGGAGCGCTGGCGGGCTTGGAGGTGGTGCGGATTTTGAACGAGCCCACGGCGGCCAGCCTCGCTTATGGTCACGGTGACGGCTCTCGCCATACGGCTCTCATTTATGATTTGGGTGGCGGCACCTTCGACGTGTCGGTGGTGACGGTGGAAGGCGACGTTACCGAAGTGCTGGCGAGCCACGGAAACAACCGGCTGGGCGGCGATGATTTCGACGACCTGTTAGCCGCGCGCCTGATGGACGAGTTCCAAAAACAACACAGCATCGATCTTCGGCATGGCTATCCGGCGGCAAAGGCGCGCCTGTGGTGGGCCGCCGAAGAGGCGAAGAAGCGGCTCAGCACCGAGCCTTTCTTCATCGTTCGCGAAGAGGCGTTGATCGAGGCGGGCGGGCGTCCGCGGCATCTGGAAATGGAAATCTCGCGGCATGATTATGAGGAGATGATCCGGCCGCTGGTGGAATCCACCTTGGACAGCGTCTCCAAAGCATTGCAGGACTCCGGCAAAGGCGTAGGCGACCTCGATGCGTTGTTGCTGGTGGGCGGATCGACCAGAACGCCGCTGATCACCGATCTGTTATCGCACCGTACGGGTCTTGAACCACGGCAGGAGGTGCACCCTGATTTGTGCGTGGCCCTGGGCGCGGGCGTGATGGCTTCCCGGTTGGCAGGCCGCAACGTGGACCGGGTACTGGTGGATGTGTCGCCGTACTCGTTTGGCGTGTCCTTCCTGGGAGAACGGGGCGGATATCCCTACCCTCACTGTTATAAACCGATCATTCGCCGCAACACGCCGCTGCCGCTCACCCGCACCGAACAGTTCATCACCAGCCGTCCCTTCCAGACCGACGTGGACATCCAGATCTTTCAGGGTGACGATGAGGACGCACTCAGAAATGTGCTGGTGGGCGATTTCCGGATTAGTCAGCTGAGCTCGATCCCCGGGGGCAATGACATCCTTTGCAAAATGCGGCTTGACCTGGACGGCATGCTGGAAGTGACTGCGGTAGAAAAGACGACGGGCAAGTCAAAGCAGATCACCATCGCCAACTCGATGCAGACAAAAAGCGCGGAGGAAATTGCTGCGGGAAGGCAGCGGTTGCAGGAATTGTTCGCCTCGCGGGAGGCGGCGATGGATGACGACTTCGAGGGTCAGGAGAGGTTGATTGAGGCGGAGGCCGTGGCAGTTCCCGACGGTCTGCCCGACGGTCTGCCCGACGATCCTGCAGGCCGGCCGGCCGATCCGGCGGCCGGTCCTCTCGCCGGTGAAGCTGAGGCTTCGGCTTTGGTGGCGCGCTCGCGGAATTTGCTGGAGAAGATGCATGCCGAGGATCGCGAGGAAGCGATTGATTTGCACGAAAAGGTAGAGCTGGCGATCGAGGCAGGGGATGAGTACGCTCTCAACGAGGCGACGCGCGTGTTGCGGGAGCTGCTCTTCTTCATGGAAGGCCGGCCGAATTGACGGTGGCAGGCAGGTGCCCCGTGTGTGAAGCTCGATTCCGCAGCTCGCGCCTATGCTCGCGCTGCGGGGCGGATCTTCATCCGCTGATGGTGCTGTCCTGCGAAGCCTGGAAGTTGAGAAATGCGGCGCGAGGCGCATTAATGGCAGGGCAATTTGAGAGCGCGCTGCGGTTCGCGGAAAAGGCCCAACAGATGCATGGAGCCCCGGGAGGCGAGGCGCTTCGGTTAGTGAGCAGTGTGCTGCGGAAGTAAGGCTAATTTCGGGAATGGTAACTTCATGTTTGAATACCTCGCCACACTCCCGCGCACGAGTTGGGTGCTGGACCTCGGTTCGTCGTCCGGCAGCTTCGACGCGAAGATCACGCAGGCGCGGGTGGTGCGGGTGGATCTTGAGGCCAAAGCAGCGAAGCGGGGAGGAGCCTTCGTTCAAGCGAATGCCGGACAAATGCCGTTCCGCGATCTTGGCCTTGACGTTGTTGTGGCCAACCATTGTTTCGAACACTTTGTGGAGCTAGGCCCGGCGCTCAGCGAGCTCGGTCGCATCGTTAAACCTACGGCCACCGTGTTCATCTCTGTGCCCGATGCCACCACAGTCACCGATCGCATTTACCGCTGGCTGGGGCGGGGTGGCGGCCATGTCAACCCTTTCACCAGAGCCGGCGAACTGCCCGAACTCGTGACGGCCGCCACCGGACTGCCCCTCACCGCGACGGTAGTGCTCCATTCGGGACTTTCCTTTCTCAATCGAAAGAATATGACTCGCGTTCAAAGAAAGCTTTGGCTGTTGGGTGGCGGGTATGAGTTCGTTTTGCGGTGGACCACCGGAGGTCTGCGATTGATCGACCGGGCCTTCGGGACACGGCTGAGCGTGTATGGGTGGGCCTACTATTTCGGTGAATATCAGCCGGTCCAACTGGCACCTCGCACCAATGTCTGCATCGGATGCGGCGCGGGCCACAGTGCGCGAAAACTGTTGGTGAACCGCCGATGGCCGATGCCGTCTTATGCCTGCCCGGAGTGCGGCAGCGTCAATTTCTTCACGGCGGACGAGAGTTAGAGTCAGCGACTGCCTCACTATTCCTCGACCCTTACTCCTGGAGCTTTATCGGGCCACCCGACGCGGCTTCCCGGAGTGCGGCCTCGCGGAGTGCCAGTCACTTTGGAATTGCTTTGGAATTGTCACTTTGGAATTACTTTGGAATTCGCCGTAACAAAACCCACGCCGCTAAATGGCTCATTCCGAAAGCTTCGACAAGTGTCACGCGACAGGTTACAGTACCATGAGTAAAGATACGGAACTTTGTCCATCAGGGCCTTAAAAAGTCTATCTGGAGGACAGCTCGAAGGGCTGCCCGCCGATGCCGTGGACAAGCTCCGCGCCATGCTGACCTTCCTGCAGGACATGCAGGATCCGGAGAAGCTGCGTACCTTTACCCGGTGGAAGGCGCACCAGCTGACTGGCGATCGCCACGGGTTCTGGAGCCTGCACGTCACCCGCAACTGGCGGCTGACGTTCCAGATCGAAGACGACCAGATATGCGACGTGAATTATGAAGATTACCACTGAGAGGAGAAGACCATGAGGATGCTGAACCCCGTTCATCCGGGCCCGTTTTTACGGTCCGAAATCATTGAAGCCTACAATCTTTCCGTCACCGAGGCGGCGAAGGTGCTCGCCGTGTCCAGGCAGTCGCTCTCGAGCCTGTTGAATGCGAAGGCCGATCTTTCCGGCGAATTGGCGCTGCGCTTCGAGAAGGCGTTTGGCGTTGATAGGACGCCGCCAACTCCGACATCATGCCCGTCAACGACTTACGCTAGACGCCGCTGGGTACTGTATCTGGTGGCTATACTGATGGGAAGCCTATTTTAGGGAGTCTTCCATGCGTCTGTCAGTTATCCGAAGTATCTGCCTCCTCACCGCCGGTTGCTTTGCCGCATTTGGCCAAACTTCCACTACCCAATTTTCCGGCACCGTGACTGACTCATCCGGGTCAATGGTGCCGGCGGCCGCCGTCACGGCGACCAATGAGGCTACCGGGCTTAAATACAACCTGACGACCACGGAAGCGGGGCTTTACGCGTTTCCGTCGATCCCCGTGGGCTCTTACACGTTGACCATCGAGAAGACCGGATTTAAGCGCTTTGCGCTGACGAAGATCGTGCTGCAGATCGGCACACCGGCGACCGTGAATGCCACGCTCGATCTTGGTTCCGCCGCCGAGACGGTGCAGGTGGAGGCGACGGCCGATATCCTGCAAACCAATAACGCGACGCTGGGCAATGTGGTGGAGCATAAGGCGATTGAAGCCTTGCCGTTGAATGGGCGAAACCCCTTAAATTTGTTGATTTATGAGCCGGGCGTGGTGCAGCGGTCCGGCGGATCGATTAGCGTAAATGGTTCACGCATTGGGGCGGTGAATGTGACGATTGACGGCATTGAGGCCAATGAGAGTACGAACCCCAATCCGGTAAACAATATCTTCCGGCTGAATCCGGACAACGTGCAGGAATTCAAAGTAACGACGTCGAACCCGTCGGCGGAAGAGGGGCGCAATTCAGGGGCCAACGTGTCGGTGGCGACCCGCAGCGGCACGAATCAGTTCCATGGCACGGCGTTTGAATTTTTCCGCAACACTGCGCTGAACTCAAATGAGTTCTACTCGAAGGCCCAGGGCCTGGAAAAACCGATCATCAAGCTGAATCAATATGGCTTTGAGTACGGCGGGCCGATTCGCAGGAATAAGACATTCTTCTTCGGTAGTTGGCAGGGGCAGAAGGTGAACTTCGCCGACCCGGTGGACAAGTCATTTGGCGCGTCAGTCAATCTCTACACGCAGGCGGCACTGACGGGCGTTTACCGTTACTTCGTGGTGGACCAGCGGTCACCGTTTACGCTGAACGGGCAGCGGATTACGCAGAATACGCCCTTACTGGTGAATCGGGCGACCGGGCAGTTAGCCGGCGGTGTGCGCCCGTGCGCCAGCCCCACGGATGCTAACTGCGTCGCTACGTTCAATATTTTCCAAAACGATCCTTTACGGCGAGGCCTTGACCCGGCGGTGAAAAGCACGTTGGGTGCCTACCCAGCGCCCAACCAGTATTCAGCGGGCGATGGCTTGAATACAGGAAACTATGCCTGGAATTCGCCATTTCAAGTGCGCGGGCCGCAGTACCTGGCGCGCATCGACCATGTAATCAGTGACAAGCACAACCTATTTGGACGCTTCCTGGGAGCGGAACAGAATACGCTGGGTGGCGATCCGCTGAATGGGCGGCCGCAGGTGTTACCAGGGTTTCCGGCGCGCGGAGAGGTGTTCCGGCCGGCCTATAATGTGGCGATCGGGCTACGGAGCGTGCTGAGCCCCCGGCTGGTGAATGAGTTGACACTAGGTTACTCGCGATTTAACTTTTTGTTTACTCAAGGCGAGGCCAATCCGGCATTTCCGAATACGCCCCGGTTTACCTTTAATAACTCGGACGTCGACTACACGGCCACGCCGCGAACCCAGCGAGCCGTGAATACTTACCAAATCATCAATAATGTCACTTACGTGACGGGCGCACATGTGATGAAGTTTGGCGGCAACATCCGCATGTATCAGCACAACGACCGGCGCGGCGACGTGGGCGGAGTGGCACTGACGCCGGCGATTTCTTTATCCCGGACGATCCGGCCGCCGGCGGGCTTCAGTTTCCCAGCTTTGGCCACGACGACGGCTGCGGGCATATCCGCCAACGATCTGAACCGGCTGCAGGGAACGGTGAATGACTTACTCGGCATCCCAGCGCAGTTATCGCACAATTTTATCGGTGATTTGCGCAGCGATACGTTTCTGCCATTTACCACGGGCGGCAAGAATGTAACTTTGTGGGCCCAGGGACAGCGGACGAAGCAGTATAATTTCTTCGCGCAGGACGAATGGAAGATCCGGCGCAATATCACCATAAGTTATGGCGTGCGTTGGGAAGTGAATCCGCCGCCTTCGGAAGCGGGCGATCGGGTGTATGTCCCGAACAAGAATGTCGATGGGAGCGAGGGCCTGGTGAGCTTTGTGCATGCCGATCGCTGGTATCGCAATACCAATTGGGGCGCGCTGGCACCGCGCATGGGGCTCACCTGGGCCCCGGGCGGCTCGTCGAAGATGGTGGTCCGTACGGGCTATACGATGGCATTTGACCCCATCAACACGTTTCAGGTGACTTCGGTGGCGTCGGCGGTGCCGGGCCAGGTGTTCCGTTGTACCTCCACGGTGGGAGGCGCTTCGACCAACGGCTGCGCCAGCGTTCCTGACGTCCGGCTCAGCGCTTTCCCAACAGAATTACCGCCACCGACGGCCAAGCCTTCGAGCCAATTGACGCCGCAACTGGCGTTGCAGAACAACGCCTTGCCAGTGCGCATCTTTGACCCGAACATGAAACTGCCGACGGTGCACATGTGGAACCTCACGGTGCAACGCGAGATGGGCCGCGGCTATGTGGCCAGCCTGGGCTATGTAGGGCGGCGGGGCACGCGGCTGTATCGCAGCTGGGACGTAAACCAAATTGACGCAACGCCGTTGTTGCCGAGTTACTTAGCGATGCAGCGCAACACGCAGTTAGCCGGCTGCCGCGCAGATGGAACGCTCACCGTGGGGGGCGGCCCTTGCGCCGGAGCAAGCAGCGTGCCTTGGATCCAGAACGGAATCATTACCAGCGCTTTCGCTAACTCGGCAGCGTCCACTACTGACCTGAGCCCGTCGCAGAATGCGGCCGGCAATATGGCCACTCGCCTCGAACAAGCGACGCTGGCGGGCAAGTTACGGCCCAATCAGCAGTTCGCGCAAGTTTTGCTACTGGACAATGGAGCGGACTCAATCTATCACGGCTTGCACGCCACGCTACGAAAGCGATTCGATTCAGCGGGGCTACTATTTACGGGCGGCTACACCTTGTCGAAATCTATCGATAACTTGTCCACCGATCCGGTGGCGGCCACCTCGGGCGGCGGCTTGACCACCACGGCGGCGCGGACGCCGGTGGACGGACGTAATTATCGCAACGAGCGCGGTCGCAGCGATTTTGACCAACGCCATGTTATTAACATGAGCGGCATCTACGAATTACCTTTTGGCAAGGGCAAGCTATTCTTCAAAGACGCGGGCAAAGTGGCTAATACACTCTTCGGCGGCTGGAGCCTGAATGGCATTTACACGTTCCAGTCGGGCGAGCCATTCTCAGTAAGGTCGGGCTTCTTGACGGCGAATGGCACGGCGCAGAGCCGGGCGGCGCTGGCACCGGGTGTCACTGTCTTGCCTCAAGCAAAGCTTCAGGATAAAGCGGGCGTGATTGGGCCGGTGTTCTTTGCCGACGCCAGCCAGTTCGCGGTGCCAGCGCCGGGACAGCTCGGGCTGGGCCGCAATATCTTCCAGGGCCCTTCTTACTGGAATATCGACGCCGGTATTTCGAAAGGCTTTCAATTGAACGAGCGCTTCCGGCTGACATTCCGGACGGAGATGTTCAATGCGCTGAACCATGCCAATTTTCGCAATCCGCGGGATGCGTCAGTGGGCAGCCCGGCGATTAACTCAAATGTCTTCGCGCAGGCTTGCTGTGTGACGCTGTCAACGGCGAGTTCGTCGACGACGAATCAGAATGGCGAAAGTTGGAGGGTGATTCAGTTAGCGTTAAAGCTCGCGTTCTAAAACTTTCTACAGCCGGGCGCTGGAGGCGATTTCTACGCGCTGGCCGATGCCTTCGAGGATTAACTTACCGCCCTCCAGACGAACATCATCGACGTTCTTCATACCGGCGGGGACTTCGGTGACAAACATCAAGTAACGCGTCGCGAGCTTAGCTTTGGCACCCAGCCAGCGGAAGGTGGGTTGGCCGAAGAGCGGGGACATAGCGACTAAATCGCGCTTCGTCATGTCGTAGGGTTGCATGCCGAATTCAATGCCCCAACTGTATTGCTGGTTGGATGGGTAATTCATCCAATGCTGCACCCAAGGATAGTCAGCGCGGCGGAAGAGATAGCCGATGAGTAAGTGCTTTTCAGTGTTGAGCACGGTAATAAATTCGTTTTCGCGGGCGAGATCCATCAGGCAACCAATATGGTTGAGCTCGCCATCCTTCGCCGGCGTCTCGCGGAGGTTAAGGTCATGATATTGGGGCCAAATGAAGTTCTCGGCGGAGGCGAAGGTCCGCAGACCCTTCTGATCGTAAGGCTTGGTTTGGCACTTGGTGGACGATGCGTCGACTACCGTCTTGCCGAGGCGAGGAAGGGCGCGCCAACGGTAGCGTGTTCGGCCCACAGCATCGGTCGATCGAAGGCGAGTTCGCTTTCTAATTCGCTTTCAACCAAGGCAACCTGCTCGCCGGGTGCCAGCGTCACCTTGCGGCGCAGTACCTCATGAACGAGCGGCAGGCGGACGCGGAAACTCACACTGGTGGCATTCGACTCAAGCACCTCCCAGGGTAAACGTGAGGCTTCGCCATGCCCCACGTACCCGGCCTTCTGTTCGTCGGCCGAGATGGGCCCGAAGCCATCGACGCAAAGAAAGTGACCGCTGCTGGAACTGGCGCGCGGCCGGCCACCGGCCGCACGGGACATGCGGGCCGGGTTCCAGATGGGGTTGAGGGTATTGCCAGTGCTGAGGGTGAAGCTGGCGAAAGAGCCGCCGGGGTTCAAAATCACCAGACGCACTTTGCCATTGTCGAGTTCGAGCGCGGGCAGCGTCTCAAACTGCGTCGCTGTCTGCGCCACCAATATGAAAGGCACCAAAAGAAGAAAAGTAAGTTTCACGCAGTCAGCGTATCATTTGCGCTTCTTGCGTTCGGGCACGCCTTCGGCGAGTGAGAACTGGATGCGGCCGCCTTGAGCCTCGACGCGATCGACACGGACCTTGACGCGGTCACCCATGGAATAGGCTTTGCGCGTCTTTTCGCCGATGAGTTTACGGGTGCGCTCTTCGTAAAGAAAACGATCCCAAAAGAGGGTCTCAACGGCCACCAGACCTTCGATGAAGAGCGTATCGAGTTCGACGAAAAAGCCGAATTTCGCGGTTGAGGTGATCAGACCCGTAAACTCGCCGCCGACGCGATCAGCCATAAACTTGGCTTTCTTCCACTCCATCAGGTCGCGTTCAGCGTCAGCGGCACGACGCTCAGTGAGCGACGTGTCGTCGCCGATTTGCCGTAACTCCGGCTCGTTGTATGGCCGTTGCCCCGGGTGCTCAATTTGGGCGCGTAAAAGCCGGTGAATCACTAAGTCAGGGTAGCGGCGGATAGGCGATGTAAAGTGGGTATAACTTTCTGCGGCTAGGGCAAAATGGCCCACATTTTCAGAAGCGTAGCGCGCTTGCTTCAAGCTTCGTAGCATTAAGTAACTCAAAATGCGCTCTTCCGGTTTGCCTTCCAATTGCTTGATGAGCCGTTGAAACATCTTAGACGATATCTGGAAACTGGGAGAGGGTAGCGTTTGATCGCGGCGAATCTTGTGGCCGTCACGAGCGCGGGCCACCGGTGCTTGCCGCTTCACTGACGCCGTACCTAGCGATACACCGTACTGCGCAGCGATCTGCTCAAACTCCGCTACCTTCTGCGGATTCGGCGTCTCGTGAATGCGATAGAGCGACGGCCCGCCGCTGCGTTCGAGATAGCCGGCGACGGCTTCGTTGGCGGCCAGCATGAATTCTTCAATTAGGCGGTGGGCGATGTTACGTGCGCCGCGAGTGACAGCAGTCATGGCTCCTAACTCGTCAAACTCGATTTGCGCTTCGGGTAAGTCGAAGTCAATCGAACCCCGGCGGACACGCTGACGGTTTAAGATCAACGCCAGATCCTTCATCAGCTGGAAGCGCGAAAGCAAGGGCGCATAGCGTTCACGCAGTGCGGGAGCCTCACCTTCGAGTAATAGATGCACATCGGTGTAAGTCATGCGTTCGCGGCTGCGGATGACGCTGGAGCAGAACTCGCTCGACACGGTTTGGCCTTCGTGGTCAATTTCGAGTAAGGCCGACATCACCAGGCGGTCGACATTGGGGCGCAGACTGCAGATGTCGGTAGAAAGCTCAAGCGGCAGCATGGGTACCGCGCGATCAGGAAAATAAACGCTGGTACCGCGTAAGTAAGCCTCACGATCAATCGCCGAACCCGGCTGAATGTAGTAACTTACATCGGCAATGTGGACGTGGAGCGCGAAGTTACCATTCGGCAGCGTATCCACCCAAACGGCATCGTCGAAATCGCGCGCCGTTTCGCCATCGATGGTGACGATGTCAAAGTCGCGGAAGTCGCGGCGCTTGGCGAGAACATCGGCAGGGATGTCGTTCGAAAAGGCTTTCGCCTCGGCGATCACATCGGGCGGAAAGCGATGCGGCAGATGGTGCTTGCGAATGATGATTTCGACATCGACTCCGAAATCATCGGGCCGGCCGAGGATTTCAATGACGCGGCCGACTCCGCTTTCGCCATCGGCGGGGAAGTCGATCACCTCCACATTGACGATGAGCCCTTGCATATCCTCGACCCGCGTGGGGGCTGGTGCCGTGGTGCCGATACGGTCCACATCCAGTGCCGCCGGGGGAAATTCCATGCCCTTCGGAATGAGAATCCAGTCGCGCAGACGGTCGTCATGCGGCTTTACCCAGTTCGCAGACGGCTTCACCTGAAACTCGCCAACGACTGTGGTGTGCGCTCGCTTTAAGACCTTGACGATGTCGCCCTCCGCGCGGCCATCGCGCCCGATGCGGACCACGCGGGCCAGCACGCGGTCGCCGTGCATGGCTTTGGAGGCACTGCCGGGGGGAATGAAGAGGTCGCCCGCAAGGCCGGGCACTGGTGCCTCCGGCACGACAAAGCCGAAGCCATCGCGATGGACGCGCATTTGGCCGGAGACGAACTCGCTGCTCGCGCGGGCGGCTAAGAAATGATCACGCTGATGCTCAACCAGTTGACCGCGAGAGAGCGCTTGAGCCAGCGCACGGTCAAGGCCGGAGCGCTCGACACCGCGACTGCCCAGCTCTTTGACGAGTTGCTTATAGGTGGCACGATGATGAGGTTGCTTGGCCACGTAGGCGACCAAAAGCTCGTCGGTGAAAGTCTTGCCGATGTTGGCGGAAAGGCGGGCTTCCGGACGTTTTGCACCGGTGGACTTCCGGTGCGCTCCGGGAGACTTACGTGGAGGATGGGGCTTTTT
>JANLPT010000243.1:0-3257 GCA_031367405.1 Bryobacteraceae bacterium
TGGCGGCCAGCAGAGCGTCTCCCCTACGGAAAAAGAGATAGCCGACTTCCGGGTTCGCGCTGGGCGCGAAAGTAACTTCCCCTTCTACGCCCAGAATCTGCCGGGCCGGTTCCTTCCCATCCATGCTCGCGAGGTAGATGCCGCGGCGCGCATTGGGGGCAGACACGGAATAGAGAAGGCGCTGGCCATCCGGGAGGAAGCGCGGATAGCGGTGGCCCGCCTCCGAGGCTTCCAGTTTCAGCAATGCAACTGGCGTACCACCGCTGGCCGCCACACGTTGCAAGGGCTGATTTAGAGTGGCGAAGAGGATGACGCCGCTGGCATTCCAGGTGGCGCCATACAGCGTCCGCCCGACGTCACAAATCACCTGCACGGGACCACCGGCGGCATCCATTCGCTTGAGTTTGTCGTCGGCCAGAAATCCGATCGAACGGCTGTCCGGCGACCAGAACAGGTTGGTCGCTCCCTCGGTCCCCGCCAGGATTCTTGTCGTGGTGGAATCCAGGTCGCGAATTCCGATCGACCGCTTGCCCTGATTCGGAATCATTTGCGCCGCCAGGTGGCGTCCGTCAGGCGAAACGGCCAGATAGAGCGGGTTGTACGCATAGCCTTCGGGCGGCGTGAGGACGAATTTTACGGTGGGCGATTCCGGCACGGGAGTGCGACGCTGCCAGTACACTACACCCGCGGCAATGAAAGTGAGAGCCGCGGCGAAGGCGGCGAAGGTCCGGAAAGTTAATCGGCCCGATGGCCCCGGCGCGGCGACGCTCGCCGAGGGGTTCGCCAAATACTCCTGAATCACCACGCGCGCCTCTCCGATATCGCGCAGCCGAGTCTTCACATTGCGGTCGAGGCATCGTCGCAGCAATTCGCGGATCACCAGCGGGGTTGATGCCGGCAACGTCGTCAAGTCCACGTCGCCGCGCACCACTTCGGCGAGCGTCTGCATCAGTGTCTCGCCCTGGAACAGCCTGCGCCCGCAGAGCATTTCCCACAACACCACGCCGAATGACCAAATGTCCGAGCGCCGGTCCACGGGCCGCCCTGACGCCTGCTCGGGGCTCATGTACCCCGCCGTCCCCATGATCACGCCGGCCTGCGAGGCGATGGTGAGCGTCGGCGAGTTCGCGGAATCGGCGCCGCTCGCGGCCACCGGAGCCGTCGCCAATCCGAAGTCGAGCACCTTGACGACGCCGTCGGGCCTGATCTTGATGTTGGCGGGCTTCAAGTCCCGATGAACGATACCTTTGTCGTGTGCGGCCTCGAGGGCTTCTGCGATCTGTCTGGCGATGGGCAGAGCCTCGTCCAGCGGCAGGGGTACCGTGAGATCCTTGCCCTCGACGAGTTCCATCACAATGGCGGGACCTTCGACGCCATAGATCGCGGCGATATTCGGATGATTGAGAGAGGCCAGCACGTGCGCTTCGCGGGTGAAGCGGGTCATGCGCTCGGAGTCCATGGCGAGGGCGTCCGGCAGGACTTTGAGGGCGACTTGGCGGCCGAGCTTGGTGTCGCTGGCGCAATACACTTCGCCCATACCGCCCACGCCGAGCAGCGATACGATTTCGTAGGGTCCTAACCGGGTACCTGCTTGCAATGGCATTGGTGTACGCCAATTCTACTATGCGGCGGGGCATCGCCACGACCCGCTCGAGCGCCGCGGCTGCCGCGTCCTCACGGCCGCCACCTTCGCCGAAACGCGCGCGCTCCTGTTGACCCGCGTCGCCGTGCCCCAAGGCAACGTCGGCGAAATGGCCCACGAGTTCACGCTGTCAACAGGGCCTACGAGTGCAGGGGCTGAGGGGGCTGAGGTGTGCAACAACCTGTTGCAAATTTGCCAGACGCCCAACATTGACAGAACTGGCCATGCGAGGTGCTCTCGGGGTGAAATCGAACGGAGAGCCCCATGAACGTACACCTGCCCCCTGACTCGACCAACCTGGAGCACTTGAACCTGTTGTGATCGGCCTTTCGCGGACGTCGAAAAGCGGTCGTTGTGGGGCGCTCGGCTTTGGGTGGTGAGGGAGGTGAGGGAGGGCCAGGTGGTACCGTTCCGCGCCGCGCCACGCGGCCCCTAACTTCTTTTGCTTCGATACCTTCCTGGAGGGACGGAGGAAATCGGTGTAAGAGCGTGTTTGACCCCGATCACTATGGCCCCGCGCTTGAATTGGTGGATACCGGTAGATACCAGGGGATGCGGGTGGATGGCCCCGATTTGCGGCGGCCCCGATTTGCGGCCCCGATTTGCCGGACCCGATTTGCCGGACCCGATTTGCGGATCAAATATCCAAGGTAGGAGCCGTATGCGGTAATGCCGCTCGTACGGATCTGTGCGGGGGGCGGTCAGCGATGATCGACCCTACCGCGACCCACCGATTCTGCGGGCGGACTCAGGTCGGGAAGCGCACCCAGGTTGCGGATGCCCGGTTCGGTGCAAGAATAGGGGGAGATGTCATGGCCACCCTAACCGATTTCGAGCACCTGCTGCCGACGCTTTCGCGCGGTGAGAAGGCGCAGATCTTGAAGTGGGTAGTGCAGGATCTCGGTGACGATTTCCCCGGAATCGACTCCCGCCCCGATGTCTGCGGCGGCGAACCCTGCGTGGTCCGGACTCGCATCCCGGTCTGGCTGCTGGAGCAGGCGCGGCGGCTGGGCACCTCGGAACAGCAGTTGCTCGAAGCCTATCCGTCACTGCGCGCCGAAGATCTGGTGAACGCCTGGGCCTACGTCCGCAGCCATCCAGCCGAGATCACCGAACAGATCGCGGTGAACGAGTCGGCTTAGATGGCGCGGTTCTATTCGAACGAAAACTTCCCTATCCAGACGGTGCGGGCTTTGCGGCGGCTCGGTCATGACGTTCTGACGTCAGGCGAATTCGGGACGGCGAATTCGGGACAGACTGCTAAGAGCCCACTGTACCTCGCGCGCATAATAGACTTTCCGAGGAGGACCGTCGGCAGGATATGCCTAAGTCTTCGACAGTTGCCAGCCTCATCGTGCTCGGAATGTAGCATAACTCCTCGAAGAAAGACCATCGAATACCCCCATCTGGTGGTAAATTGAAGCCGCTTTCGAAGGTGCAGAGGGCTCATAGCAGACTGTCCCCCTCAACGCCCCTTGTCCGGAAGGTTCCGACGGACAACGTCTGATTGCCACTCTCCTCGATCGCGATGACTTCCCATGTGTACTGGGAATTGGCCAGCAGGAATCCGGAGGGCACCGCCATACTCGTAGCCGTGGACGGCATCGTGACATCC
>JANLPT010000252.1:0-2741 GCA_031367405.1 Bryobacteraceae bacterium
GAGGTCGACGTGCCGCGCGAGTTCGATTACGACATGTGGCTGGGACCTTCCGCCTCGGCCAAGCCCTATTCGCCGCACCGCGGCATCTACCACTTCCGCTGGTTCTGGGATTTCTCCGGCGGCCAGATGACCAATCTGGGCGCGCACTCCATCGACATCATGCAGTGGTATCTCGACCAGAAAGGGCCCCTCTCGGCCACCTCGATCGGAGGCCGCTTCGCGCTGGAGGACGACGGCGAAACGCCCGACACCCAAGATGCGCAGTTTGAATATAACGGCTTCACCGCCACGTGGGCGCACCGGGAGGCGAGCCGCGGCAAGGGCGGTACGCCGGGCCTGGAGTTCTGCGGCACCAAGGGCTCGATGACCGTCGACCGTAGCGGCTTCGAAGTGTTCCCTGACCCCAAGATCAACCCCGGTAATGCCATCCCGGTCTTCCGGGGCCAACCCACCGGCGGGGTCGCGCGCAGTGAGGCCATTCCTGAACCGTGGATGGCCGCGCGTAAGGAAAAGGGCTCTTCCAACGAACAGTTCGATCTGCATGTGCGAAACTTCTTGGATTGCGTGAAGTCACGAAAACGAACGATTGCCGACGTCGAGGATGGGCACTGGACGGCGCTCGCTTGTCACTTGGCGAACATCTCATTGCGGGTGGGCCGCAAGCTGCGCTGGGATCCGGTGAAGGAAGAGATCGTGGGCGATCCGCAAGCAGCGGCCATGATGCGGCGGCCGTATCGCAAGCCATGGGATCAGGTTTTGCGTTCCTTATTGGCGTAATATTCCTCAGCCGCGCAGGAAGTCGGCCTCGAGCCGCGACCGAAGGAAGCGGGCCGGAACCCCGTTCATTAGAAACTGTGTGGCCCGCTCCCTCTGGTCGCGGCTCGAGGGTACTGCGGGTCCAGTGGCTTGGGATGTTCATCGCGCTGGTGTTGCTTACGGGATGCGCGGCCCGCCATCACACCAGCGGTTTGGTACTCGCCGTCAAGGCACCCATGGTGACCATTTCACACGCCGAAATCCCCGGCAAAATGCCGGCCATGGCCATGGACTTCCGCGCCGCGCCCACCGAGCTTCGCGAGTTACGGCCCGGCTCGCGCATCGACTTCGTCATGTCGGGCGCGCAAGCCAAGCGCATTCGACTTCTCGGGATGGAATCCGATATTCCCCTCAAGAAGCCTGCCGAGACATTGAAGCTGGGCGACGAAGTGCCGAACTTCACCTTCACCGACCATCGAGGGCAGCCGTTTCAGCTCGCTTCGGCGCGCGGCAAAGTAGTGGCGGTCAACTTTATTTACACGCGCTGCCCGCTACCGGAAGTCTGCCCCCGGCTCGCTTCGCACTTCGCGCGTTTGCAAAAGCGCTTCGCCGGTGAAGACGTGCTGCTGCTGTCGATCACGCTCGATCCGCAGTACGATACAGTGCCCGTGCTGGACGAGTATGCTAGGAGGTGGCGCGCCGATGGGCACACTTGGCGATTGCTGACGGGGGATTTGCGGGGCGTCGCCGCAGTGGCTGCCCGTTTCGGCATCGTCTATTGGCCGGAACAAGGCTTACTCACTCATACATCGATGACCGGCGTCATCGATCAACAGGGGCGATTGCGGGCGATCATCGAAGGGTCGTCTTATCAGGCTCAGCAACTGGGAGACCTGATCGAACGGATACGGGATAAACGATGAGACTGATTTACCTGGCGTTGTTGACGGGCGCGCTGTTTGCCGCCGATACCAAGAAAGAAAGCCTGGGCGGTGGCTTATGCACGCCCCCGGTGGACAAGGCGTCGCCGTCGCTGCCGGCGCATCTGATGACGGAGATGGGCAACGTCCATTGGGCCATCACCACCAGCAATCCGGAAGCGCAGAAGTTCTTCGATCAAGGCGTCTCGCAGATGCACTCCTTCTGGGCGCGGGAAGCCGAGCGCAGCTTTCTGCAAGCCGCCCAGCTTGACCCGGAAGCGCCGATGCCCTGGTTTGGCGTGGCCATGGTTGCCGCCGGCGACTACCGGCCCCAGTTCCAGTCCGAGGCCGGAGTCCAATTGTTCGGGCAAGGCATCAACACGAATCCGCGGGCGACGGCGGCGGTGCAGCGGGCGCTGAAGTTGGCCGAGACACCGGGCAAAGCCACTGCGGTGGAAAAGCTATATATTAAGGCGATCGCCGCCCGGCGCAGTCTAAAGTCGAAAAACTCCTATGAGGAATACGTGGCGGGTCTGCGTGAAGTGCTGAAGGTGAGCCCGCAAGAAGTGGAAGCCCGCCTCTTTCTGGCCCTCCAGTTAATGCGCGGTTATGTGCAGCCGGACAAGACTCCGCGCGTGGGCACGATGGAGTCCGTCGCCATCATCCGGCAGTTACTGAAAGAGTTCCCGGATCATCCCGGCGTCCCCCACTATATGATCCACGGCTGGGAAGGCAGCACCTTCGCCGCCGAAGCCGAAAAGCCCGCCGACCACTATGCCACCTTAGCCGCAGGCATTCCCCATGCCCTCCACATGCCGGGCCACATCTTTTCGCAAACCGGCAAATGGAACGAAGCCGCGAAGTATTTTGAATTATGCCTGGCCAAAGAGACCGGCATGATGAAAGCCGACGCGCTCTATGGCACCGGCCATCACGCGCACAACGCGCATTACTTGTCCATGTCCTATTCGTTCAACGGCGACTTCGACCGGGCGCTCCAGACGGCGGCGGATCTCTACAAAGACTGGAAGAACACGCCCCGCGAGGATACCCAAATCGATGCCG
>JANLPT010000260.1:0-2920 GCA_031367405.1 Bryobacteraceae bacterium
CTCGAACGGCACCGCCGCGTTGATCGCCACTAGCGGATCGCCATGCGCGTCCAGACCCTCGTACCGCTGCTGCAAATCAAAAAATCCAGGCTGTCCCATCTCGAAATCCCCGGGTTCGCGCGCTCTCTGCGCGCAAAACCAAGAATCCGATTTCAACCGATCAGGAAAGACCTATTTTTCGAGGTGCCCTTATATCATCAAATATGACAGATATGAGCCGATTGGCCATGCGCCCGGTTCCTCACCGCGCGGGGAAGGGGCTGGTGGTGACGGCCATCATCGGCCTTGACGAGGGATCCTGTTCGCACGACCTGCTCGACGCCTTGGTGGGCTATTTCGGTAGGGTTGGCACCGGCACGAGCGATCATGGCCGATGTGACTGCGGCGACCAGGACATGGCGCGACTTCGCAGGCAAGGCGGGCGCGCGAACCGTGGAGATCGACCGCATGGCGAACGCCTTCGAGCACGACGACCTGGAATACGCGCTGCGGCTATAGATCGTCGCCGGTTTCGCGATTTGGGGCCACTCTCGAGCGTCCTGGGACCTTCGTCGTCAAGGCGGTAACCGAGCAAATCCGCTTTTTGTGTGCGGATTACGTTGCCGATTCAAAGGGGAAGGCTTTCCCCTGAGCCGGAGCCGTAGTGCGGCTCCGGCTACCCCATCTGCGGGAGACACCCCGCAACGCCCCGGGAAGCGGAGCGGTGCTGATGACGCGCTCTGTCCCGCCCGCCTGACGGCGCGCTCCTGAGGGCGCGGCGATTTATGAGACCGGCCCCGCACGCACTCTGAAACCGGCGGTCATGGTGTCATGCGCCGACAAGGAAAGCCGACAAGCCCCGGCTTTCCGTCTGCACGAGCAAGGGACCGACCCCGCCTCCCTTCAGGGTGCGGTTTCCTGTTCTGCGCAATCTCGCTGGCCGCTCGCGCTGCGTGGTCTGGGATCTATCCGAGGTCGAAGCGTGGCTGGCGTCGCGGCGGACAATTCCGATCGCCCGTGGTCAGCAGGTCGACGTTCACTGTCGCCGCACCCGCCCGGTCAGAGACTTGGATCGAGTTCAAGGAGAGGTGCGCTCGGCGGCAGGATAGCCGGCGCGTACTTCTGTCCCACAATCCAGGCGGCCACAGTGTTCGACCATTACTGCATCATGTGGCGCCGCTGCATTTCGTATTCGGCCTTGTTATAGACGCCGCGCGACGAGCGGCCGTCTTCGTGGGCAAGGCACTTCTCGATCCAGTTGCTGTTGAAGCCCAGTTCATTCAAAAGCGCCGAGCCCGTGCGCCTAAGGTCGTGCACCGTGAAGGGCTCAAGCGGCAAGCCCTCCTTTCGTGCCTGATCCACGACCGAATAGGTGACGCGGTTAACCATGTCGATACATCACCTGCCATCTCAAGGTTAAACTCCGGCAGGGTCAGTGTCTTCGGCATTGGCACGGAGGGGGGGCCTTTCTGCTACACCGACTAGCCCACTACCAAGTGAGGCTTTGAGCTGCCCCCCGGAGATAGTCGGGACTGTAGCGTGCGTAGGTGCTGACTGTTACCGCTATGTTGCGATGCACTAGGAATGAAGCAATCTCGGCCATGGGCACCCGGTCCTCTGCCATCCATACAGCGGCACTATGTCCGAACATGTGGGGGTGTACCTTGATCCCGCTGCGCTTGGCGGCAGTGTCGATCCCGTTCTTGATCTGACCAAGGCCCTTGCCCCGGTGTTCGATGATGTAGGGGGCCGTAGCCTTTTCCTTCGCGTCGATTAGCGGTGCGAGGATCATTTCATTGAGGGGCACCGTGGCGCGGTACTTGCTGTTTTGCCTGCGACCATCGGCATTGAGTTGGAAAATGGCCCGGTCAAAGTCCACCTGATCCCATTTGGCTTGTAGGATCGCAGATTTCCGGCCCCCCGTGGTGACAGCCAACATGGCGAAAAGCCGGACATGGGCCGATGCACAGCCGAGCAGGAATTGCCGGAACTGCGTCTTTGAGAGGTGCCCCACGCTCGTTTCCGGCATGGTCGGCAAGACGATCACGGGAGCCGCCTCAAGGTGCTTTCCCCGCACCGCCCAGTTAAGCGCGGTGCGGATCAGCGATAGCTCTTGGCGGTGCGTGTTGGTGCTGCGATTGCGACAGCCGGGATAGGCCAGCGATGCGCTCTCCTCGATCCCAGCGGGGCGCAGAGAGGCCCAGTAGGCCTTGGCGGCAACCGCATGCTTCCCGCTTGCGCTTCTCGTCTCTCAGGCCCCCAAGCCGTCCAGATAGGCGTCCACAATGTCGCCAACGGTATTCAGCTTGTCCGGCTTTGCGATCCCGGCCCACACCTTGTGCGCCGTGGTTTCCGCAACGATCCGATCCGTTGTGCCAAGGGACACCCGCTTGCGGCTCTGGCCTTCCCGCCAGACCATGCAGAATGACCAGTACGCCGTTCCATCCGCCCGCTGGCGGGTAAGCTTGCCGAGTGCATAATCCGTTTTCATCGTACTTCCTCCAAGACTGGAGGGGCAGCCACGATACCCCAAGGCGACGGAAATGGACCTCTAGCGGCGACCTCGGGTTCAATTGAACCTTGAAGCACCGGTCTATTACCGCATAAAACCTAAGGATTACTGGCTGGGGCGGGAGGATTCGAACCTCCGAATGCCGGTACCAAAAACCGGTGTGAACCGAGCAAAACTGCGGCTTTCATTGCGGAATGACAAATTTATGCACAATCCGATTTCAATGACTTAGCCCAAGATTGCGGAATACTTGGCCAAGGAATTGGCCCCAGCACTGGACGCGAGGAGAGATGCGTCGCGATCCTATTGCGCCCACACCAAACCCTGAACGCAATTCGCGTCAAGCCACCTGCATCCGGCTGCCGGACGGCGGATTCATTTGTCGTTCCGATTAGGGGAATTTGACTCAGGTGAAGGGAATGGCAACGG
>JANLPT010000306.1:0-18221 GCA_031367405.1 Bryobacteraceae bacterium
CGGGTCGGGCTGAGGTCGTCGCATTCTACTGATAAGTGGGTTGCGGGAGCGAAACTTCTCATTTATTTTGCCTTTATTTTCGCCTCACAACACATGCAGGAAACGTCACATAGCCCTAACCCCATGATTCTAATACTTTTATTACTGAGTCCGACTAGCTATTAAATGTACTAGAATCATCGGGTTAGAATCGAACTGTCGACTGACTAGAGTATTGTCAGAAAATAATGGACCTTCGGAGCCGGGCGGGCGATAAAACGACGCGCCGCTATTGAGTTCCCGATGAGTAGAGTCTGAACCTGAACCGCAGCAACTAGCGCGGAGGGGCCGGATTCGGGCCGGTTGTGCGGCGGACCAGTCGGCGAGCCGGGTGGTGGCCGGATAAGGGTCAAGCAGAGGACGGTAAGGGTTCCTGCGCCGGATTCATCGATAAATGGATGACGACCCATTCCAGAAATTGATTGGCGCGGCTACAAAAATAAACCTAAGGCCATCTAATTTGGGGGCATGCCACTAACTACTACCTCCTGAGCCTCTCCACGGAAATGGCGACGGACACCGAACTGACGCGCCCATACCACTCATCCCATCGAACCAACCGGTATCCCCAACTTGTCATTAGCATTATTTAATATTCATATTTAATCCGTCGTCCAATCAATCGAATCAACCACTCCCGGTTCGTTTCCTCAAAGTCGCGGATGGCTACCCGCATCTGGGCAGGCAGATCCCCGCATAAGAGATGAGAATAATGTCTCGCTCATCCCACTTATAAGTATGAGCTCACCAGCAATCGACCTCTCCCAATTCGATGCCGAATACCGGCGTCAACTGAATAACCCCGAGGCCACCCCGGACGAAGTTCCGGATGGCCGCTATCACGTCAACGTCGAAAACGTTGAACTCACCGAAGCCAAAAGTTCCGGTGCCCCCATGCTGAAATGGACTCTCCGCATCATCGGACCCAGCCATGCCAACCGCTTGCTCTGGCATCACAAGGTGATCTCCGTAAACACCATGACCTACGTCATCCAGGACCTGCGCCTTTGCCGGCTCGAGTTGTCCTCATTCTCTGACCTGCCGCACCACCTGGGCAAGTTACTCGACGTCCAGCTCGAAATCACCAAGCGCACCAAAGACGGCCGCTACTCCACCTACTTTGAGAACCGGCTCAACGCACCCCAAGACGACGAGGACAACATTCCGTTCTAGAAGCCTACGGCCTGGGCGACAGAATCTCGCCCCAGGTCACCTGGTAGATTTCGAGGTCGTCATCCCAGCCAATGCCGGCCCGTAAATAGACGCGCATCCCTGGCAGCAGCTTTTCGCGCAACACCGCATCGCCGTTGGCCAGGTAGCGCGTGTCGGGGCGCAGGCGCAGGTCCTTGAGACCGTCGGTGCGCGTCCGGATCCAAAGGCGCTCGGTCTCAATCTTCGAGATGATGCCCGAGTAGAAAATATTGCCGCGCGGGGCGAAGCTCTCGGTGGCCCGGTCGGTACGGCCGGTGGGATACTTGGCCGGTTGCGGCCCGATGACGTGGACCATGCGGACATAGCATTGGGCTAGGCGATGGGTACGGTCAGTCACCAATTCGAGCGAATCGCCTTCACTTACGTCGCGCCAGTAGATCCGCTGACGGTCGCGTTCGATGTAGGTGCGGCCGTCGGACTTGCAGGAGTAGGCGGGCAGATCGGGCCTCCCCAGCATGACGGTAACGATGCCCGCCGCCATGCTGCCCTCGTAACTGATGAACAGGCCGCGCACGATCCCGAGTGTCGGATCTTCGCCGTACGCCAGATAGGCGAGGAGGAGACTGATCCAGATCCGCATTCCCATCACCTGCTATCCTTTTAGGTTGCCAATGACACCGCCACTTCAGCAGGCCGGCGAGTGGTTTCTCCGGTCCGGCATCCAGGAATCTTCGGGCGGCGTGGCCCGCTACTACCGGGCAGACGAATGCCGCAATCTTCCGCTTTCCACGGAAATTACGGGCTATTCGATTTCGGCCCTTCTTGAACTGTACCAGCGAACGAAGCAGAATGAATATCTCAATGCCGCGCAACGGGCGGGACGCTACCTGGCGAAAGCTTGGGATGGGACGCTAAAAACCATGCCTTTCGAGACGAACGAGCCAGGCGTTCGCTTCGCCTACTTCTTCGATTTGGGCATCGTGGCACGCAGCTTACTTCGGCTTTCGCGCGTCACGGGTGAGAATTGGCCCGCAGAACTCGCCAGCGAATGCGGCCGTTCCATGCGCGAGGACTTTCTGGCTACCCCGGGCTATCACTGCATTGTTGAGCTGCCTGGCAAAGTGCACGTGCCGCAAGAAGTTTGGTGGAGCCGCCGTCCCGGTGCCTTTCACTTGAAAGCCGCGCTCGCTTGGCACGAGCTGAATTTCGCAGAGCCTTACGAACGGCAGCTCGAGTTTTCGCTGGCCGAATGGCCCGCCTTGCTTAGCACCGAAAACGAGCCCGAGCGATTCATGGACCGTCTGCACCCACTTGGCTATTTTCTCGAAGGCCTGCTGCCTGTGCTGAACCGTCCCGCATGCGCCGCCGCGATGTGTGAAGCCATCGCCTTGTACGCGCGGGTCCTGCGCGACGTTGCGCCACGCTTCGCCCGGGCCGATGCCTATGCGCAGTTGCTGCGCGTTCGACTGTTCGCCGAAGCCGCCGGCGTCCTGCCGCTCGACTCATCGCAAGCGCAGGAAGAACACGACGCCATCGTCGCCTTACAGGACCATTCCGGCGACGTTCGCCTACGCGGCGGCTACGCCTTTGGAACGCGCCATGGACAAGCAACGCCCTTCGCCAACCCCGTTTCCACCGCCTTCTGCATGCAGGCCATCGCCTACTGGGATGAGCGCGAAGCGGGCGTCTTTCGAGCCAACTGGCGTGAGCTCATCTAGCGTCAAGCTCGTCTTCGCCACCTGTGCCCGCGCGGCAATGCCGGCCCTGGTGGAGACGATGCTGCACGTCGGAGAAGATTTGCCACTCTATGTCGTCTCGGAGTTTCCGCCCTCCACCGGCCACTGGATTCAGTACCACCCGTTGCGCTCAGCCGCCGATAATGCCGTGCGCCTGAAGCGCCAGTTGAATGGCCTCCACGTCAAGCTGGCGGGCATTTACCTTGATCCCGATGCGCCCTATTGGCCACTGCGGCGCTTGGCCATTGAGGGGACGCCCTGGCGTAGTTGGGTCTTCTTCTCGACGGACTTGAACCACTTCATGCTGCGCCCCCGGTCGTTGCCGGCCGTGGCTCGCTACGCGCTCTGGCGGGCCAAAGAGATAGTCCGGTTCGAGCTGAATCCCGGAGGCCGCCTTTACACTTTCATCTGGCGACTCGGGCATCCGTCGCACTTCCGGCGGCCGTGGCTAGCCCTTCTCGCTCGACGCGCTGGCCGCCGGATTGCGAGAGAGAAGAGGGCGGAGCCGCCCCTCGTCCCTGGGCCCGGAATGCCCGCAGGCATCACCGTGGTCATCCCCTCCCGCAACGGCACCGAGTTACTCGCTCGCCTGTTGCCTCTGGTGACTGCGGACCAAGTCATCGTGGTCGATAACGGCTCCGATGAACGCTGGGTAGCACCATTAGGCGTCGAGGCGTTCGTCAGCCGGGAGCCGCTCTCATTCGCTGATGCCGTCAACCGGGGCATTGCCGCCGCGCGCTTCTCGCACGTCTGCCTCCTCAACAACGACATGGAGATTGAGCCCAGCTTCTTTGCCGCGTTACGTGCAGCCTTCGATCAGGTGCCAGACCTCTTCTGTGCAACGGCCCAGATCTTCTTTCCGGCCGGGCAGCGCCGCCAGGAAACCGGCAAAGCCGCGATGCTCGCGAACCCCGGGCCCACTGACTTTCCGCTCACCTGCATCGAGCCCCTGCCGGGCGAAGACCTCACCTGGGTCCTCTATGGCTCCGGCGGTTGCTCTCTTTACGACACGGCCCGATTGCGCGCGCTCGGCGGTTTCGACGAGACTTACCGGCCCGCCTATGTCGAGGATCTCGATATCGGTTATCGCGCCTGGCTGGCGGGCTGGCCCACCGTCTACGTGGCCGGCGCGCGCGTCGTGCACCACCATCGCGCCACCACCTCGCGCTACTTCGGCGAGGCCGCCTTGCGCCGCATGGTGGAACTGAATTATCTGCGCTTTCTGGCACGGGCCATCCACTCACCGGCACGATTCCAGATGCTTTGGTGCCGGGCCGTCCAGCGGCTCAACCTGCTCGCCTCCGGGCACGAACCTGACCCGGTGCCGATGGAGGTGCTGGCCGAGGCTAGGGCTTTGAAAGCCCGCGCGCCGCAGGCAATCTTGAGCGATGAAACCGTGCTCGCGCTCGGCTCGGGCGACGTCGCTTGCTTCCCGGGCAAGCAGCCGAATACCGGCATCCGCGTGTTGATCGCCACCTGCTATCCACCTTATCCTCTAGCGCATGGCGGTGCCGTTCGCATGTATAACCTGATGAAGCAGGCAACCCTACGCGGAGTCTCTCAAGTGTTAGTGGTCTTCGGGGATGAGCTCACAGCCCCCGCCCCGGAGTTACTCGAGATCTGCCATCGGGTGGTGATGGTGCGCCGCCGCGGTAGCCACTATCGGGTCGACACCGGACGGCCCGACGTCGTCGATGAGTTCGATTCGCCGGTCTTTCGTGCGGTGCTCGAAAGGCTGATGATTGAGTTCGCGCCCGCCATCGCGCAACTCGAGTTTACGCAGATGGCCGTCTATCTGGACACCGTCAAGAAGGCTCGGACCCTCCTCGTCGAACATGACGTCACCCTCGACCTTTACCAGCAGTTACTCGAACGCAATCCGAACGAAGATCTGCGCGATCAACTAGTACGCTGGCAGCAGTTTGAAACCGACGCTTGGCGCAAAGCCGGTGCCGTCGTTGTGATGTCCGAACGGGACCGAATTACGGTAGGCGAAAAGGCAGTTGCACTAGCCAATGGCGTCGACCTCGATCGCTATCAGCCTACCGCCGTCCCGCCGGATCCGGCGCGGCTGCTCTTCATTGGCAGCTTCAATCATCTGCCGAATTTGTTGGCGATTGAATGGTTCCTGAGCGAAGTATGGCCGCTGTTGAAGACGGAGCCCACCCTGCACCTGATCGCAGGAGCGCGGCACGAATATTACCTCGACTTCTACCGCGCCCAGGTTCGCGTAAACCTGGAAGTCCCGCGCATTGAAGTTACTGGTTTCGTGGCTGACGTCCGGCCGGCGTACCGGCAAGCCACCGTCGTCATCGCGCCTTTGCGAGCGTCGGCCGGCACCAACATCAAAGTGCTGGAAGCCATGGCGATGGGCAAGGCGATTATCTCCACGCCGGCGGGTGTCAATGGATTGCAGGATTTGGCCGCTGGGGCTGACTTTTACTTAGCAAACGACGCCGCCGAATTCGCGCGGGCGATTGATGCCTTGTTAGCCGATCCGGCTCGCCGCCAAGCGTTCGAAGCCTCCGCGCGCCGCACCGTCGAGGAACGCTATGGTTGGGAGCGCATTGCTGACTTACAAGCTAAATTGTATTTGGGATGAGCCCTCACTAACTCGCCTGGTTTTGATTCTAGCTAGAGAACGTTCGCCAACGTGCCGCCATCGATTAGCACGGTAGTACCAGTAATGTAACTACCCGCGTCGGTTGCGAGTAACAACGCCACGCCGGCGATCTCCTCGGGGCGGCCCCAACGCTTCAGCGCCGTCCGATCGGTGAATTGCTGCTTCTGCTGCTCGTTCAACAGGCCCAGCGGCAACTCCGTCAAGAAAGGCCCGGGAGCGATACAGTTCACGGTGACGCCGTAGGGGCCCAGATCCAGCGCGCTCGACCGGGCCATGCCGACTAATGCCGCCTTGGTGGCACTGTAGACGTTGCGGTCCTTCTTGCCTCCCAGTCCGAGCACTGACGAAGTATGAATGATGCGGCCCCAACCGCGCTCCATCATCTGCGGCAGCAGGGCGCGGGTGAGGCGCATGATGCCCGATAGGTTCAATTCAATTATGCGGTCCCAGGCTTCGTCGGTAATCTGGTCCGCTCGCTGCGGCGTATTGCCTCCCGCATTGTTTACTAACACGTCGACACGGCCGAAGCGCTTCAGCGCCTCGTCGGCGACGCGTTGCGGCTCACGCCGATCGGCTAAATCGGCGGTCATCCACTCGACGCGCGTGGTGAGCCCTTGGCCGGTCTCGGCGGCCGCTCCTTTCAGTTCTTCCTCGCCCCGCGAACAGATCAGAACCTGCGCACCGTGCTCAGCGTACGCCCGGGCCATCGCTTTGCCGAGCCCCCGGCTGCCGCCCGTCACCAGGGCTACGCGCCCCGTCAAATCAAATAATTTTTCGTACATGGCTTTTGAGATCATATACTGTCTGAGGAGAAACGAAATGAGATCACTACTAATCGCCCTACTGATGGGGCTGCCCGCATTGGCGGTCGATGGGGCCTCCCCGGCTGACCAGATCGCGTCGTCAATTCTGGCCGCGCCCAAGGAGCGCCGTGAAGCCGCCACGGTTCTCGGCTACAACGAGAAAGGCGAAGTCGTCACGCTTCGCAAAGGCTCGGGCGACCTCGTCTGTCTCGCCGACGACCCCGCCGCCAAAGGCTTCAGCGTTTCCTGCTATCACAAGGACCTGGAGCCATTCATGGCCCGGGGCCGCGAACTTAGCGCCCAATATAAGGGCAAGGAGCGCCATGAGGCCCGCTGGAAAGAGGTGGGTGAAGGGAAACTGAATATGCCTCGCGAGCCGCGCATGCTGTATGTTCTGAGCGGCGCGGGTTTCGACTCGGGTAAAGGCGAGGTGACCGATGCCTATCTGCGCTGGGTGATTTACACGCCTTACGCCACACCCGAATCCACCGGCCTCACGGTCACCCCTGGATCAGAACCCTGGCTCATGTATCCGGGCACCGCCGGGGCGCACATTATGATCAGTCCGCCGAAAGCTAAAAAGTAAGATGTCTCACTCCATGACTCGCCGCACACTGGCCGGTTTGGCGTTGGGTGCCACGGCTAGCGCGCAGGCACCCCCGGCTCCCGTAATATCGCCGGTGGCCACTCCGCGCGATTGGACCAATCAGCAACCGATCCAGTACCCTGACCCGGACGTCGTCGCCCTCGACAACCGCTTCCGAAAATACATGATTGGCAATACGAGCATCAAGCGCTTACACACCGGCACCTCATGGGCGGAGGGCCCGGCCTGGAGCGGGGCCGGCCGCTTTCTAGTCTGGAGTGATATTCCCGCCAACTTACAGCTACGTTGGATTGAAGACGACGGCCGCACCACAGTATTTCGCAATCCTTCCGGTTACAGCAACGGCAATACCTTCGACTACGAAGGGCGGCAATTGTCCTGCGAGCATGGCGGCCGCCGGGTGGTCCGCTATGAGACTAACGGCACAGTGACGGTGATTGCCGATAAGTTCGAAGGCAAACGTCTCAATTCACCTAATGACTTAGTGGTGCATCCCGATGGCAGTATCTGGTTTACTGACCCTCCCTATGGCATCAACGGTAACTATGAAGGCTATCAAGCGCCTAAGGAATTGAAAGAAGCGGTTTATCGCGCCGACCCCAAAACTGGGCAGCTGACGAAGCTCACGGAAGAAGTAAGCGGCCCCAATGGCATTTGCTTTTCACCGAATTATAAGAAAATGTACATCGCGGACACCGGTGCGGGCGGTCGCGACACCAAAGTTTGGGATATCGACGGTAAGTTAGTGCGCAACGGCAAGCGCTTTATTCAATTGGATGTTCCTGGCACCGGCGCACCATCGGCGGCGGACGGTATTCGCTGCGATGCCGACGGCAACATCTGGGCCGGTGCTCGTCCAGGCGTGCAGGTGATCACGGCGGGCGGAGAGCGTATCGGCATGATCCGGTTACCGGAAAATTGCGCGAATGTCTGCTTCGGCGGGCCGCGGCGGAATCGCCTTTTTATGACGGCCAGCCAGTCACTCTACGCCGTATATGTGCAGACGACCGGCGCGCACATTGCCTGAATTTCGTCTAGGTGAGTGAACGTGGCGGGCGCGACGGTCCGGTTCGGTGAGGCTCTCCAGCTAACGAGGCTTTAGCACGCGGAAGCCAAGCAGTAACAGCAGCACGGCTCCGTATAAAGCGGGCAGCCGGATATCGGACTTCACCAGCCAGTAGTAATGAATCACCCCGGCCAGGGCACTCACATAAACGAGCCGGTGTAACTGCTGCCACTTCTTGCCCAATCGCCGGATCCAGCCCTTGGTGGAGGTGATGGCCAGCGGCACCATCAGTAACAAGCCCAGCATACCCATAGTAATGAAGCGGCGTTTTACCACGTCGGCCCACATCGCCGGGAAGTTAAACCCTTGGTCAAGATACGCCCAGGTCGCCAGATGCAGGCAGCCATAGAAGAAAGCGAACAAGCCCAACAAGCGCCGGAAGCGAATCAGCGAAGGAAATCCGAGACGGCGGAGCGGCGTAATGGTGAGGGAGATCAGTAGGAAACGTATCGTCCAGTCACCGGTGGTGTGAGTAATATACTCGATGGGGTTCGCGGTGAGGTGATTGGTTTTGAAGTTATAAATTAGCAGGGCCAAAGGCAGTAGACACAGGATCCACACCGGCGTCTTGATGAGCGCGTTCCGGACAACGGTCGACATCGGCAGTTAGTAATTTTTCTTCAGATCAAGGCCGGTGTAGAGCGACGCGACTTGGTCGCCGTAGCCGTTGAACATGAGCGTCTTGCGGCGCGAGAATTCGCCCAGGCGACGTTCGGTGGCTTGGGTCCAACGAGGATGGTCCACTTGCGGATTGACATTCGAGTAGAAGCCGTATTCGCTGGGGTTGGCGATCTTCCAGGTGCAGGACGGCTCTTTCTCGACAAGCCGGATTTTGTTGATCGACTTGATGCCTTTGAAGCCGTACTTCCAGGGCGTGATTAACCGGACCGGAGCGCCGTTTTGATTCGGCAACGTCTCGCCGTACATGCCAAACGTGAGCAGGGCCAGCGGATGCATAGCTTCGTCGAGGCGCAGCCCTTCGCGGTAAGGAAATTCGATGCCGCCCGAGGCGCTCGAGAGCATGCGCTTGGGGTCGTAGAAGCTTTCAAAGGCCACGTACTTCGCCTTGGCGGTGGGGTCAACGGCTTTGAGCAAGGTCGACAAAGAATAGCCGATCCAGGGCACGACGATCGACCAGGCTTCGACGCAGCGCATGCGATAGATGCGTTCCTCCATCGCGCCCAGCTTCATGAGGGAATCCAGGTCGAAGGTTTGGGGTTTGGCGCAAGCGCCTTCCACCTTCACCTGCCAGTTTTGGACGACGAGGCGCTGGGGGTTGCGAGCGGGGTCGGCCTTGCCGGTGCCGAGTTCGTAAAAATTGTTGTAGGTGGTGGAGTCTTCGACAGAATTGACCGCCTCGGTGGTGCTTAGCGGGCTCTTCTTCACGTTGGGGATTTTCGCTGGAAAAGCAGATTGCGCCAGCAGCAATCCGCCAGCCCCAGCCAGCAATTGGCGACGGTTTAGGTAGTCGGCCTTTGGCGTGATCTGGGACGAGCGGATGTCGGAAGCGATCTTGATCAGCATGCGCTTATAATCCCACGAGTCGGTCCGTTTATTCCACTGGGCGCCGAGTGGGATGCTCGACGGACGCATGCGGTCGCCGCTGAAATGGCCCATTCGCGTCCGGATGCCGTATGGGCATCGAGTACTCATTGCGATGGGAGTGGCTCATCCCCGGGGGGGGAAACCAACCAGATATTGCTTACTCGGCGTAGCGCGGTAGGTGACTATTTACCCTGGCTCGCGGAACAGATTGGCGCGATTAAGTCATCCCCTCCCTTAAGGTCGGGGTTCGTTAACCCGTTAGCCCTTTAGCCCGGCCTCGGCCTAGCAGTGATCGAATCTGATGATATTGCTCCAGTAAGAACCCGTTGGGAGACGGGAGGCGGGAGACCACCTGGTGGGACCACGCAACGTAGTCAATCAACCTTTCCGTGCTCCAACCGTGAGGCGGCGAGGTGGTGAGCGAGCGGAGATTGCTGATCTTGTCCGCCAGCTTAAGGGCCGCCGTACCTGCGCTGGCGTGGGTGGCACGCTCTACTTGCTGCTGCTTGCGGACGTGCTGGGGTAGATTTTGATCGTCGGTGACAGATTGCACCAAATCCGCGATCTCCGATCCGAATTCGGCCAGCAGCATTTCGTAAGTGACATCGACATCTTCGATGGTGTCGTGCAGGTAGCCGGCGGCGATCACGGTGGCCGGACACAAGGCGTTCGCCAGCAGATGGGCCACCTCGGTGAGGTGGTTGATGTAGGGCGTGGCGGCAGAATCTTTACGGCGATGTTCGCGATGGGCGGTGGCGGCGTAGTATGCCGCTTTGGTGGCGAGTTGTAAGTCAGTCATTGAGCGGCACGCCTTCTTCTGGTTCAAAACGCAGATTGACGATCACGTCAACGCCGGCCTCGGCATGGTGGCGAACGTATAAGTTGCGTTGAGCGGCGTCATAACGCCAAGTGTGCATGGTGGCGGACTCAACGGTAACCGGGGCGTTGACGTGGTGGACCACCCACTCGTAGTCGCGACTTACTTTGGTTTCAGCTTCCAGACGCAAGTAAATGCCAGCGGGCGAGGCGTGTAACTGGGTCCACTGGGCTGTTTCGCTCTCGTAGATGAAGAACTCGCCTCCCAGCTTGGGATAGTAGTGCATCTCATAGAAGCCATCGCGTTCGAAAGGTACCAGCGCGCCGTTCTTGGCGAAGACGGGCAAACCGGGGCCGTCGATTCGATGGGTCTGGCGGCCGGTGTAAGTGCGGTTGGTGCGTAAGTCAGTCCAGAGGCCCATGGGAAAGCGCAATGATCGCGGGGAATCCGGCGCGATGAGTAATTCGTCACCGAGCATGAAGGCATCGGCGCTGGCCCCGGCGGCAAGATCACCGGGATACTGCAACGGTAAAGGACGAATGACGGGATAGCCGCGATCTTTCGCCTCTTGCAGATAAGTAACAAGATAGGGCTCGAGCGAGCGGCGCAACGGAGAGTCCTCGCCTAACATCAGGGGCATGTAGTCGCACCATAACTCGCGATGCTCGCGGCAATCAACGGCCGGGGCCACGACGCCGGACAAACTTGCATGAATAATAGCGGGTAACAAGGGCGGGAATGGCGGCGCATAGGGCGGCTTGGACAGCGGATTCAATCCGCGCAGGTGCTGGCGAGCTAGGAACCACCGTTGCGGAACGATATCCAGATGCCGCTCATAGATGTCTTTTAATCGGGGGCCAAGATAGAAAACGTACTCGACCAAATCGGGCGCGCCGCCTTTCACTTGAAAGCCGGCGGTGAGGTCGAACCAATAGGGTCCGCCAGCGAAGAAGACTCCGTAGCCCCGGCTGGAAATTGCCAGCGCCGCCGAGGCACTAACCTTCTGGCCCCGCGCATCGAGGCTCAAGTGTTCCCGGGGCCCCAAGCCGTAAATGCGCTCTTCCGGCAATAACGCGCGGTCAACCGTGGCGGACGTGATGGTCTCCCAGTTCGTCAGCCACATCGCCCGGCTGGAGTCGAACACCCGCAGCCGGAACAGCGCCGGATCGAGCTCAATGGATAAACTAGCGCTCTTGATGAGTAAGTGCGATTCGCGCTCCTGAATCTGGTAGGTCACCGCCTCGCCGATGGGGGGCGAAGGGGCGAGCGCGGCACCGAAGCGGCGGGCGACGCGAAAGCTCTTATCGGAAATCCACTCGATCTCGGCAGCGCCGTCCGGGCGGGTGAAACGGATTGTATTGCCGTCGCGGGTTTGGCCCGGGAGGGGGCAGCCGATGAGAAACAAGAAGAGAGCTTGGACCGGCCGGACCCTCATCCGATGCGTACCAATTGCGATTGCTGCTCGCCGGTTACCTGGGCACTGGTCTCGCCGACATAGACATTTACCTCGGAACGAATACCGAACTCCGGCAAGTAGATACCCGGCTCCACCGAAAAACAGGTACCGGGAATCAGCATCCGGGTGTCATGGGTCTCGAGATTATCCATATTGGCTCCGGAGCCGTGGACATCCTCGCCAATAGAATGGCCGGTGCGATGGAAAAAATGTTCGCCGAAACCGGCGGCACGGATGACGCCGCGCGCGGCATCGTCAATCTGGTAGCCTTGCAATCCCGGGGCCGCTAGGGCGCTGGCTTGCCGACGCGCTTCCGTTACCACATGAAACACGTTGAGGACGCGATCCGGCGGCACCGCGCCGTAGTAACCGGTCCAGGTGACGTCGTAGTAGACGGAGCCCGGATGAGCTAACTTGGCCCAAAGATCGATCAGCACGACGTCGCCCGGATTGATGATGGCGGTGCGCTCGACGGTGGGCTCATAATGCGGGTCGGAGGCATTCGAGTTAACGGCCACGATCGGCCCGTGGTCAGTCACCAAGCCCTCGCGCTCAAAGGCCTCCCGAATCCATTGCTGCACCGCGTACTCGCTCAGGCCTTGGCGAATGGTCTTAAAAGCGGCCCGGCGAATCGCATCGACGCGACGTCCGGCTTCCAGGTGGCCAGCGTATTGCAATTCACTCCAACGCGCTTCAAATTGTTGGAGTAAGTCAGCCGAAGTAACTACTTCGACGCCTAAGCCGCGCACCTGTTCCACCGTACCGGCGTCGACCATGGAGATCGTGAGGATGGCGCAATTCGGCGAGTACTGCATGGCCACCTTGCGGCAGTTCCCGAGTAAGTCGCGTAACCCCGCAGTAAGGGTTTCCCAGCCGGCATAAGTGAGCTTCATGCCGGGCAATGAGTCAATCATCCCGGCCTCAATGGCATGCACTAACTTCCTTGGCTCACCCACTGCCGGCACCAGATAGTACCAGCGCCGGCTAGGCGTACGCGGGGGGGTGAACTGCAACGCGCGATAGGCGAGCGGATCACGTAAGTGATGATCGTAGAAGAGCCAGCCATCGAGGCCGGCTTCACGCAGAGCGTCTTGGATTTCTTGTACCCGCATGGGTAAGCACCTCGATATTTGCGGCAAGGTCAGCGACACCCGCCAAGTCTTTGGAATGAGTAATGGTGAAGCCGAGCACGTCGTCGAGCCAGTCCTGACTGGCTCCATTCGGATGCTGTATGGCCACGGTGATGGTGTATTCGCCACGCACCAATTGCGCGGCGAAGGTGAATCGAATAACGACGGTGTCGCCGGCGTCGACGGGGCCAATGTCAGCCCCCTCAACGCGAGTATTGGTGCCGTAGACGTCAATGCCCTGCCGGTTACGAACCAGCAATCCGCAAACCGGAGCGGCCTGGGTGGAGCGGAACTGAACGGTGAGTTCGACGGTAAGCGACTCGCCGCTGGGCAGGTTCTCAGCGGGCAACAGCTTCACGCCGGTGATGCGGCTTTCGCCGTCGCCATGCCGAACTGGACCCAAGGCTGGCTCAGCAGAACCATCCTCCGGCCCATGCACGTGGGCCACGTAACGGTTAATGGCTTCTCTAGTTTCGCCCACATATTGCATGCGGCCGTTGAGCAGAAACATGGCCCTGTCAGCAAGACGCTTCACCAGGCCGAGGTCGTGCGACACAAACAGCGTGGTGACGCCGCGCTCTTTCAACTCGTCGAACTTACGCACGCAACGATTGGCGAAGCGCGCGTCGCCCACGGCGAGCACCTCATCGACGATCAGCACCTCGGGCTCCACATGGATCGCCGTCGCGAAAGCCAGCCGCACATACATGCCAGTGGAATACTCTTTCACTGGCCGATCAAGAAATGGGCCGATCTCGGCGAAAGCCTCAATGTTCGGCAGCGCGCGTTCGATCTCGGGACGCGAGAGGCCCAGTAACTCGGCATTGAGGAAGACGTTCTCACGGCCGGTGAACTCGGGATTGAAGCCGGCACCCAGTTCGAGCAAAGCGGCGACGCGTCCTTCGACGCGGACGAGTCCACGGGTGGGTGGCAGGATGCCGGCGACGATTTGGAGGAGAGTACTCTTGCCGCAGCCATTGGGGCCCACCAACGCGAACATTTCGCCTTTGGGTACGTCGAAGCTGATGTCACTGAGCGCGGCGAAGTCAGTGTGGCGCTGGCCCACGAACGGCAGCGATTCAACCAGCCGGTCCACGGGTCGCGCGTAGAGCGGGTAGACCTTGCTGAGATTGAGGACGAAAACCATGGCGTCCCTTCAGGGTAACTTAGTGGGCGGTTCGTTCACGAGATTCGGAAGCAGGCGGCGGAAAGCTCGCTTCACCGGCACCCAGTGCAAACTCCAGACATCTTTCAATTCGGGGTCGGGGCCTTCGCTCAACCCAAAGTCGAGACTCTCCCTCTCCTGGGGAACATAGAGCGTGCCGCCGATCCAATCGAGAAAAGAAAAGTACTTCGAAAAGTTGGTATCGAGATGTTGCGGGGCCCGGCTATGGTGGATCTGGTGCTGGGCCGGACTGCTGAAGATATGCTCCAGTATCGGGCCGAAGGAAATCCACAAATGGCTATGACGAAGGTTATCGATCAGGTAGTAGAAAGGGACGATCGCGTTGAGCCCCACGAAGGTCATCAGCGATTGCTGGGTGCCGTACAAATAATAGAATATCGCCAGCCCCAAAGCTTGCAAGGGACACTGAAACAGACTGTCCAGAAGGCTCTCGACGGGATGCGCCCGGAAAGCGGTGACGGGGGTTAGCACCTCCGCCGCATGGTGGACTCGATGAAACTCCCAAAAGAACGGAACCTTATGCTGGACGTAATGGCTGAGGTAATGACCGATATCGAAGAGCAACAACCGAGCGGCGGCGAAGACCACCAAGGCGACGGGACCAGCGGTCCACCCCGGTCCGGGCCCCAGCCAAGAGACCATGATCTTGGATCCCCAATTCCCGAGCGCCAGGGCAGAGACAAGCATGGGCGCGATGATGATCGCGGTAATGAGCTTTTGCACCAGGAAGAACTTGTAGTCCATGATCGCGGAGGGGTGCGTGTAAATCCGCCAGGGAGCCGAGTAAGTCCAGAAGGATGTGGAGCGAGGCCGATTCCAGGATCGGTAGAAGAGATCGAGGGCAATCAGAGCGCCAGCTAACCACATCCAGAAGGTCAATTCGTCCGGCGAAAGGACCCGCGCGAAGTACCATCGAGCAACACTAGTGAGTGGGTCTAGGACTTCTTTAAGATTTTGTCCCAAGGTTTCCAGCACACGACCCCAAGTTTTAAATGAGACCCCCAGTAGTTACTACTTCCGGCGGGCTCGCATTACGAGCAATCCACCGGCGATGAGCGCGACGGCACTCACGGCAGTACGTGGGTCAATCTCAGGAACCTGAACCACAACGTCCATGGCTGATGCCATTCCAGCCATCGCTAAGGCCAGCAGTGCAATTTGCGAACATCTCGTCATGAAAAAAGAGCCTTTCGTGCAGGAGCTAGAACGCTCGCCAGATACACTGAAGTATAGCCTGAGTCTTTTCTGCGGCGCGGACCAAAATTTGGAAACGCGAGCCAAGACGTACCAGTACCAGTCGAGGGCAGTCCAGGCCAGCAGCTTGACCACGTCCCATGCGCGAGGCTTTAAGGCACGGGCTTGACGCCTCTTTCGGCGCTGCGCTGCCCCTCCAGACGAATGAATTCGACTTTGTCGTTCTTCAACCTAGCCGGCAGTTCCTGGCCTGTCGGCGCTTCATGGCCCACATTATACGTGCCCTGCTAAACTTTTAGATGGAGCTGCCCATGATTTCCATCGTTATTCCGATTCACAACGAAGAGCCGTCCATCCTGCCGCTCTATGATCGATTGACAAAAGTGATGGAATCGTTGGGGCGTTCTTACGAGGTGGTCTTCGTGGACGACGCGTCGAGCGATAGGTCCTTCGAGTTGTTGGCGAATCTGGCGGAAACCGACGGGCATTTGAAAGTGATCCGTCTGCGCCGCAACTTTGGCCAGACCGCAGCCTTGTCCGCGGGCTTCGACGAAGCACAGGGCACGATTCTGATCTCGATGGATGGTGACTTACAGCACGATCCGGCCGACATTCCCAACCTGCTGGCCAAACTCGAAGAGGGTTACGACATCGCCAGCGGCTGGCGCAAGGATCGCGTGGACAATGCCGTTACGCGCCGCTTTCCCTCGCGGATCGCTAACTGGCTGATGTCCAAGGCATCGGGCGTCGATTTGCACGACTTCGGCACGACCTTTAAGGCCTATCGCGCGGAGATCATCCGCGACATCAACTTATACGGCGAGCTGCATCGCTTCATTCCGGCGCTGGCCAGCTTCTACGGAGCACGCATCGTGGAAGTGCCGATCCGCAATATCACGCGGCCGGCGGGCGTATCGCACTATGGCCTGGGCCGGACGTTCCGCGTGCTGTTTGACATTGTGACGATCCGTTTTTTCCTCAAGTACTTTACGCGGCCGATGCACTTTTTCGGGATGATCGGCTTGGTGGGTACGGTGCTCGGCGGCGTCATTATGGCTTACCTCACGATATTCAAACTGATGGGCGGGCACTTAGTGGCGGAGCATGGTCCGCTGATGATTGCGGGGGCGCTGCTGTTACTGGGTGGGCTGATGATGTTCTCAACCGGGATCTTGGGCGAGATGCTGATGCGGACTTACTTTGAAAGCCAGGGGCGGCGGATTTACGCCGTGCGGGAGATTCGGCAGAAGAAGGGCGCGCAGTTGGCCGGTGGATCGGCGCGGTAGTTACTTCTTATACTTGGGGTTGTCGCGCGGGCCGTAGTAGAGGTCAGCAGGCCACTCGGTGTCGAGCTCCGGTATCTCTTCAGGTGGCACTATCTTCGGCGATTGAGTAGCTTCGTCCCATCCGGCAACCGACTCGCCTAGCCGTTTGTGGCGCATGAGCGCGCGATTGACGCCAATACGCATCGCGCGGTACATCCCTTCGACATCTTTAAAGCGTTCGTCAAGTCCAGTTGGAAATGCACTCATAACTTTAGTATCCCTCAAATTTCGCCCAGAGGGCCGACTGATGAACAAACTGGGTCTCGGGCCCGTAGCCGGTGGCAAGTCCTTCGGCTGGCCGGTCCTCGTAGTTGTGTATGACGGTCCAAAAGTCGGCTAAGGGGCGATAAAGCTCACAGAAGTTGGCGATGGAACGGCCATAGCGACGCCGGACCGTTTCATCGTCGACGTGGTGCCCTCCCGCTTTCACCCGTTGCGCGACTCGAAGGATGTGTGCGTCAGGCGAGGAAAGACAGACGAATGAAAATTGCCACAGTGTATCCTTCGGCTTTGCGCTTCTTCAGCCAGGGAGCAAAAGTGCGCGATGACAAAGTCGACTCGAAAGCGAAGTTCGCCCTGGCGGCCGCCAATTCTCGCAGACGGTGCAGCATGAGACGGCCTGCTTCAAACGCCACCGACTCGGGAGCGTACTGGCTAAGCCCTTGGGCGATCACGTCTGCGTTCACGAAATGCTCAACCTCGAAGAAGCCACGCAGCAGCGCTGGCGCCAGGGTTGATTTCCCCGCACCGTTCGGACCGGCCATGATGACAATTTTAGGTTGCACTTATGCAATTATATTATGCGCCACGACGCCCGCCACATCAGTCAATCGGAAGTCGCGGCCGGAATAATTGTAAGTCAGCTTCTCGTGGTCGAAGCCCAGTAAATGCATCACGGTGGCGTGAAAATCGTGGATATGCATGCGGTCTTCGACGGCATGGTAACCGATCTCGTCGGTGGCGCCATAGATGAAGCCGGGCTTGACGCCGCCGCCGGCCATCCAGATGGAATAACCGTAGGGATTATGATCGCGGCCGTCGTTGCCTTGCGAAACCGGGGTCCGGCCGAATTCGCCCGCCCAAATGACCAGCGTATCTTTCAGCATGCCGCGCGCCTTCAAGTCGCGCAGCAGACCGGCGATGGGCTTGTCGACTTCCTTGGCGTTTTCGGTATGCTTCTCAAAAAGCTGCCCGTGCTGATCCCACTTGTAGCTATGGGTGCATTGGACGTAGCGCACGCCGCGCTCAGCCAGACGGCGCGCCAGCAGACACTGCCAGCCAAACTCCGACGTCTGCGGCTCATCCATGCCATAAAGCTTCTTAGTGGCTTCGGTCTCCTTGTCCATGGAGAAAGCTTCCGGCGCTTCGGATTGCATGCGAAAGGCCAATTCAAAGGCCTGAATGCGGGCTTCCAGTTCCGGATCGTACTTCCGCACGGCCGCATGGCGCTGGTTGATGTTCTGCAGCATGTCGAGTTCGAAACGCTGCTGCTCGGGCGAGAAGCCTTTGCGCAACAGGTACTCGATGGGCTGCTCGGCGATG
>JANLPT010000367.1:0-4271 GCA_031367405.1 Bryobacteraceae bacterium
GCCGACCTCGCGATGGACGTGGTGAATTTGAAAATCAGCAAGCTCGGCGGCCTGACGAAGATCAAACAGGCGCGCGACCTCTGCGTGAGCATGGGCATCGCGATGACGCTGGAGGACTCGTGGGGCGGCGACATCACGACCGCCGCCATCGCGCATCTCGCGCACAGCACGCCGGAGGAGTTCCGCTTCACCAGCACGGACTTCAACAGCTACGTGACTGTCTCCACCGCCGACGGCGCGCCGCAGCGCGTGAACGGCTACATGTCCGCCAGCACCGCGCCCGGCCTCGGCATCACGCCGAAGATGGACGTGCTCGGGAAACCCGTGGTCGTCGTGGAATAATCAACTCCCCATGAGAACCCGAATCCTATCCGTCTTCCTCGCACTCGCCTCCGCCGCGCTCGCCGATGTCCGGCTGTCCGCGATCTCCTCATTCTTTCCATGAAATTTTCCACCATCCTCGCTCTCGTCCTCGCCTTTACGGTGACTGCTTTCGCCGAACCCGCGCCTGTCCGCGTCCTCGTCTGGGACGAACGCCAGCTGCAACAATCGCAGGCTTACGAAAACTTCCTCGGCAATGCAATCGCGGCGCATCTCGCAAAACAGCCGGGTTTCACCGTGAAAAGCGTCGGGATCGATGACCCGGAGCAGGGTCTCGCCGCCGCCACGCTGGATGCGACGGATGTGCTCATCTGGTGGGGGCACGTGCGGCAGCCGGATGTGAATCACGCGGTCGTCCGCGGCATCGTGGACCGCATCAAGGCCGGCAAGCTTTCGCTCATCGCGTTGCACTCGGCGCATTGGTCGCAGCCATTCACGGAGGCAATGTATGCGCGGGCGATTGAGGACGCGATGAAGCAAATCCCGGAAGCGGAACGCGCCACGGCGAAGCTGAATCTTATCCGCCCGAAACCGTTCACCGTGCCGAAGCGCGATGAGCCGCTGACGCCCGCGCTTTCCAAAATGGGAAATGGCGAGTGGCAGCTCATCCTGCCCGGCTGCATTTTCCCGGCGTATCGGACAGACGGCAAACCGAGCCACCTCACGACACTGCTGCCCGATCACCCGATCGCCAAAGGCATACCGGCGAATTGGGACCTGCCGGCGACGGAGATGTATGACGAGCCATTTCACGTGCCGACGCCGGATGCGGTGGTCTTTGAGGAGAAGTGGGACTCGGGTGAACATTTTCGCAGCGGGTGCGTTTGGAACGTCGGCAAAGGACGCGTGTTTTACTTTCGGCCCGGTCACGAAACTTATCCGATCTACCGGCAGGAAATTCCGCTGAAGATCATCGAAAACTCGGTGCGCTGGCTCGGCACGCCCCCATAATAGATCCGCCAGCGAAGGATTCCTGATGAAGCAGGAAAACAGAAAATTTAACCATGAAACACACACACAAACTTATACCTATGGAATGCAGATCGAGTCGAGCGGCCCGTGTTATGAATCGATGAAAGTCGAAGGCGCAACCATCCGCTTGAAGTTCACCCACGCCAGAGGCCTTGTGGCCAGGGATGGGGAACTCAAAACATTTGCCATCGCGGGGACCGACAAGAAATTTGTGTGGGCTGATGCAAAGATTGAGGGCGACACAGTGGTTGTTAGCAGCCCGCAAGTGCCCCAACCGGTGGCGGTGCGCTATGCCTGGGCTGAAAACCCGCTGGGCTGTAATCTCTACAACAAGGAGGGTCTCCCCGCTGCGCCCTTCCGCACTGACCTCCAAGGAAAATGAGCATCTGCAAAGTTATGAACCGCAGAGCGCCCAGAAAGCATATTTCTATCAGTAATTTATGACCAAAGGCGAACCCATGAGCGTGCGCCCATGAGAAGGATTCCAGTCATTGGAAAAACCACCGCCAACTCAATGAACAAGGTAAAACAACGGTGAAACACGCCCACACATTTCTCACAGCTCTCCTGCTCGCTCCGCTGGCCGCGCTGCACGCCACTGAAATCCCAATCTCCGGCCTCGATCTTTCTCTTGCTGCCAATCAAAGCGGCTGGGCGGCGCGGGCGAATGTTTCGACCAGTGGCAAACCGATTACGCTAAACGGGAACGTCTTCCCGAATGGCTTTGGCAGTCACACCAAATTCCGGCTGCTCATTGACTGTCACGGCACGGCGAAACGCTTCACAGCGAAGGTTGGCGTCGATGATGAGGCCAACAAGAAATACGCATCGGTGGTCTTCCGGGTGGAGGGGGATGGCAGGAAGCTCTTCATGAGTCCGGTGATGCGTCCGGGCGATGCGGCGGTGTCGATTGATGTGGATCTCAGCGGCATCAAACATCTGATGCTGCTGGCGTGGAATGGCGAAGGCGGCGGACAGGCCGATGATCACGCGGATTGGGCCGATTCCACCATTCGCTACGATGGCGCGGTGCCGGTGGCGCTCGCCAGTGCGGAGCCGCGAAAGTTGCTCACGCCTCCAGCGCCGCCGACGCCGCGCATCAATGGTCCGCGAGTGATCGGCGCACGGCCCGGCAATGCCTTTTTGTTCTATGTTCCGGTCACGGGCGAGCGACCTGTGAAAGTGAAAGCGGATGGTTTGCCGAAAGGCCTGAGCCTTGATGAATCGAGCGGCATCATCACCGGCACGACTCCGGCCGCGGGCACTTATGAAGTGAAGCTGACTGCGACCAATGCGCGCGGCACTGCCACAGGCGGGCTGCGCATCATCGCTGGTAGCACGCTCGCGCTGGCGCCGCCGATGGGCTGGAACAGTTGGAACTGTTTCGCATCGAAGGTCACTCAGGTGGACATCCTCACGCAGGCGAATGCGATGGTCTCCAGCGGCCTGCGCGATCACGGCTATGCTTTCATCAACGTGGACGACTTCTGGATGCCGAAAAACGCCGACAGCGATCCGACGCTGCACGGCCCTGAGCGTGACGCAGATGGCCGCATCAATAGCAACGCGCGTTTTCCTGACATGCCTGGCCTCACAACCGCAATTCACAAGCTCGGACTCAAGGCTGGCATCTATTCCTCTCCCGGACCTGAGACTTGCGGCGGCTGCGTTTCCAGTTGGCAGCACGAACAGCAGGACGCGCAGCGCTTCGCCGAGTGGGGGTTCGATTATCTCAAATACGACTGGTGCAGTTACAACCGCGTCGTGTCGGGCAACTACGAGGACAAGGCCTATGCGATGAAGCCATACGCGGTGATGGGCGAGCATCTGCGGCAGCAAAAGCGCGACATCGTTTTCAGCCTCTGCCAATACGGCATGGCGAAAGTGTGGGAATGGGGCGGCGAAGTGGGTGGCAACACGTGGCGCACGACGAATGACATCGGCGATTCCTGGAACAGCATGTCCACGATCGGCTTCTCACAGGCCGGCCACGAACCCTTCGTCAAACCCGGCTGCTGGAATGATCCCGACATGATGATCGCAGGCTGGGTCTGGGGCCGATTCACCAATCTCAGTGACGACGAGCAATACACCCACGTCAGCCTTTGGAGCCTGCTCGCTGCGCCGCTACTGCTGGGCTGCGATCTCACCCACGTCGATGAGTTCACCATGAACCTGCTCGGCAACGACGAAGTCATCGAGGTCAATCAAGACCCGCTCGGACGCATGGCCTCCCGCATCGCGACACGCGGCGCAACTCAAGTGTGGGCGAAGCAAATGAGCGATGGCTCGATGGCCGTGGGCTTGTTCAATCTCGGCGACGAAACCGTGCCCGTATCGACCACCTGGAACGAATTGAAACTGGCCGGCCCTCAGCAAGTGCGCGACCTCTGGCGGCAAAAGAACATCGGCACCCAAGCCAAAAGTTTCAGCGCCGACATCCCGCGCCACGGTGTGATGCTGATCCGCGTATCACCAGCGCAACCCACGGAATCAAAGAAATGAAACACACCCTCACCCTCCTCACCGTCCTGCTGCTCGCATCCCTGGCCGTCTGCGGCGTTTCCGCACGCGCCGCCGAGCCGGAGAAAATCACGAACAAAACCCTCGTCGTCTGGGCCGCGCCAGCAAACCTGACGCAACGTGGTGGCAGCGCACTCACGCTTGAGAGTCAGCGCGGGAGCTTCGATGGCATCGTTTTCGGCGAACTGGCCGCCGGCAAATGGATGGCGGGAAGCGAAAACTTCTCGCGCACGGACCGAAACCAGGCCGCGTTGCCAGCCGAAACGGCGGATGCGAAGACGTTTGTCCAGATGGCGATCGTTTACAAAGGCACGCAGGTCACGACGTATCGGAATGGTGTCCAGTATTCGCAGCACGTGATCGGTGCGCCTCAATCGTTCGGAGTCCGCAGCGCG
>JANLPT010000376.1:0-10581 GCA_031367405.1 Bryobacteraceae bacterium
TAGCCGGTGCCAAAATCATCCAGGTTCAATTGGACCTTGATCTCCCGCAATTCGCGGAAGACTTCGCTCGCGGTGGGGTTTTTCACGAGCACGCTCTCGGTCAACTCGATCCGCAGGAACTCGGGATTGAGCGTCGTTTCCTTCAAAATCGTACGGATCTGCTGGGCCAGATCCAGTTGCAGGAAGTGCTGCCCGGAAAGGTTGACGCTGACGTGGAGGGGCAGCCGATGGGGGTACATCGTCTGCCACGTACGCATCTGCAGGCAGGACTCGCGCAATACCCAGCGATCAATGTCGAGAATGAGACCCGTCTCCTCAGCGGCGGGCAGGAACTGGGCCGGTGCCAGGACGCCCCGCGTCGGATGATGCCAGCGGACCAGGGCCTCAAAGCCGGCTAGGCGGCCCTGTTGGCTGCCCATCCCAAGCGCGATCAAAGGTTGATAAAGGATGCGGAACTCCCGGCGCTCGATCGCGCGGCGGAGGTCGGCTTCGAGTTGCAGCTTGGCGCGGGCCTCAGCGTGCATTGACTTATCGAACGGCACGTGCCGCCCGCGCCCGCGAGCTTTCGCTTGATAGAGCGCCGTGTCAGCGTCGCGCATCATATCGTCGGGCCGTTCGTAACCTAGCGTGCTGAAGGTGCTGCCGACACTCAGGCTCGAATAGAACTCCTGCCCCTGATAGTCGAAGGGCGTCGCCATCGCCTTTTGCAGTTTTTCGCAGAAGGCCTGGACGGCCCAGGCACCGGACATCTGGTCAAGCAGAATGGTGAATTCGTCGCCGCCATAACGAGCGAGGGTGTCTTTCTCGCCGACGCACGATTGAAGACGGCGGCCCACTTCGATCAAAAACTCGTCGCCCGCCAAATGGCCGAGGCTGTCGTTGACGTACTTGAAGCGGTCGACATCGACGAAGAGGACCGCGAAGTGTTTCGGATTCTTGCCGTGGCGCGCCCGGTCGACGAGCACCCCCAAGCGGTCCACGAAGAGCACCCGGTTGGGTAGACCGGTGAGCGAGTCGTGGAATGCCTCGTGCAGCAGTTGATCTTCGACGGCTTTCTGCTCGCTGATGTCGCTTTGCGAACCCACCAGCCGGATAGCCACCCCCTTGGCGTCCCGCACCGCCACCGCACGAGCCAGCATCCAGACATATTGCCCGTCCTGGCGCCGGATGCGATACTCACCTTCGAGCACCGGAAGCTGGCCCTTAAGATGGCGCGCAATTTGTGCCTTGAGATTCTGCACGTCGTCTGGATGCACCAGCATGAACCACTCGTCGGGCAGGCCGACGATGTCATTCTCCGTGTAGCCCAACATGGACTTCCAGCGTGGCGAGTAATAGATCTCTTCTTTCCGCAAGTCCCAATCGAAGATGCCATCATTGGTGCTCTTGGCGGCCAGCGCATAGCGTTCCTCGCTCGAACGAAGGGCCTCGGCGGCTCGATTGCGTTCGGTGACGTCGCGCTGAATGGCGACATATCCGGTCAATTCGCCTTGCCCATCGTGAATCGCCGCGATGGCGGCTTCTAAAACCAGGATCTGGCCCCGGGGCTGACGGTAGTGAATTTCACCCTTCCAGGAATTCTTCTGGATCAGGTGCTGACGGATTTCTTCGCGCGGCGGATTCTGTTGCCAGCCATTGAGCAGGTCTTCGGTGCGGTGACCGGCCACTGCGGCAGTATCCAGCCCAAAGATTCGCCGGGCTGACGGGTTCATCGATACGACGCGGAACTCGAGGTCGAAGGTCGTAACGGCGTCGGTAACCGCGTCAATCACTTGGGAATGCAGATTCGTGGCCGCTGCGATGGGCGAAGATGCGGCTCGTCCGGTGATGTCGCGGGCATTGAGGACGAAGGCCGGCACCCCACTTGGATTGGCTTCGGTTTGTCCGAGCAATGAAGCCATCGCCTCGAGCGTCCGCCAGGTGCCATCTTTGTGCCGGAAGTCGAAGGTGGCCGGGCCCGCTTCATTGGCCAGAGGTCCGGCGAGCGACGCTAAGGCGCGGGTACGATCATTGGGGCGCAGGTAGTCGACGCCCTTGCGGCCGATCAGTTCGGTGGCCGTGAAGCCGAGGGCCCGTTGGACCGCCGGATTGAGATATTGAATGGTGCTGTCGGCATCCACGATGGCGACGATGTCCTGGGTCCGGTCGATCAACGTATGGAAATGCTCGGCTCGGCGCCGCAATTCAGCCTCGGCGCGTTTGCGGTCAGTGATATCGGCAAAAAAGGCGATCCAGGAGAACATCTCTCCCTGCGGATCGCGGATCGGTGCCGCCCAGACGCTGACGTCCACTTGCGAGCCATCCTTACGCTGACGGCTGAGTTCGGCCTCCAAGATATTCTTGGCGTTTTCCGTGGCACGCACGGCGGCGGGCGGCGGCAGGAAGCCTCCGGGCAGCAAGGGCACCGGCCGGCCGATCAGTTCCTCTTCTTTCCAGCCAAACATGCGCTCGGCGGCCTGATTCCAGAACGTGACAGAGCCATGGAGGTCGCAGCCCATGACAGCCAGCGGCGACGCTTCGATCAGCATTTCGAGGGCGTCAGCGGCCCCGCTCACCGGTGCAGGCGGCATAGGCAGAGGCACAGCCGGCGAGGGCACCCCGATGAGGGGCGGAACCTCTGGAGTTCGGGACGTCTCCTGCGCGGCCCTGGCGCGCAATGCTCTCAACCGGGCCACGGTTTCTTCGGCCGATGTCTCTTCTTGCGAGCGGTCAAGCGCCGGCCTGGCCGGCATAACTGTTTCCATCCCGGGCTCTGCTGCCGGTTCCGTCACCGCGTGACCGGGAGCCAAGGCTGCCGGCAGAACCGGCACCGCCGTGGCAGCCGTCTCCGACACTGTCTGGAGCATGAAGATCCAATAGCTGGGTTTGCCGAACTCATCGATTACCGGCCGCATCGAAACCTGGGCGTCGAACGGTGAACCGTCTTTCCGGTAATAGGTCAGTTCGCCCTTATAAGGCATTCGCCGGACCTGCGCTTGCCGGATGTCATCCAACGCCCGCTTGTCTGTGGCCACGCCCTGCAGCAGTCGGGGGGTCTTCCCAATGATTTCGTGCGCCTCAAAGCCGGTCACGCGCACGAAGGCGTCGTTGACGTAAGAGATGGGCGTGCCGGCGTCGAGGGCGGAGGACGGCTCAGCCACAAAAATAGGTTCGGTGACGCCGGCAATCGCGGCCACCCACGGCGAACTTTCCGCCAGTCCCATCTTGCGATGGGTGCGGGCAGCTTGTTTTGCCGCCAGCGCCGCCGCCGGGGGCATTTCGGCAACGCCACCCGTAGAGGTCGGCGCAGGCTGCTTCAATGTACCTTCGAGAGCGCTGTCCCAACGGTTGGCCCAATCGCTTTGCAGGGCCTCTTCGCGGTCCATCTGGCGGAAGAGCAGGGTCTGGTATGCGACTAGGAGGCCAATCAGGCAGGAAATCAGCATTCCTCCCCAGAACACGAGGCGCGGCACCACCGTCTTGGTAGATTCCACCACCGCGAGCGTTGGCCGCAATCGGATTTTCCATTTGGCGCTCAGCACGCTGATTTCGTCTTCGAACACCGGTAGCGCGTTATTCCGGGCCCGGGGCCCCCGTTCGTAGATCGGCGTGTAGCCATCCACCAAAGTGAGGCCGTATTCCTTGGGAATGGCCCGCTCGAACAACGAGTCAAGCGTGAGTTGGAGGTGGACCACGGCGACCAGCAACTCCGTGGGATGTCCCAGGTGCCGTACCGGAAGATAAATAACAAAGACCTTGCCCCGGTCGACAACTTGAATAGGCTCCGAGACCTTCCAATCGTTCTCCGCGATGGCGTCACTCAACAGAAACCCGCGATTGGCGCGGATCATTTCGTGGGCTTTTTCGATCGATGAAACAAAACGAGGTGGCGTGGAGAACTTCAGATTGAAGCTCGCATCCGTGTAGCCAATGGCCACGACGCCCTGGTGATCGTTGAGAAAACGGTCGGCGGTGCGCGTAAAATCGGTCGCGGTCAGCATCGGTTCGCGAGAATAGCCCTGGGCCAGCTTCTTTAAGGATTCAATTTCGCCCTGGATATCGAGCCGGACGCTTTCGCTCAGACGCGCGAAATCGGCACCGATCTTGTCGTGCAGGGTCTCGGCTTCGCGGTCGCGAAGCAACGATTCGAGATAAAAAGAAAGACCCACTCCGATCACAGCAACGATCAGCAGGATGAGCCGGACACCGATGGGACGTAAGCGCGCCATGTTTCTGTTTCTGGACCTCTCCTTCTTACTCAATTGCGGCAACTAGGGCGTACGGTCCCAGTACTTCTGTCGTAAGAAACCCCTTATCCCTTTAGTCCTCACCCGAGTTCCCCTTCGTTTCTCGCCCCCGCATGGCTTCCAAACCCTCGTAAGGGGGGTAGATTTACCCTCGTTTGCGGGGTAAGCCTCCCATCTGAGCCGGCATCCCGTTGATAAATTGATTTGCACCGGAAGAAAAATCTGGTACTCTCAGGGCAATGCCGTTCAATTTGAACTCCGTCCCCGCTGCGGCGAATGTCAGCCGAGGGCTTCGCACGGGCTCTTTGAGCCACTAACTCGACCGCATGTACCCACCCAGAAATTTCCCTCCCCGTCGCGTTCAGAAGATCAGAGAAAATGTCAATGAGGCGATCCGCGCGCCTCAAGTGAGAGCTGTATTCCCTGACGGCAGTGTGGACGTGATGCCCACACAAGCGGCGGTGCGCCGTGCGCAGGAGATGGGCCTCGATCTGATTGTCATTGCGCCTACGGCTGATCCGCCGGTCGCCAAGGCGATGGACTATGGCCAATGGCAGTACGAGAAGAAGAAAAAAGATCACGAAGCCAAGAAGAAGCAGCACGTGATTCTGGTGAAGGAAATCAAGTTCCGCCCCAACACCGACGACCACGACTACGACTTCAAGAAGAAAAACGCCACGCGTTTTCTGAAAGAGGGCAATCGCGTGAAGGCGGTGGTGCAGTTTCGGGGCCGCGAAATCGCCCATGTTGACCTAGGGCAAAAACTGCTGCAGCGCTTTTCCGCCGATTTAAAAGAGGTCGGTCTGGCGGAGGGCAATCCGAAGCTGGAAGGCCGCAACGCCCACGTCATCATTTCTCCGCTCAAGAAAGATGCGCCTGCTAAGCCCAAAGACACGGAAAAGCCCAAGGAGTTCGCCAAACCCATCCCGCCGCCGGGAACTCCACCGGCTCCTCAAGGCCCGCCGCCGTCCAATTAAGCGAGCCGCTAAGCGCTGAGTGACACTGCTTCATCGCGGGACGGAATCCCCCGCCGTTTTTTGTGCTCGTATTTGTATTTGTACATGCGTTTGTCGGCTTCGGCCAAGAGGGCTTCGGCGTCCTCCCCATCCTGGGAATAATACGACGCGCCCCAGCTAATCGATAGCAGATCGGTTCCCGTCACTTCCCGCCCGACCGCTTCGGCAACTTCGGTCAGCCGTTGGGCGAAAAGCTCGGTCGCCTCCATCGTGGTTCCCGGAAACAGCAGCACGAACTCATCGCCGCCCATGCGCGCCACATAGTCGTACTCCCGGCAGACCTGCCGGAAGCCATCGGCTACCAGCTTCAGCACCCGGTTTCCTTCGAGGTGTCCCCAGCGGTCATTCACCGCTTTAAAGCCGTCCAGGTCGCACACCAGGACCGCTAGCGTCGCATGCTGCCGTTTGCTGCGCGATAACTCCGCGTCTAGCTGCAGGAACATCGACTTGGCATTGGGCAGACCCGTGAGTCCGTCGAGCGTCGCACTCGATTCCATTTTCTGATAACGCAACGCATTCTCTATCGCGTGGGCCATCTTATGCGCGATGCTCAACAAAATGCGCAGGTGATCGTTGGTGAATGAGTCGGCATCCGCCTTGTAGAGCGTCAGCACTCCCACCATGCCGTTGGGGCCCTCGAGGGGCACCGACAAGGCCGACTGCAGCGTACTGAACTTGGTCGGATCCTTCAAATAGCCCGGTTCCACGGATGGATTGCCATTGATAATTGGCTTGTTGTTCTCGGCTACCCAGCCCGACAAGCCCTCGCCCATCGGTACGCGCAATGAGGAGAATAGCCGGAAGTTCTCGCCACTCACAAACTCGGGCACCAGTTCTTCGCCCTTCACCAGATAAACGGCAATCGCGTCGTAGGGGGCAATCTTCTTCAGCCGCTCCGTCAGGCAGCTCAAGGTATCGACGAGGCTCAGGCTCTTGCCCAGGTCCGCCGTCATCTCCAGCAGCATTTGCGCTTCCTGCCGCGCCGCCGAGATGGCCGTCTGGAAGTCCACTGCATCTTTCTGCGGCTCATGAGCCTTCTCAAACCCGGCGTCCGGCTCGGCTCCGCGCTCCACCTTCAAATCGACTCTTAACGGCTGATTGCGCACCGGCGAGGATTGGGCCATTTTCTCCAAGTCCCGGTATCGCCGATGGAGAATCTCAACGATGCGGGGGTCGAAGGCTTTGCCGCTCTCGCCCACCACGTGGGCCATGGCGTCATCCAGCGGCAGCGCCCGCCGGTATTGACGGTCGGAAGCCAGGGCGTCCAGGCAGTCGACGGCGGAAAGAATCCGGGCCCCGAGCGGAATCTCCTCCGCTTTCAGGCCATCCGGATAGCCGCTGCCGTCCCACTTCTCGTGATGCGAACGAACAATCGGCACCACGGGATAGGGAAATCCGACTTTGTCGAGAATCTGCGCTCCCACCACCGGATGAATCTTCATCTTCTCGAACTCTTCCGGCGTCAGCTTGCCGGGTTTGGCGATAATATGTTCCGGCACCGCCAGCTTGCCGATATCGTGCAGCAGCGCACCGGCCCGCAGCGCCTGGATCTCCTCATCCGGCAGATTCAGCTCCCGGCCGATCTCCACGGCATAAATCTCCACCCGCCGCAGGTGATCGTGGGTGTTTTGGTCTTTCGCCTCAATCGCGAGCGCGAGCGACTCAATGGTGCGCAAATGTAAGCCCGCCATATCTTCGACATGGGCTTTTTCCGCTTCGAGCCGGCCCAAATACAGGGCGTACGAGTGGTACACCCAATACATCAGCGGCATCACCATCAGGAAGCTCTGCCAACCCGCCACCTGTTTTAGATACACCAGATTGGCGACCAGAGCCGCACCCAACACGAAATAGGGCAAGGACCAGAAGTAGCACTCACGCCAGACCGCCAGAAAAGACCGCTTGGCGGTCAGTGCGATGATCCCCGCCACCGGCGACGTGTTGAAGACGAAATACACGAAAGCCGCCGTCGAGAGTTCGAGCAGGATATTGTGAGATACCCAGCCCTTGAGCCGTTGGGTGGCGAGATAAGCCACCGCGATGGCGTTGCAGGTCCCGCAGACGCTAAAGGCGACCTGGAACCAGCGGACCCGGTTCTTGGTTTTATACACACACTGCAACAGCGTGCTGGCTGACCCGATTAACGCAGCTTCCCCAATGCTGAGCTCGGCGATCGCCAGGATGATCACCAGAAAGCTCACCGACATCGTCCCCTCAATGCCGGGTAGACGCACCTTCACCAGGGAACTGCCGATGCCTAACGCAAAGTAGGCGAGCAGCGTCAGCGGGGCCTCGCACTTCCAGCCGGTCGCGATCCATAGCACGACGCCGAGCGAGAGCCCCAACTGAGCGCCAATGTAGAGTTTGGCTTTGAGCGGCACTTGGTTGATCTAAAATCACCCAATACCTCAACGTAAGGATGACCACTTTCCACTTACTAACTTAACGGTAGTGGCTCATTCAGAGAATCAGTAATTCACCCTACGAAAGCTTAGGCGGCACCCTACTCCCTGGTTACCGCGCTGGCTCTCAGCCTAAGCCAAAGCTAGGGCATGGCGCGGCGCAAACCTAGGTGCAATCGGTTAGCTAACCCCCGCAAAATCAAAGATTTCTGGCTTTTAACTCCCCTGATTCATATCCCTAACCGGTCTTTGAGTTCCTTCACCCGTTCGCGCGAAACGGCGAGCTCCGTCTTCTTTTCGTCCTTCAGCCGCATCAACATTTTTCCGCCGAAATAGGTATAGAGTTCCTGGACAAATGCGACATTCACCAGCGTGGCCCGATGAATTCGCACAAAACGCTGCGGATCGAGCTTGGCCTCCAGCTCGGCAATCGTCAAGTCGAGGATGTAGTTTTTGCCTGGAGTGGCCGCAAAGGTGAGTTTGTCTTCGGCGTAAAGATGGGTTACTCGCGAGAGCTCGATAAACTCCACTTTGTCACCCACCCGCGAGGAGAGCCGCTCGGGATAGGGGAGAGAAGCCGTCCCAGCGAGTGCGGCGGTCATCTGGCGGACCAGATCGGCCAACGGCGGGCGAGCCTCGCCCCGCAGCCGCACCAGCTTCCTGATCGCCCGGTCAAGCATCTCACGCTCCACGGGCTTCACCAAATAGTCCACCGAATTCACCTCGAAAGCGCGCAAGGCAAATTGGTTAAAAGCAGTCACGAAGACCACCAGCGGATCGCCCTCCAGCCGCGCCAGCAGGTCGAAGCCCGAAATCTCCGGCATCTGGATATCCAGGAAAAGGACGTCGAATTCCATTCGGCGCATGATCGACAAGGCCTCGGCGGGGTCGTTACTCGCTCCCACCACCTCCACTTTGCCCGTTTCTTGCAACAGGCGCGCCAAACGCTTGGTTGCCAGTACTTCGTCGTCCACCAGGAAGGCGCGAATCACACACGTACGCCGATCGGTAAGTTGAAACGTACGGTCATTTTTCCTCGCGGATCGTCTGGCGTCCGCGTATAGGCGAGGCGGGCGTCACCTCCGAAATGGGCCTCCAGCCGCGCCGTCAGCAATTCGAGCCCATGCCCGGACGGAATCGCCGCGGCATCGAAACCCAGGCCAGAGTCCCGCACTTCGACGATCGCCCCCTGCTCTCCCAGCCACGCGTCGATATGCACGTGCCCTCCTTCCCGCCGATTGGTGATCGCGTATTTCACACTATTCTCTACCAGCGTCTGGATGGCCAGGAGCGGCACCTGCACCGCATGTAACTCGGGCGCGCACCCGATGGTGTAGCGCAGCCGCGCGCCGAAGCGCACGCTCTCAATCTCCAGATAGTCGCGGACGATCTTGAGCTCTTGCTCCAAACTCACCAGCCCTCCGTGCGGCTCATACAAGGAGAACCGCAGCAGCGCCGACACGCGTTCCAGCAGGAGTTCCGCGCGCGCCGGATCCTCCCGAATCAGGGACGACACGGAGTTGAGCGCATTAAACAAAAAGTGCGGATGAATGCGCGATTCCAGCGACGCCAGCCGCGCCTCGGTAGCCAAACGCCTCGCATTTTGCTCCTCAAATTCTTTCGCCCGCAGCTTTTCGTTACTCTCTTCGATCTGCGCCCGCAAGTGGTTATAGCCGTAACTCACTACTCCGACGCAAAAACTGAGGAACAGCGACCATTGGTAGCAGCGGATCATCCAGGTCCACAGCGCTGACCGTGGGACATACCCCGTCCACACCAGCAGCCCCACCCCCACCGTTGTTCCTACCGTCGCCAAGCCAAATAACGTCGCCGCGAACGCCGAAATTCGTCCAGCTGACGACCATTGGTTGCAGCGGCCCATCAGCCGGGGAAGCACGTATCCGGCCGGGGCCCCAATCAATAGGGAGAACAACGCGCTGATCGCGTAAGTCTCCCCCAGATCGCCCCACGTCCACCGCCGGCTCACCATCAACATCACGATGGCCGGTACGGCGGCCGTCGCCATCAACCACCCCAACTGCTTCAGAAAGTGCTGCACGGTCTACTGGCCAGTATGGCAGCCGATACAGGAGCTTTGCGCCGCCGTCAGCGACTTCGTCTCGAACCAGATCGCCGCGCGCTTGGCATAGGGCGTCCCCGGCATCTCCTTCTGGATCCGTTCGAAATAGCCGCTCGCCTTGGCCTCATCGCCCAATATCCGGTAGCCATTCGCCAGGCCTTGCAGTAACTCACCCCGCGCATGCTCGCCCAGGTTCGCGAACGTGTCTTTCTGCATCTCGCGCACGCGCTCATAGTCCGCCACTGCGGTCGTCACCCATTGTTTGGCCATCGGGTTTCCTTTGGTCGCCAATGCCGCCGACATCAGCACCGCCGCGCGCGGAATCAGCACCCCTAGGCTATCCGGAGCCAGCTTACCCGCTTGGTCAAAGTCGGCCATCGCCCGCATGTACAGCTCCATGCCTTTCTGGTTGTCCTGCTTCTGAAACGCCTGTCCGCTCTGGAAAAAGATCGCCGCGCCGCGCCATACGATGGCCTCGGCGTGCTTCGGATCCACGGCCAGCGTGGCCTCGATCTTGTCGAGCGCCCGATTCATCGCCACCGTATCGCCGGCCATCCCCGCGAAAATGTCATTCCGTACCGTGTGGTCATAACGTTCAGCCCCTTTGGCCATCCCGAGCGCGAAGCCGAGGACAGCGGATCCAGTGAGTAACCAGCGTTGAACTTTCATGCTTCCTACCTTACGGCCCATCGCCCCCGGCGAGATCATCTTCCCGACGAAACTCCGGATCCGGCGGATGAACCGTCGCAAATCCGGCATAATGAAGGTTCCCACCATGGCTTTGTCAGACGAGTTCTATCGCATCGGTAAGTTACCGCCCTACGTGTTCGCTATCACCAACGAGATGAAAGCGAAGC
>JANLPT010000108.1:0-5237 GCA_031367405.1 Bryobacteraceae bacterium
GGGAAGGGGAACGCGGACCGGCGCTGGATGCGAATCGCCGTTACTTCCGGGTGAGCGAGGCGGCGATTTTCGAAGTGGTAAAGAATGGCATTCCCGGTACGGTGATGCCCTCCACGGGCTTGCCCGACACGGAGATTTGGAGGATCGTGGCTTTCATCCGCAACGTGCGCGCCACGGCCTCCGATCTGGTGGTTCCTGGCAATGTGCAGGAGGGCATGAAGGTCTTCAGCGGCGCGGGCGGCTGCGTCCGCTGCCACATGATCCGCGGCCAGGGTGGCGTGCTGGGCCCCGACCTATCCAGTATCGGCGCGCAAGTTTCTTTAAAGAAACTGCATGAAACGCTCACCAAGCCGCGGCCGGTTCCAAGCGGCTTCCGCCCCGTTACGGTAACTACGTTACGCGGCGAGACGATCTCCGGAGTGGCGCGCAACAGCGACGCGTTCTCCTTGCAGTTACTCGACCAGAACGGCAAGTTACATCTGCTCGAAACGCAGGAATTGCGCACCGCGGTTTACGCCCAAGAGTCTCTGATGCCCCATAATTTCGACAAGAGACTTACTGCGGATCAATACCGCGATCTGGTGGCGATGCTGGCCTCGCAGGCGCGGACGAAAGTGAAGGCTCTCCTACAGGGCGAAAATGAGGTCGGCCGATGAGATTCCCCAAGTTGATCATGCTGGCTATCCTGGGCGCGCCGCTGGCCGCGCAGGTAACGGAAAAGCAGTTACAGGAAGCCCAACCGGGCAACTGGCTGCATTACAACGGCAGTTACGACAGCCGCCGTCACAGCGCGCTGAAACAGGTGCAAACCGGCAACGTGGATGGGTTAGTTCCGCGTTGGATCTTCCATGTGCCGGACGCCACGCGTTTGCAGACGGTGCCCATTGTCGTCAACGGGGTGATGTATGTGACACAGCCCAACGAGGTCTACGCCATTGACGCTCGCAGTGGCCGGCAGATCTGGGAGTATCATCGTGTGCCGGCCCGCCAGAAAGGGCCCAATCGTGGCGTGGCGGTGTGGCAGGACAAAGTCTACTTCACCACGCCCGATGCCCATCTAATCGCGTTGCACGCGGCCACGGGTAATATGGTTTGGGAAGCCAAGATCGCCGAAGCCAGTGATGGTTACTGGTCACCGGCCGCGCCCCTGATTGTGAAGGGTAAGGTACTGGCCGGCATTGCTCCCGGAGACCACGGGCTGAATGGCTTTTTGGATGCCTACGACGCTACGACGGGGGAACGGCTTTGGCGCTTCAATTCGATTCCCAAGCCCGGTGAACCTGGCTCTGAAACATGGGCCGGCGATTCATGGAAATCGGCGGGCGGCAATACGTGGCTTACCGGCAGTTACGATCCCGAGTTGAATCTTCTGTATTGGGGCATCGGCAACCCGGCACCCGACTTCAATGGCGATGTGCGCCGCGGCGACAACCTATACACCGAATGCGTGGTGGCGCTCGATCCCGATACCGGAAAGCTGAAATGGTATTTCCAGTTCACGCCGCACGACACGATGGATTGGGATGCGGTGGAGATTCCGATTTTGGTGGATGCTCCGTATCAAGGGCAAATGCGGAAGCTGATGGCCCATGCCGACCGCAATGGCTTTTACTATCTACTGGACCGCGTCACGGGTAAGTTCCTGCACGGGGCGCCTTTCGTGAAGAAACTAAATTGGGCCAGCGGTCTGACGCCCGAAGGCCGGCCCATACGGATTCCGGGCATCGAGCCGACGCTGAAGGGCACGGTGGTGTGCCCGGCCGCGACGGGCGCGGCGAATTGGCAATCCCCCGCCTATAGTCCGGCCACCGGATTGTTCTATGTCGTCGCACAGGAGGGCTGCGGTTTCGCGAATAAGTCCACCGAGACGTTTCGTCCGGGGGGCTTTCAGTACCGCGCCACCGGCGATGTCAACATGAAGGACGACTCCTGGAAAGTGTATGTCCGCGCGCTCGACCTGACTACCGGAAAGCTGCGTTGGGAGTCCGAACGGATCGGTTCCACCGGCTTCGGCGGCGGACTGCTTTCGACGGCCGGCGGCTTGCTTTTTTCAGGAGAGTTGAACGGCCAGTTTGTGGCACTGGAAGCGGCTACGGGCAAGGCACTTTGGCATTTCTATACCGGCCAGCCGATCACCTCCCAACCGATTACTTATTCGATTAACGGCAAGCAGTTTGTGACGATCGCCGCGGGCGCCGATATCATCAGCTTCAGCCTCTTCGAACCGAAAGGGCAGAGCAAATGAACCGAATGATTACGCTGCTAGTGGTGGCCGCCGGCTCCCTGTGGGCCCAAAACCGGTACACGGTTTCCAGTGAATTGGCCGCGGGACCCGGCACTCCGACGGTGGTCGTGCTGCGCGACAACGAGGCCGGTGTTGAAGCCGCCGTCGCACCATCGGAGGGTGGGGAACTTAGCAGCTACCGGGTACGCCTGAAAGTTAATGGGTGGACCGAATTTCTCTACCACGCTCGCGACTATTCGCCTGGCCCCGGCTTCAAGGGCAAGGGACCTCTCCTTTGGCCCGTAGTCGGTGCGCAATTTCCGGTGGGCACGACGCCCGAAACCAGTTGCGGTCCGGGCACTTACAAAATCGAGGGTAAGACCTACCCGATGCCTTGCCACGGCTTTGCGAAGAGCCTCGCTTGGCGGGAAGTGAAACGGTCCGCCGATTCCAGTGGGGCCAGGGTGACGGTGGAGCTTCGTGACTCTGAGCTGACGCGCCCGTCCTATCCCTTTGGCTTCCGGCTGACAGCCACTTACGAGATCGCCGCGGGACATTTGACGATTGATTATCTGGTGAGCGCCGAGGCTTTGAATACCTCGGAAATGGTTTTCTCGATCGGCAATCATATCGCGTTCAACCTGCCTTTTGTGAAGGGGTCTGACCCGGCGAAGATGACTTTCGAAACGCCGAACACCGTTCAACTTTTGCGCAATGCCCAGGGCGTCTTAAGTGGTGAGCAAAAGCCCCGCACTTTCCAGCCGCCGGAGGCCCTCGGATCGTTCGATGCCCGCGTGGCCCTCCCGCTGGCCGGATACCGCAGCCAGCCGTTCGCCCGCCTCGTCGATCCGCAAGGTGTTTCGCTGCGCCTTTCCCAGCAAGCCAGTTCCACTCCGTCCGAGCCGCTCGTGCGATTCAATCTTTATGGCGGACCTGCAGCCGGGTATCTTTGCCCTGAGCCGTTCGTGGGAATTCAAAATTCGTTGAACCTGGGCCACGGTTTTCTGAAGTTACTGCCGGGTAAGGACTGGAAATGGCGGTTGGAGCTTCAAGTGGAAGAGCCGCTGGCGCCGGTGGCTTCCACTTACGGTGAGATCGAACGCATCGGGACCGGCTTCGGCTTTGTGGAGGGGCCCGTATGGTCGCGCCAAGGCTATTTAATTTTCAGTGATATGGTTCATTCCCGCATTATGAAATTGGCTAGCCCGAATCATCCGGAAACGCTCCGCAATTACTCGCAGGCCGCCAACGGCAACGCACTCGATCGTCAGGGTAGACTCTATAGCTGTGAGCGCGATGGCCGGCGGGTGACGCGCCGGGATCCGGACGGCAGACTGACTGTGGTCGCTTCCGAATGGCAGGGAAAGCGTTTAAACTCGCCGAACGATATAGCCATCCGGCGCGACGGTCACCTTTACTTTTCCGATCCTGCCTCGAAGGCCGTGCTGGAGCCCCAGGAAATCGGATTCAGCGGCGTCTATCACGTGAACCCGGCGGGCCAGCTCTCCCTGGTCACCTCAAAGATGGCGCGGCCGAATGGCGTCGCGCTAACGCCGGATGGCCGTACACTTTATGTCGCCGATACTCAGGAAAAGAAAGTTCTGGCTTACGACTTGGATGGCGAAGGCAACGCCTCTCACGAACGCGTCTTTCTGACGGACATGGCCGGATCTCCGGACGGGCTTCGCGTGGCAGAAAACGGGAATCTCTATATCGCCGCGAAGGGCATCGCGGTCTACACGGCGGCCGGCAAGTTGGTCCGCACGATCGAGTTTCCCGAAGCGCCGGCGAACTGCGCATTTGGCGATGCGGATCTAAAAACGCTCTATGTTACCGCAAGAACCTCGGTCTATCGGCTGCGAATTCCGGACCGCGGCTCGTTGCCATACTAGTGCTTAGTTGCATTACAACATTTCTGTATGACAATGTTTGGGGATGCCACGACACGCCCCGGTTCTGGAGTGTTCAGCAGAGGACAAAGCGAGCCTGACGGCGATCAGCAAGAGCCGCACCGAAGAGGCTCGAATGGTAGAGCGCGCCAGAATCATTTTGGCGAGCTTAGAGGGAAGGGAGATACAGCAAGTAGCGCGGGAGTTGGGCGTTTCTATCCCGACAGTTAGAAAATGGCGCGAGAACTTCGCGTGGTGGGGATTGAAAGGCCTATGGGATCGGCCGCGGAGCGGTAAGCCCGTCACTTACGGCCACGATTTTCGCAACCGCGTGTTGGCGCTATTGGAACAGCCACCGCCACCGGGGATGTCGCACTGGGATGGGCCGGCGGTAGCCGGGACGCTCGGTGCCAGTGTCCATGCGGTGTGGCGCATTCTGCGCCGGGAAGGCATTTACCTGCAAAGGGTACGCAGTTGGTGCGTAAGTACGGACCCGGAGTTCGCCCGGAAGGCCGCTGAGATCGTCGCCTTATACCTCGATCCGCCAATAAATGCGGTGATTCTGAGCGTGGACGAGAAGCCCAGCATCCAAGCCATCGAACGGCCGGGCGGTTACGTGGAGACCGACAACGGCGATGTGGTGCGGGCGCTCAAGAGCACTTACAAGCGACATGGCACGCTGAATCTATTTGCGGCTCTCGAAGTCGGCACCGGCCAAGTCCACGCCAAGACCACCGATCTGAAGAAGCGCAAAGATTTTCAGGACTTTCTGGACGGAGTGTTAGCCGAACTCCCAGTGGACAAGGAAATTCATGTGATCTTGGATAACTACTCGACGCACAAGAAGAACGATGATTGGCTGGCGAAGTTCCAAGGCCGGGTCCATTTCCACTTCACTCCGACCTCGGCGAGTTGGCTGAACCAGATCGAGATCGTGTGCAGTCTTCTCCAGCGAAAGACGCTCAACGGCGGTAGTTTCAACAGCAAGGATCAACTGCGTGAAGCCATTGAGGCCTTCATCAAAAGGCACAACGAACGCGCCAAGCCGTTCCGCTGGCGCAAGCGCGAAGTCAAGGGCAGTCAGCTTCGCAATACGATTGTGAACTTACGCAATTAAGCACTAG
>JANLPT010000035.1:0-15964 GCA_031367405.1 Bryobacteraceae bacterium
ATCTTTACGTCGTGGAAGCGCACGCCCGTGGTTTTAGCAAGAATCGTAATGCCGCGTTCGCGTTCGAGATCGTTCGAATCCATGGCGCGTTCGCTTTGCGCTTCGTTGGCCCGGTAAATGCCGGACTGGCGGAACATGGCGTCGACCAGCGTGGTTTTTCCGTGGTCGACGTGCGCAACAATAGCAATGTTACGAATCTGTTGATTGGCTTTTGAAGGTGGAGTGGACATCCTATATTACTAGGATCGCAGGTCTCGCGCGAACTTGCAGCCCGCTACAATAGAATTACCCATGTCTGAATCCTTACCTGAACGGCCTACCGTCGTCATTGTGGGCCGTCCCAACGTCGGTAAGAGCACGCTATTCAACGCTTTAGTCGGCCAGCGGCGCTCTATTGTCGGCGACGAACCGGGCATCACCCGTGACCGGATTGAGGGCATCGTCCAATTCGACGAGCGTCCTTTTACCCTGATCGATACCGGCGGAATCATCCCGCACGACCAAGCTTTGATCCCCAGCGAGATCTTTCGCCAAGCGCGGACGGCGTTCGAACAAGCCGACCAAGTGATCTTCGTGATCGATGGCCGCGCCGAAATCACCGGCATCGACCGCGAACTTTCGCAGCTCTTGAAAAAGCTGGGCAAGCCCGTGGTGGTGGCCGTGAATAAGATCGACCATCCCAAGCGAGAGGACCTGGCCACCGAGTTTTACTCGCTCGGCTTCGAGCATCTATTCGGCGTTTCGGCTGAGCATCGGCGGGGCCTCGAAGAGATCCTGGAGCACATCACGGCCGATTTCACGCGCGTGGAGCCCGAGCCGATGGTGCCGCGCGACATGCGGCCGATCCGGGTGGCGATTGTGGGCCGGCCGAATACCGGCAAGTCGACTTTGCTGAACTCGCTCACCGGTTCTGACCGTTCGATTGTGAGCCCGATCGCGGGCACCACGCGCGATGCCGTTGACGAGACGATGGAGCACGAGGGCCGCGAGTATACGTTCATCGATACGGCCGGCATTCGCCGCAAGGGCAAGACGCACGAGATGGCGGAGAAGCTGTCGGTGGTGATGGCGCGCAAACACATCGAGTCGGCCGACGTGGTGCTGATGCTGGTGGATGCCGTGGAGGGGCCGACGGCGCAGGACGCCACCATCGCCGGCTACGCGCATGAGGCGGGGCGCTGCATCGTGCTGTGCGTGAATAAGTGGGATCTGATCACGAAGAAAAATAAGGCGGCGTTCGAGGAACAGGTCCGCGACGAGATGAAGTTCCTGGAGTACGCCACGTTCGAGTGTATCTCGGCTAAAAATGGTACCGGGGTGAAACGGCTCTTCAAGCTGATTCGCGAGAGTTGGGAGTCAGCGGGTGTGCGGGCATCGACGGGCGAGTTGAACCGGTTCCTGGATTTCTTAAAACACGAGACCGACATCAAGCTCAAGTACATGACGCAGGTCGGGGTGCGGCCTCCCACGTTCGTGTTATTCGCGGAAGCCCGGGCGGAGTTACATTTCTCCACGGAACGATTCCTGATTAACCAATTACGCAAACGCTTCGGCTTTACGGGGACGCCCGTGCGCATTAAGCTGAAAAAGCCTGAGCCGCATGAGCGATGGAACGCCCCCAAAGACTAAGCCGGCAGTTGGATGGAAATTAGAGTTTCAATTCCCAGCCCTTGCGGAAGGCGGGGCGGACGTACTTATTCGCTTCGGCGCTGTTGGTGAAGCGCAGATTCTTGCTATCCCACTCGAGTTTGCCCGGCACGCGGAAGGCGATGACGCCGAGTAACATCCATTCGGCGTAAGGGCCAGAGATGCTGAAGTTGGAACAAGCAGGTTCACCGCCCTTGGCGGCCCGGACAAAGTCCATCATGTGGCCGGGCGAGCGGGTGAGCAACTGGGGAGGGAGAACATACTCTTTCCAGCGGGCGGCGGGAAGTAAATGGACGCCTTCGCCGCGCTCGGTGGTCGACATGAGCCCCTTGGTACCCACGAAGACGGCACCGTTGCCCGTGAGGATGCCAGGCTTGGGTGTTTCACGATTGGGCCCGAAGACAGCGACCCCCGGTCCACCAGCACCCATACGAGGCGCATTGGCGGGGCGCGGGCCAGTCGGCGGGCCAAAGCCGCCGGAGCCGGGCCGTGGGGTGCGGCCGCGCCCTTTCTCGACTAAGTTCTCCATGACGGGCAGGACGGTTTCAGTGTCCATCCCGGGGACGTGGTACGCCTCGGGATCGCTGGGTTTGGCTGAGTCGTGCCAGTAGACCGTCACCGGGGGCATGCTGCCGCGCGCGGCGAACTCGAATTTAATAATCGCGCGATCGGGAAATGACAACTTACTCGGGTGAGTCACTTTTACTAACTCAACACTGGTGGGCGCGCCCAGCTGCAGAGCCATGTTGACGGGGCCCATGCTGTGGATGCCCCAGTTGCCGATTTGGCCGGTGCCGAAATCGAAGAAGCCGCGCCAGTTATAGGGCGTGTACTCGGCGGCGTAGGAGCGCATGGAGGCGCTGCCGAGCCAGAGGTCCCAACTGAGGTTGTCAGGAACGCCCACTTCTTTAGGCGGTTCGGCGAGGCCGGTGGGATGGGTGCCCGGCGTGGAGCAGACGTGTACTTCTTTCACGTCGCCGATCTCGCCACTCCAGAGAATTTCCGAAGCCGTCCGGATGCCTTCGTGCGAGTAGCCTTGGTTACCCATCTGGGTGGCCACTTTATATTTCACGGCGGCATCGGCCAGCAAGCGGGCTTCCCAGGGGGTGCGGGTGAGCGGCTTTTCAACGTAGACGCTTTTGCCGGCCTGCATACAAGCCAGCGCCACCGTGGCGTGCATGTGATCGGGAATGCCGATGGTGCAAGCGTCGATGTTCTTGCCTTCCTTTTCGAGCATCACCCGGAAATCTTTGTACTTGTTGGCTTTGGGGAACTTGGCCAAATTGGCGGCCGCGCGCAGTTCGTCGACATCCACCATGGCGACGATGTTTTCGGTGCGCGCGGCGTCGTTCAGAATCACGCCGCCTTGTCCACCGCAGCCGATGGAGGCGATGTTCAGCTTGTCGTAGAAAGGCTTATAGCCGAGGGCTTTGAGCGAAGTGACCGACCCATAGCCGCCGACCGGGACTGCGCCCGCCAGCAATGAACCGTAGAAAAAATAGCGCCGAGAAACCACTGTACACGCTCCCTAACCGGGGGCCTGTTTCGAGAGGCCCCCGGTTATGGTACCCAATTTTTGGAGCGGTTAGAACTTGAATTTGAGGCCGAACTGGATGAGGCGCTGGTCGAGAGCGCCGGTGAAAGCGAGGCTGGGCGGGACGGTAATGTTTCCGGCAGTGTCGACCGTGGCGGTGTTGTTCAAGCCCGTGACGTTGGTGTGGTTGAAGATGTTGGTCGACTCCATGAAGAACTCCGCGCCGAAGCGTTCTTTGATGGGGAAGCTACGGCTATAGCGCAGGTTGACCTCAAAAGTTTTCGGAGCGACAAGCGTGTTGCGGCCAACGTAGAGCGGGCGCTGGAAAGCGGCGGGCGTGGAGGCATCGCCGTTGAGCACCCGGTTGCTGGCCATATTGAAATTTTCGCCCGTTTGCGCATTCACGATGAAGGCGAATGTATTGTTACTGGCCAAGTAATTCCACGCGTTGTTGGTGCTTTTGGCGCTCGGACGCCAGAGAGCGTTGCCATTGAAGACGTGGCGGCGATCGGTGAGCGAGTTACCGTAGTCTCGACGGCGATTGGTCCAGTCAGAGAGGTAGAAGGCACCGCTATCGATGTTATTCTGCTCGGGCGCATTGTCGAGCGCGTGCGACCAAGTGTAACTACCCATCAGTTCGAATTGCCGGGCATAACGCTTGGTCAGGCTGATGTTGAAGCCGTTGTAATTCGACTGGCCGACGGATTCGGCGCTGATCACGTTGCCGAAAGCCGTTACAGGACGAGTGCCGGCAAAGATCGGGCGGCCATCGGCGAGTGAGGCGGAACCGGGCGATAGATTGATGTTGCGATAAATTGGCAGGCGGTTACCCTTGGTGAATAAGTAAGTAAGGGTAAGACCGAGGTCCGGCGTAATTTCGCGGCTGAGGGTGACATTGGCGTTGGCGGAATAGAGGCTGGCGAATTTCGGATCGACGGTGGTGATGTCCTGCTGCGAAAGCGTAAAGCCGGCGGGCGCGCCGGTAAAGACGGCCGGGAAAGAAGGCGCGAAGGCCGCCGTCGGGGCGACGCTCAAATTAAAGAAGGCAGGCGAACCGTTGTTCACGATGGCGCGCCGGTAAGTGTCGGTTTGGAAGGGATCGTAGAAGATGCCCGCGCTGCTACGAAGTACCCACTTACCCAAGCCAACGGCCACGGCTAGGCGGGGGGCTAAATTGTTCTTGTCGGTGCGGAATGATTTGCCCGAGGGGAATAGCGAACTGGCGTTCGCCGCCGGCGGCTGGTACACGTCGTAACGCAGGCCGTAACTGATGGTGATGTTGGCGCGCGGCTTCCAGGCGTCCTGTCCGTAGAAACTGGAGAAGAGCGAGTTGTAAGTCACGGCCGGCTCGCCAACAGTTTGTACGAAAGAGGTGTAGCCCTTGGGGTTGGCGCCGCTCTTGGCGGCTAAGTAAGTCGCGATGGAAGCGAACGTGTAATTGGCGCTGGTGGCTTGTACCTGGGTATCGCGAATGCCGCGAAACGTAGCGCCCACTTTCAGCGAGTGCTGATTCAAGTTATAAGAAAAATTCTCGGATACTTCGGGCGTCGTTTCTTCGTAGATGAAGCCCACGGCGAGCGAGTTACCGAAAAGGGCTACGCTCGGAATGGTAATCGCCGGGCCCTTGCCGGTGGCTTCGAAAGCCTGTTGTGCCTGGCTGCGATAGGGGATCTGCACGCGCAGCTCATTTACGGCTTTAGGCGATACGACAGAAATTAACTGAATGGCACCGGCGTGCGACCGGTCGACGAAATTGTAAGTGCGGTCGACCGTCGTTAGTCCTCCCGCGTTGTTGTACGGCGAGTTATTGCGATGGCCGTTGTAACGCACGGAAAGCCGGTTGGCGTTGTTCAATTGCACATCGGATTTAAGCATGAAGAACTGGACATCCTGACGGAAGGGAATGGCGTCGGCGAAGGAAGAGGGCAGGCCGAGCGCGGCCAGATCTGCCGGAAGGACGGAGACGGTGTTCGGTAAGTCGCGCTTGACGCGTTCGTAAGCGCCAAAGAAAAAGACCCTATCTTTTACCAGCGCGCCGCCGCCGGAGAAATTGTAAGCGTTGACATTCACTTCGGGCGTGGGCGCTGCGGCGCGCAGCAAAGCGGGGCGCGCACTATAAGGCGTGCGGCGCCAGATGAACGAGCCATCGCCGTGCAAACTATTGGTGCCGGACCGCGTAATCGTGTTAAAAACCGTACCGACGGTGTTGCCGAACTCCGCAGCAAAGCCATTGGAGACTTGCTGAACTTCCTGCACCCAGGTATTCGACACGGGCATGAGGCGAATGCCGGCCCGGTCGGACTGGACGTTGTTTGAGCCATCCAGCTGATAATTAATGCGGCCGTTGAAGCCGTTCGCGTTCAACTTACGCGGTACGCCGAACTCGGTGTTGCCGCGGCCCGAGACATTGGGCTGCTGCAGGATGAAGTTGAAGGGATTGCGCGAAACCAGCGGCAGATTCGTGAGGGTGTTGTAACTGAGGGAACTGCCCTGGTCGGTGCGGCTGGGGTCAATGACGGAGTTACTGGCAGTGACGACGACTTCGGTGGCGACGCCTTTCACCTGCAACATGACATCGATGGTGGCCGAGCCGGCGTTGAGCGCGATGCCCGTGATGCGGCTAGGGGCGAATCCGGTGGCGTCGACGATCACTTCATACTCGCCAAGGGGCAGGATATTGAATCGGTAAAGACCGCTGGCCGAAGTTTCGGCGGAGATCGTGTAGCCGGTTTGCGTGTTGGTGGCTTTCACTTTGGCACCAGCGACCGCGGCACCGGCTGCGTCAGTCACCGCACCGAGGATCTGGCCGTTGACGGCGTTGGCTTGCCCGAAAGCGTGAATCGAGAGGAGAATCAGCGCGAAGCTGAAGCGGAGAAAGGTCATTTTGTTCGAACTCCTGAAGAAGGGGATATAGCTAATCGTAGCAATATCCATAGGAATTCGGATGTCGTCTCAGGGTGAGGGGATGCCGGTATTTCATTTCGAACGCGCGGGATTGACTTTCCGATTCAGCCGAACGCATAATTGAAACGTACGTATGACTGATACGAGTGTTCGAGCTAATTTGGGGGCCAAAGATCGCATCCTTGATGCGGCGGAGCGGCTCTTCTGCGATTTCGGCATCGACGCCACCAGCCTGCGGCAGATTACCACGTTGGCGGAAGTGAATCTCGCCGCCGTCAATTACCATTTTCAAAGTAAGGATGAGCTCGTCCGCGCGGTGTATGGCAGACGTTTGCGGCCCATCAATGAAGAACGCGTGGCCATGCTGGTGGCTCTTGAAGGAAAGTACGGCGACGAACCGGTGCCACTCGATCTGCTGCTGGATGCCTTTTATGCGCCCTGGGTCTGTGCCGCAGCCAGCGTAGAGGGAACGGGCGTGAAGATGACCAAGATGATGGGCCGGATGTTCGCCGATCCGCATCCCGTGGTCGATCGCATTCTGACCGGAGAGGTTGCGCCGGTAGCGGCAAGATTTAACCGCGCGTTTGGCCAGGCGATACCGCATTTGACACAGAAGGAAGTCTTTTGGCGGATGTACTTGAGCATGGGTTTGTTGGCCCACGCCATGGCGAGTTCGCACAAGATCACGCTTATTTCCGGCGGCCTTTGCGATGGCCAAAACATGCAGGAAGCGCTGACGCAGATCAAGGCCTTTGCCAAGGCCGGACTTTCGGCACCCAGTGAAATGGAGAATCGATGAGAGCTTTGGTATGCCTGGTGGCCGCAAGCTTGTCGGCTGAAATATTGCCCTTGACGTTGCAGAAGGCGGTGGCGGTGGCCACGGCCCAGGATGGCAATTTGCGATTGCAGCTAGTGCGGGAGAGCATCGCGCAAGCCGAGGCACGCCGGCGCCAAGCGATGAGCGCCTTTCTGCCGAACGTGGAAGGGGCGGCGAACGCGGCGAACCAGACCCGCAATCTACGCGCGTTCGGCATCCAGTTTCCGTCTATCCCTGGTTTAAGTTTCCCCAGCTTCGCCGGCCCTTTCACGGTGGTGGATTACCGCGCCTCGGCGTCGCAAAGTATTCTTGACCTCGCCAGCATCCAGCGCTACAAGGCGGCCAAGGCCATGATCACGGTGGCCGAGTTGGAGGCCGCCAACGCCACCAACTTGACCGTTCAGCAAGTGGCGCGGGCCTATGTGCTAGCGCTTGAAGGCGAGGCCACGGTCGACACGGCGGCAGCCAATATCGAGTTGGCGCGGGCACTGGTGAAGTTGGCCGATTCGCAAAAAACTGCGGGCATGGGAACCGGCATCGACGTCACGCGGGCCCGGGTGCAACTGGCCAATGAGGAGCAGCGGATGCTGGTGGCGCAGAACGTCCGTGAGCGGGCGCAGCTCGAGTTATTGCGCGTGATGGGGATCGACATGTCGCTGACGCTTGAATTGAATGACCGGGTGAACGACGGTTCAGAAATAGCGCCTTTGCTGGACGAAACGCTCAAGTCGGCGCTGGAGGCCCGCCCTGACTTGAAGGCGCAGCAGCAGCGTGAATTGGTGGCGGGATTGAACCTGAAGAGCATTGCGGCGGAGCGCTTGCCATCGGTGGGCGCGGCGGGCGACTACGGAGTGATCGGCAATGGCAGCGATAACATGCTGCCGACGCGCAGCATCGGCGTCAGCTTGCGGGTGCCCATTTTCGACGGCGGCCGGCGGTCGGCACGGATGGCCGAAAGCGGTGTGCTGCAAAGGCAGGAGCGATTGCGAGCGGCCGACATGGCCAAGCAGGTTCAATTGGAGGTCCGGCTGGCGTTTAACAATCTACGCTCGGCTCGCGAGCAGATCGCGACGGCGAAGCAAGGCCTCAGGTTGTCGGAAAACGAATTGGCGCAAGCGCAGCGACGCTTCGAAGCCGGGGTGGCCAACAGCCTGGAATTGACGGACGCCCAGACCCGCTTAGGACGCGCGCGCGATAACCATTTGACCGCGCTGTATCAATTTAATCTGGCCCGCATCGACTTGGCGGCAGCCGCGGGAACCATTCAAGAAGCGGTACGAAATCTAGGAGAGCAGAAGCAATGAAAAAGATCATACCGATTGTCTTGTTACTGGTGGCGGTGGGCGGGTATTTTACCTGGAGCCGGATGAAAGCCGGCGACGAAGGTGTGCTGAAGTTGAGCGGCAATATCGAGTTTAAGAAAGTGGACATTGCCTTCAAAACCGCCGGCAAGTTAGTGCAGCTGAATGTGGATGAAGGGGCCAACGTCACGAAAGGCATGGTGATTGCGCGGCTTGACCGCGAGCAGATGTCGCGCATGCGGGAACGGGATTCGGCGACGGTGTTATCCGCCGAAAGCCAGTTAGTGCAGTTACAAACCGGCATCCGCTATCAGCAGGAGATGACGGCGGGCGAATTAGCGTTGCGGCAGAGCGAGTTGCGGCAGGCTAAAGCCAAGTTACAGGAGTTACTCGATGGCGCACGTCCGCAGGAACTCTCCCAGTCGCGATCGGCCCTCGAAGATTTGCGCTCGCTGCGCGAACAGGCCAGTAAGGAGCTGGAGCGCGCGAAGAAACTGATTGCCAAGGAAGACATCAGCCAAAATCAGTTTGACCAGTATCAAACGCGATTCGCTTCGCTATCGGCGCAAGTGGCCAGTGCGGAGCAGCGGCTGGCGCTGATGACGGAGGGTCCGCGGAAGACGGATATCGAATCGGCCCGGGCGACGGTGGCGCGGTCGGAAGCCGCTATCAAGATGACCGAAGCGCAACGGCTGGAAATATTACGGCGCCAAGAGGATCTGGCGGCGCGGCGAGCGGATGTATCGCGAGCAAAAAGCGGGGTCAGCGTGATCGATTCGCAATTGGACGATACGGTGGCGTCGACGCCCGTTGACGGCGTGGTTTTAGTGAAGTCAGCTGATCCGGGGGAAGTGCTGGCGGCCGGAACGCCGATTGTCACCGTGGGCGATATCGACCACCCATGGCTAAGAGGCTATGTGCCGCAGAGTAAGTTGGGGCAGGTGAAGCTCGGGATGCCCGTCGCTATTCACTCGGACTCTTACCCGGGCAAGACTTACAAGGGCAGGATCAGTTTTATCGCCAGCGAAGCGGAATTTACGCCCAAGCAGATACAGACTACAGAAGAGCGCGTGAAACTGGTTTATCGCATTAAAGTGGACGTGGAAAATCCGGGACGTGAATTGAAGCTGAATATGCCAGTGGATGGCGTGATCGATTTGAAGCCATGAACGAGAACGCCGTGACGGCCACGAACTTGACCCGCCGGTTCGGCGATCTAGTGGCGGTGGACCAGTTGAGTTTCGCGGTGGCCAAGGGGGAAGTGTTTGGCCTGGTGGGTCCGGATGGCGCGGGTAAGACAACTACTTTGCGGATGTTGTGCGGCCTAATTGACCCCGATGCCGGCGAGGCCGTGGTGGCGGGCCACCGGGTTATTGAGAATCTGGATGCGGTGAAAGATGCCATCGGGTATATGGCGCAGCGCTTTGGGCTCTATGGCGACTTAACCGTGGAAGAGAATATGGACTTTTACGCCGACCTCTTCGGTATCGCCGGCGCGGAACGGGTAACTCTCAAGGATCGCTTACTCAAGATGACCCGCATGGCCGATTTTCGTGAGCGGCCCGCGGCCCAGTTATCCGGCGGCATGAAGCAGAAGTTATCGCTGATGTGTACCTTGCTGCATAAGCCGGAGATTCTGTTTCTAGATGAGCCCACCAATGGCGTCGACCCATTGTCGCGCCGCGACTTCTGGGAGATTTTGCAGGAGCTAGTTCGGGGCGGGCTGACGGTGGTCGTAACAACGGCTTACTTGGATGAAGCCGAGCGCTGTGACCGGGTCGGGTTAATGAATGGCGGACGGATGGTACGATGCGATACGCCAGCGGCGTTGAAGGCCGCAATCCTGGAGCCGTGCTTCGCGGTGCGGGGCAGCCGGTTGCGGGAGGCCAAAGTGTTGTTGGAGTTACTGCCCCAAGTGAGTAGCGTTTCCCTGAGTGGCGCGGCATTGCATTTATTCTTGAAGCCCGAAGCGGCGATCGATGCGATCGCTTTGGGCATGCCGCACTTGACCTTTGAGCCGATTCTGCCATCGCTAGAAGACGTCTTGATCGCTGAAATCAGGAAGGCGGCCGCGTGAGCGAAGCCTCCGTTGTGGTGGAACATCTTTATAAGCGTTTTGGCGGATTTGTCGCGGTGAGCGATGTGAACCTACGCGTGGGCAAAGGCGAGATCTTTGGCTTTCTGGGGCCTAACGGCGCGGGTAAGTCGACCACGATTCGCATTCTTTGCGGCTTACTCGCGCCGAGCGAAGGGCAAGCGATCGTAGCGGGCTTCGACGTCGCGCGGGAGCCTGAAAAAGTTCGGGAGAACATCGGCTATATGTCGCAACGATTCTCCCTCTATGACGATTTAACCGTCCAAGAGAACATCGATTTCTTCAGCGGCATCTATGGCCTCGAGAAAGCCCGGCGCGCTGGCCGCAAGCAATATGCGCTCGAAATGGCTGGCTTAACCGGCCAGGAAAAGACCATGACGCGGACTTTGAGCGGTGGGTGGAAGCAGCGGCTCGCGCTGGGTTGCGCCATTCTGCATGAGCCGCCGATCGTGTTTTTGGACGAGCCCACTAGCGGTGTGGATCCCATTGCGCGCCGCGCCTTCTGGGACCTGATCTATCAACTTTCTGAAGCTGGACAAACCGTCTTTGTCACCACGCACTACATGGACGAAGCCGAGTACTGTCATCGCGTCGCGCTGCTCTATCACGGCAAAATGATCGCATTGGGGACGCCGGCGGAATTGAAATCTTCGATGCGTAAGGCGTCGATGGAGGAGGTCTTTGTGGCCAGCATTGAACGGGAGGACGCGGTATGAACCTGCGCCGCATTAAGGCCGTGGCGCGGAAAGAGTTTCTGCATATCGCCCGCGACACCCGTAGCTTATATATGGCGCTCGCGACGCCGCTGCTATTGCTGCTGCTATTTGGTTATGCGCTGAGTCTCGACGTCAATCAGGTGCCGACGGTGATCTATGACTTGGACAAGAGCTCGGAGAGCCGGGAGTTAGTGGAACGTTTCCGGGGCAGCAGTTACTTTAACGTGGTGCGGATCGCGGAATCGCCTGCGGATCTGAATCGGGCGATCGACCGCAGCCAAGCATTAGTGGGGGTGCTGATTTCGCCGGGATTTGGCGGCGACATCAAAGCGGGCCATGAAGCAACAGTGCAGGTGGTGCTAGATGGCAGTGACGCAAATACAGCCAACATTGCCTTGGGCTATGCGCAAGGTCTGGTGACGCTGTATGGCGCGGAGTTACGAGCCGCAGCCCGGGAGAAATTAGGCGCGCCCGAAGTGAAGAGCGTCGACGCCCGTATCCGGGTGATCTTCAACAGCGACCTTAAGAGCCGTAACTACATTGTGCCGGGCTTGATCGCGGTAATTCTGATGATGATCGCGGCGATCCTCACCAGCCTGTGTATCGCTCGCGAGTGGGAGAACGGCACGATGGAACAGTTACTCTCGACACCGTTGCGGCCCGTGGAACTGTTGCTAGGCAAGCTGGCGGCCTATTTTAGTATCGGGATGGCGGATATGGTGATCGCTATCGTCACGGGCGTATTCCTGTTCGAGGTCCCGTTGCGCGGCAGTGTGCTTCTACTAGCCGGCACCTCGGCGATCTTTTGCTTTGGCGCGTTGTGCTGGGGCATCATGATTTCAGCTGCGGCGCGCAACCAATTAATCGCCTATCAGCTTGGTATTTTCAGCAGCTTTCTTCCGGCCTTTCTTTTGAGTGGTTTTATTTACTCCATCGATAACATGCCCCGGGTGATTCAGGGGATTACTTACATTGTCCCGGCGCGTTACTTTGTGACAATTCTGAAAGGCATCTTCTTGAAGGGGGTGGGTGCTGAGATTTTGTGGCTAGAGATTCTCGCCATGACACTTTATGGCGTCGTGGTATTCGGTTTAGCCATGCGACGCATGCGGCAGAAGGTGGCCTAAGATGGTGTGGGAACGGATTCGCGAAATTATGGTGAAGGAACTGCGGCAATCCTTGCGGGAACCGCGCATGCGAGCGACGCTATTCATGCCCCCGCTGGTGCAGTTATTGGTTTTTGGCTATGCGGTGAGTTTGGATGTGGACCACGCCAAGATTGCCTGGATGGACCAGGATCGCAGTGCGGAGAGTCGGGAGTTGCGAGAGGCTTTTACCGGTTCGGGCCGGTTCGACATCGTCCGCTCGCTGGAGAGTGAAACAGACACGCAAGATACGCTCGACCACAGCGAGGCGATGGCCGTGGTGCGGATTTTGCCTGGCTTTGCTGCCGATTTGGCTCGGGGCAGGGAGGTGCCGGTGCAAGTGTTAGTGGACGGAACTAATTCGAATACAGCGAGCATCGTGGCAAACCAGGCGGCGACGGTGATTCGCCAATTTGCGCAGACGCACCTGGAGATTTTGGGAAGGCAGAAGCTGGTGGGCCGCGCCGTCGACCGTCCGCTGCGTGCGCCTCTGCCCACCGTGCGCGCCGAGCCGCGCGTCTGGTTTAACCCGGAGCTGAAGAGCCGGAACTACTTTGTGCCGGGCGTGATTGTGAACATTATTATGTTAGTGACGTTGACGCTGACGTCCATGGCGATCGTGCGAGAGAAAGAGATTGGCACCATGGAGCAGTTAATGGTTACTCCCATTCGCCCCATGGAACTGATTCTCGGCAAGACGTTGCCTTTTGCGGCCATCGGGCTGGTGCAGTTACTGGTGATCACCAGCGTCGCCATGTTTCTGTTCAATGTTCCGTTGCGGGGAAGCCCGTTGTTACTCGTCCTGGCGAGCGTCTGTTTTCTGGCGTGTTCATTGGGCGCGGGTTTGTTTATTTCCACCATCTCCGAAACGCAGCAGCAGGCGATGATGACGACGTTCTTCTTCTTTCAGCCGGCCTTTATGTTGAGTGGCTTTAGCTTTCCGATCCGGAATATGCCCGAAGTGGTGCAGTGGGTGACTTACGTGAATCCGATGCGCTATTTTATGGAAATTGTGCGGGGGATTTTCTTGAAGGGCGTCGGGATGGAAGTCCTCTGGCCCCAGATTCTCGCGCTAGCTGGTTTGGGCACGTTGATTCTGACGGCGAGCGCTTTGCGATTTCATAAGCGGCTGGATTAATTAGAGGGCAACCCGCCCATTCTCGATGAGGCACACTCACAAACCTATTGTTCAATGCAGAAACCAGCCGGGAACGAAGTGACCGGGTCGTCGACGGCTGAGCGGGACCCGGTCACTGCGTTCCCGGCTGGTTTGCTGCCGGCAAGGTGCCTCATAACGCGCCCAACGCGTCCTCGACTCTCCATTAGGGATGAGTCGGGCCGGGGGCCCGACCTACTGGGGAGTCATATGTTAGAACGCGTAGCGCGCGCCCATGACGATGCGGCGGTTGCCGCCGTTGGTGTTCCACTGGTTACCGAACGCGGCCGAGTTAATTTGGGCGGTTGGAATGCCGAAGTCGCGCGAGTTAGAAGCGTTGTAGAATTCAAAACGCAAGCTGAGTCCGTGACCCTCGACAGGGATGCGGATCTTCTTGGTGATCACGAAGTCCAGGTTATTGATGCCGTCGGCGCGCAGGATGTTACGCCCGGTATTGCCGAAGGGAGCCGCGACGGTGGGAGAGCTGAAGAGGCTGCGTCCACCGGCGAGCATGAGTTGTTCCACCGAAAGGCCGGAGAGATTGAGGTTGGTGTTGAGGTTAGCACGGATAGAATTGCCGATGAGCGTATCGATGCCGGAGAGGCGACGGCCCGGGTCAGCGCCAGCCAAAGCGGAGAAGGGCGCGCCGGCCTGAAGCGTGAGGAAGCCGCCGACGCTCCAGCCGCCGGCGAGGTAGCCCGCGATGTTCTTTTGTTCCTTCAGCCAGGGTGCCTCCCAGAGGGCGTTGATGCTGAAGCGGTGGGGACGGTCGTAGGTGGAACGGCCCCGGTCGGCGCGACGATTGAAGGAATCCTGCGGAACGGCCACTTCGCCGGCGACGGAGGCATTGAAGATCTCCGAGGCATCGTCGATAAAGGTGCTCCAGGTGTAATGCGCGGAGTACTGGAAGCCGCGGCTGAAACGCTTCTCCAGGCTCGTTTGGAACGAGTGATAGATGGAAGAAGCGCTGTTGGCGCGATGACGGATGATGCCGCGGGTGGGGTCCACGCGCGCTGTGCCGACCGAGCCGGGGACGGTGGGATTGCCGTCCAGCGACTGGAACAGGGCCGTGCCCTTGGTGGCGATCCAGCCGGCGGTGACGGCCATGCCGCCCTTTAGTTCGCGCTGTAAGTTGACCGAATACTGCTCCGCCAAGGGAGCGCGGAAGTTCGCGTCAACGATGGTGCGGGTGATCAGGTTCGGGTTAGTGGGCGCGGGGGCCCGCACGGTGCCGGCGCGGATGCCATTGATGTAAGCGAAGCCGCCGGGCGTACCGGCTAGGCGCTGCTCCACCTGGGTGAACGGCCAGGCACTGTAGATATTCAGGGCGACATTGTTGAAGATGAGGTCGTAAGTGCGGGAGTAACCGCCGCGCAGGACCATCTTCTTATCGCCGGTGATGAAGCCCATGTTGGGCAGACGCCAATTGAAGCCGACGCGCGGTGCCCAGTTGTTACGGTCACGAGGCGGAGCCGGATCCATGCGGTAACCGGGATTGTTATTATTCGCCGCGACCACCTGGTTATTCACTTTTTGTAACCAGGCAAAAGCGTTACCCGGGGTCTCGTAGCGAATGCCGTAGGTGAGTGTAAAGGAGGGCTTGATGCGCCATTCATCCTGCCAGAACGCGAAGTAATCGTAATAGCGATAGTTCTGGAAAGTGGGCAGCCCCGGTTGCAAAATATTGATGGACTGCACGGCGGGCGTGTCATCAATGAGTTGCTGCAGCGTCTCGTAGCTCAAGCGGCCGCGCAGGGTGGGGTTGAAGTCCTGCACTTGTTCGACGCGGCGCATGTCGACGCCCATCTTAAAGGCGTGGGCCCCTTTCAAGAGCGAGAAGTTATTAGCGATTTGATAGTTATTGGCGATCTGCGATTGGGGCAGATTTAATGCCAGACCAATCGCGGTGCGGGAGTCGGCGGCATTGAAACCGATCAAACCGAGAGCGGCCACTTCAATGCTGGGGATGGTGATGGCCTTGGGGTCAGAGGCATTGCTCGAACTGGTGAGGCGCTGATAGTTGAGGCGCAGTTCGTTGAACATGCTGGTGCCAAAGTTGCTGGTGAGGCCAACGTTGTAGGCACTGCGTACGGCCGGCCCCAGTGTGGTGAGGCCGGAGGGGACGGCTTGGCCGCTGACGCTCTGGCGAGTGTCATACATGATGCGGCCGAAGAGGTTGTGCTTCTCGTTGAAACGATGGTCGACGCGGGCACTGGATTGCCATGCGGCGAAGGTATTGGGTGCCGCACCAGCCAACGTGCCAGTGGGAACGGTGATGCTGCGGCCATCGGCCATGGCCGTGATGGAAGCGCCAACCGAGGATTGGGCCGCGGGCAAGTTCTCGAGCAAGGCGCGAACTTGAGGCCGGGTGGCGGCGATCGACTGCAGAATCTGGCGGCCTGCCTCGGTGGGCGCGGCGCCGATGGCGGTGCCGGAAGCGAAGCGGTTGTCGGTGGAGCGCAGCACGGAGCCGAAGAAGAAGGTGCGGTTCTTGATGGCCGGTCCGCCAAAGGTGAAGGCGCGCTGATGCTCGTTGCGCCAGGGGGCCTTGGTGAAGGTTTTTTTGTCCAGATTGGATCGCGAGTTGAAGGCATTCGAGTTGTAGAACCAGTAGCCGGTGCCGTGGAAGGCGTTGGTGCCGCTCTTGGT